>JAAFIU010000008.1 GCA_013298805.1 Cytophagales bacterium | reverse complement strand
GGATTTCTATTTTAGCTTTTGTGTGTACGGTTTATGCGTATTCAAAATCGGTAGATTTGGTCAGGATTTTTTCAGCATTTACTTTCACTTTAACCATAAATCTTGAGCCAGTTTACGGAATAATTCTGGCTTACTCAATTTTTGGTGAAAAAGAACGCATGACAACAGGGTTTTACCTTGGAACTTTGGTAATTTTGGGTTCTGTTTTGATTTATCCTTTGTTACGAAAAACAAATGGATGAAAATTATCAAATAACAAAATAAAGGAAAATCAGTGCTTAACCCAAAAAACATTGCCAATTTAGCCCTGTGGCTACTATTTTTAATGACCATTGTTCCAGTTGGAATTCTGGCTCTTTATAATCACCCTTCCGTAGCGGACGATTATTGCTTTGCGTACATGACTCGTGATGTTGGATTTTGGCAAGCTCAAAAATTCTATTACGAAGGCTGGTCTGGACGCTATATTTCCAACATGATTTTTCATGCTACCCCTTTGGCTTTTGGGGTATTTTGGTTTGTGAAAGTGATGCCATTTTTAATTTTGGGCTTATTGTATCACGCCATGTATTCTTTGATTGGTGAACTATTGAAGCCTTCACGCCAAAACCAATTATTATTGGCGGCTACGCTTTTGAGCTTATTTGTCATATTTTCATCGAGTGTAGTTGATACTTTTTATTGGTACACATCGGTATTCATTTTCCCTACTTCCCTTTGTTATTTTCTGTATTTAATCGTCGTTATTCTAAGATATTATCAACCTAAATATCAACGTATTAAATACCCAATTGCCCTATTGGCAGCTACTTTGGTGTTTTTTATGGTGGGGTCAAACGAAGTAATGATGCTTTTTATCCTTACTTTTTTGGGCATGATTTGGCTGTATATTTTAGTATTCGAGAAAAGATTTGACGGCTTTATTTTCTTCTTGATGTTAGTTGGGGCATATTTTGCCTATTTCTGGGTAATTACAGCAAAGGGAAATGAAATTCGTATGGCAAGTTCGGGTGGTCAGGTTTTTGGGGGTGCTATTGTTTCGTCACTCATAAATGCTTTAAAATCAACGATTATTAGTGGTTTTAAATGGTCAAGTCCTGTAATGTTTTTTGGATTCTTATATAATAACTTTCTTCAAAGATTCGTACCTGTACGTCCACAGGCTATTTTTAAAATCAATATTTGGATTGCCATTTTGGCATTATTTATTTTGATTTTCTTCATGTTCTTTGTCATTCATTACGGTAATGATATGGGCGTGCCAGACCGTGTAAATAACATTATTTTTGCCATTTATCTAATAGGTGTTTTTTATATCATTACGATTGCTCATTACGATTATCCTGCTGATTATAATCCCAATAATCATTTGAATAAAATTTGGGTTGTTGGACTTATGATGGTGTTGATAGGAACGTATATTTACCTTTTAGATGGTAATATTAAAACGATGTATGCTGATATTCGCTTAGGAATTGCCAAACGATATGACCAAGAAATGACGCAACGTTATCAACACATTATGACCTCAAAAACCGATACAGTTTACGTTACTCCATTAAAAAACACGCCAAAATCACTGTATTTTGATGAAATAAAAACCAACGAACAACACCTTTGGAATAAATGCTACGCCACGTATTTTGACAAGAAAGTGATAATTTTGAAAGAAGAAAAGTAAAAAAGGTTTCTATTTTGATAAAATTAAAATTGGTAAACCGAAGGCTGATTGCCGTCTGCCGAAAGCTGTAAAAACATGACAAATAAAGACTTATACATCTCCATCATTATTCCTTGTTTCAATGAAGAACAGGTAATAACGCATACTTATGAGCGTGTCCATAAAACGATGCAGAGTTTTGAACACCGTGGTTATGAACTCATTTTTATCAATGATGGAAGTAGAGATAAAACGCTTGAATTATTGCGAAGAATGGCAAAAGATGACTCAAATGTCAAAATTCTAAGCTTTTCTCGAAATTTTGGACATCAACCAGCCGTTACCGCAGGAGTCAATGCTTGCGTTGGCGATGTTGCCATTATTATCGACGCAGACCTTCAAGACCCGCCTGAGTTATTTCCAGAAATGGTAAAAATTCACTTAGAACAAAATGCAAATGTTGTTTACGGATTGCGTGGCGAGCGAAAAGGCGAGACATTTTTCAAGAAGTTATCGGCAAAATATTTCTATAAATTGATAAACTTTTTGTCAGATACGCCACTCCCAGTTGACACAGGTGATTTCCGTTTGATTGATAAACACGTCATTGAAGCCTTCAAAAGTTTACCAGAGAAAAATAAATATATCAGAGGTTTAATCAGTTGGATTGGTTTTAAACAAGTCCCAATTGTTTATGTGCGTGAAGAGCGTTTTGCGGGTGAGACGAAATATCCATTGTCAAAAATGCTAAAATTCGCTTCGACGAGTTTACTTTATTTTAGCAAAAAACCCCTTAAATTGGCTCTCAGCTTAGGTTTAATCAGTGTTTTGGTGGGCATTGGTTTAGCAATTTGGGTAATTACAGGACTACTTTATCGCTCTGATAGCTTAGTGCCAGGTTGGGCTTCAACGATTATTGCTCTTATATTTTTTGGGGGTATTCAGTTGTTGACGATTGGCGTTTTGGGTGAATATTTAGGCAATATGTTTGAGGAAATCAAGAACCGCCCAGAGTATATTGTTCATGAAAAAATTAACTTTTAAATACTGTAGCACTGAATTGCATTCCGTGAATTTATAGTCTGATTCACGGAATACCATTCCGTGCTACAGTAACAATAACTTTGAAAAAGACATTAACCCAAATAGGTATTATTTTACCTATCTTTTTTTTCATACTGATGCTCATTACATATTCTGTGAATGTGCCTTGGATGGATGATATTGATGCTTTTCCCGATTTTTTGGGAAAATTTTTAGAAGCGAAAGACTTTAACGAAAGGGCTTGGCTGGTGTTCAAACCAAATAATGAACACAGAATAGTCTATGCTAAATTGGTAACACTTTTGCATTTTTTTTTGACAGGAACACTTAATATTCGGACACTCATTGTGCTTTCAAATATTACCCTTCTCGGAACATTATTGATTTTTTGGCAAGTTATCAAAGCTCAAAAATTGCCAATTTTATACTTTCTACCCGTACCACTTTTACTTTTACAACCTCAATATTATCTGACAAGCACTTGGGCAATTACAGGTTTTCAGAATCAGCCCGTTGTTTTTTTTGGATTATTGGGAATCTATTGTCTTTCAAAAAATACGTTTGCAACCTTTTGGATAGGCGTTTTTGCCATATTTTTTAATAGTTTCACCATGAGTAGCGGTTTGTTCTATTGGGTAGCTGGTGGTGGCGTTTTGGCTCTACAAGGGAGGTATAAAATGTTGGGCGTTTGGCTTACTTTGATGTTTGCTACCTTCAAATTATATTTCTACCAATTTGATACACAAGCCAATAGTGAAGGCTTTCAATATTTCTTCAAACACCCGCACGAAAGTTTCTTTGGATTTTTTACGCATTTAGGAGGAAGCCTTGATTTTCTGACACTTAGCCCAATTTTAATTCGTTCTGTTACCCCAACGATTGCAGGTTTTGTACTGATTGGAATAGCCCTTTTTTGGATTTTTCATAATGTGTTTAAGACAAAAACGAAATTCTCAATTCCTGATTTATGGGCTAACTTACAGGCAAGATTCAATAATGAACCTTCCAATTATATTATTTTAGGAGGCTTTTTATTCCTGTTGGTCAATGCTTTTGTGATAGCCATTCTACGTCCAAGATTTGGCTATTTTGTAATGCTTGTCGGAAATTATAAAATCTATACATCCGTCATGTTAGTTATTTCTTATTTAATGTTGCTGACAGGCTGGCTGAAATATCCGAATAATCAAAAATATTTCAAATGGGTGATTCTCGGATGTCTTATTTTTAATATTGCTTCGTATATCAAATTCTTACCCGAATTGCATGAACGAAGAAAAGACTTATTAGTCAGAGCTTTCAATCAAGAGCATAATCAAATAGGCTTAGGGCCACAAGTTGGCTCAGATTTTGATAAATATGTGCAAACAGCACTGGGGCGACTTGTTCCGAAGAAAATCTATCAATTTCCTGAAACTGTTTTTACAAAGTCAGAAACAGAAATTTCTCAAGAACTGTCAAACAAGCCCTTTATAAAGGTTGATATTACTAAAATCAATGACGAAACTGTAATCTCGAATTCAACTTTGCCAATAGGTTGGGGACTCAATGATGGTGTATATTTACTTTTCAAGTCAGACAAAAGAAATTATATAGTCTATGAAAAACGTAATTTACAAAGTTTCTTGAAAGCAGGTTTTGCCACAAAAGTTCCAGTTCATTATTTTGTACCAGACACTTATCAAATTGGTATATTTTGGGTAGATGGCACAACCCATAAATTTTTTAATACAAACCAATCAATTGACGTAACTAATTGATTTTACCAATTTTGCACCACTCCCAAAACGCTTTTAATCAAGTTTTTGGGTAGCATTATGTATCTTTGTTGTAAAATTGGCTTTAAAATATAATACATTGAATAACCCTCAGATTTCGATAGTTGCTCCACTTTATAACGAAAGTGAAACATTTCCATATTTAATAAAACGATTGAATGAAGTAATGGAAACGTCACCTTTACTCATTGAAATTGTATTGGTAGATGACGGTAGCCGAGACAATACAGCAGAATTAATGAGAGTAATGGCTCTGTCGGACGAACGTTATCACTGTGTTTTTTTGGCAAGAAATCATGGGCATCAATTGGCTTTAACCGCTGGTTTAGCCCATGCAAGAGGAACGGAAGGCGTGATGGTAATTGATGGTGATTTGCAAGACCCTCCCGAACTTTTACATGAATTTTACCCGTATTTACAACAAGGAAACGACGTGGTATATGCCGTAAGAAAAAAGCGAAAAGAGGGTTTTTTGAAGCGTTCTGCCTATTTTTTGTTTTATAGATTATTGAAGAGTATTTCTTATATCGACATTCCTTTAGACAGTGGAGACTTTGCTTTAATGAGCCGTCGAGTAGTCAATATTATGAATAAAATGCCCGAAGAAAGTCGATACTTACGAGGAATGCGAACGTGGGTAGGTTTTAAACAAATTGGGGTAGAATATGAACGTTCAGAACGACAAGCGGGCGAATCAAAATACTCGTTTTCGATGTTGTTTAAACTGGCTTATAACGGGATTTTCAATTTTAGCGAATTCCCGATTAAGTTTGTTTCTCGTTTGGGAGTATTGACCATTTTGGTATCCTTGGTTTACTTTTTGAGCGTTGTTATCAAGAAATTCTTTTTTCAAGAAGTTATTGAAGGTTTTACATCGCTGTTATTTATTATTATTTTGTTTAGTGGCGTACAATTATTTGCTTTGGGCGTGATTGGAGAATACGTTTTGAGAGTATTTTTTCAGTCCAAAAATAGACCATTATTTATTGTGAAAGAGACGATTGTGGATAAGGAGTTTTCGGAGTAATTATTTGATTATCAATTATTTAAAAAATATGCAAGTTTGGAAATTTGGAGGTACTTCAGTCGGGAAGCCCGAAAGAATGCACTCTATCAAAAATTTGATTACCGAAGATGGTAATCGTAAAATTGTTGTATTGTCGGCTCTTTCGGGTACGACTAATGCACTTATCTCCATCGGAGAATCTTTGAAAGCAAATAATGATGCGGAGGCGGTTGAAAAAATCAACACCTTGTTTGCTCATTATGAGGAGTTTATCAAGGAATTATACTCAACTCCCGCAGGACAAGCAGAAGGAAAAGCGATTATTGAAAAGGAATTTTCATTCATTCGTTCTTTGGTGAATATCAAACCATTTTCGGTAAAGCAAGAAAAGGAAATTGTGGCGGAAGGTGAATTGCTTTCGACACAAATGTTTGAAGCATATTGCCGTGAGCAAGGTGTGAAATCTGCTTTGTTACCTGCTTTAGATTTCATGTTGATTGATGCCGATAATGAGCCAGTTCTGAAATTTACGGAACAAAAATTAGGTTCGATTTTATCGCAATTGACTGATAAACAGTTATTTATTACGCAAGGATTTATCTGCCGTAACCCACGTGGGGAAGTTGATAACTTAAAACGTGGTGGTTCTGATTATACCGCCTCATTAATTGGTGGAGCAATTGTAGCAGAAGAAGTTCAAATTTGGACGGACATTGATGGAATGCACAATAACGACCCAAGAATCGTTAAAAAAACCTTTCCAATTCGTGAATTGACATTTGAAGAAGCGGCTGAATTAGCGTATTTCGGAGCAAAAATTTTGCATCCAAGTACCATTACGCCTGCTAAAATGAAAGGGGTTCCAGTTCGTTTGAAAAACACAATGGAACCGTCTGCTTTTGGTACATTGATTGCCGATAAAACGTCTGACCGTGAAATTAAAGCGATTGCAGCCAAAGATAATTTGACGGCAATTTACATTCACTCGACCAGAATGTTGAATGCTTACGGTTTCTTGAGAAGAGTATTTGAAGTATTTGAAAAATACAAAACGCCAGTTGATATGATTACGACTTCGGAAGTTTCCGTTTCTGTAACCATCGACAACGACGAGCATTTGGATTCTATCATGGCTGAATTGCGTCAATTTGCTGATTTAGAGGAAGTTGATAAAGACCAAACCATTGTTTGTATCGTAGGAAACTTCTCGGCGGACAAAGAAGGAATTGCCTTGAAAGTATTAGAAGCTATGAAAAACATTCCAATCAGAATGATTTGCTACGGAGCTTCCGAACATAATATTACACTTTTGATTCACGGTAAGAACAAAGCAGCGGCATTGAATGCCCTGAACGAAAGATGCTTTTTGTATGAAGATGCGATGAAAGATATTTTCTCGGCACCGTGATAATTAACAGCATCGCTGATATAGCCGTGTTGTGATTCGTTGCAATTTTCTCCAGCCTAAAGGCGTGGAGTTAGTGATATTTTTGGCTAAAGCCTTTGGATACGTAGGCTTTAGCCAAAATCAATGAATAACCTCATGCCTTTAGGCTGGGGAAATAAATCTACATCTTTAGGTTGGGTAAGTAACTACAAATCAATAAAAACATGAGTTTTGTGAAAATCTATCTTCATGTTGTTTGGGCAATGAAAAAACGTGAGCCATTTCTTAAAAAGCCTATTCGTCCAATTCTGTTTCAATATATTTTACAGAATGCTCGTGAAAAAGGAATTTATGTAGATTTTATTAACGGTGTTGAAGACCATATTCATTGTTTGATTTCGTTAGGACCAACCCAAAATATTGCCAATGTTATGCAACTCATTAAAGGGGAGTCTTCATTTTGGGCAAATAAAGTTGAATTAGTACCCGAAAAATTAACTTGGGCAGAAGAATATTTTGCAGTTTCAGTGAGCCAGTCGCAGATAGAGAGTGTTCGGAATTACATTAAAAACCAAGAAGAACACCATAAAAAGAAATCATTTCAAATGGAAAGTGATGAATTTATTGAAAAATATGGATTTCCAATCGCAGATTTGCCAGATGAATTTAAGGGATAAAGGAGAGTTTTGGACGAAAAGGCTTTAGCCAAAAATTATAACTAACCCTATGTCTTCAGACTGGGGAGACATCAACCATGTTACAAATACAACAAATAAAAGAAAACAAAGCCGCAACGATTGAAGGCTTGAATAGAAAATATTTCAAAAATGCAGAAGAAGTCGTTGAGCAAATTTTGGGTTTAGACGAAAAACGTCGTGAAACACAAGTTGAATTAGACAATACGCTCGCCAAATCAAATGCTCTTGCCAAAGAAATTGGCGGTTTGATGAAAGCAGGTAAAAAAGAAGAAGCCGAAGCCGCTAAAGCTGAAACTGGCACTTTGAAAGTTCGTTCTAAAGAATTAGAAGAAGTTTTAAAAACTTTAGAATCAGAGCTTTATGAAGTATTGGTGACTTTGCCTAATCTTCCACATTCAAGTGTTCCCGCAGGAAAAACGCCAGAAGAAAATGAAGTAGTTTTGGAAAGTGGTGTAATTCCAAATCTTCCAGAAGGTTCAGTTCCGCATTGGGATTTAATCAAGAAATATGATATTATTGACTTTGAATTAGGTAATAAAATTACGGGAGCGGGTTTTCCTGTTTACAAAGGAAAAGGAGCAAGAATTCAACGTGCTTTGATTAATTTCTTCTTGGATGAAGCTATCAATGCAGGCTATATGGAAGTTCAACCTCCGATTTTGATTAATAAAGAATCAGGTTTTGGAACGGGACAATTACCCGATAAGGACGGGCAAATGTACCACGCCACGGTAGATGATTTATTCTTGATTCCGACTGCCGAAGTACCAATTACCAATATGTACCGTGATGTCATTTTGCAAGAAAGCGAATTGCCCATCAAAAATGCAGGTTATACGCCTTGTTTCCGTAGAGAAGCGGGGTCTTGGGGAGCTCACGTGCGTGGGTTGAACCGTTTGCATCAGTTCGATAAAATTGAGATTGTACGCATCGAAAAGCCAGAGAATTCTTATGCGGCTTTAGAAGAAATGTCGCATCACGTACAAGGAATTTTGCAGAAATTAGAATTGCCCTACCGAGTATTGCGTTTGTGTGGTGGTGATATGAGTTTCACGTCTGCGCTTACGTATGATATGGAAACGTATTCAGCGGCACAGGGACGTTGGTTGGAAGTAAGTTCAGTGTCTAACTTTGAGACTTATCAAGCAAATCGTTTGAAATTGAGAATGAAAACGGAAGGAAAATCTCAATTATTACATACATTAAACGGTTCAGCTTTGGCTTTACCACGTATTTTAGCGACTATTTTAGAGAATAATCAAACACCAGAGGGAATTAAAATTCCAAAGGTTTTAGTGCCTTATTGTGGATTTGATATGATTTCATAAAAAACATTTACCTTCCCAAAGTCTTAAAGTTTTGGGAAGGTAAAACTCTACAAAACATTCAACCTTAACTTCACATACGTACTCGCCAATAAAGCCATTTTTTGAATATCTGGCACTCTAATTCTTTCATTTTGAATTCTTGAAGCGGGACAGTTTTTGATTTTATCGAATAGTCTCAAATAGTATTTATACGCTAAATAAACGCCTCCTTTTGCTCCTTTGGGTAAGGCTAAAATGCCACGAAGTGCCGCATCAAAATCCGCTTGAATATCATCTTCAATGGCTTTTTTGTCGGCTAAGCTGAAATTTTTGAAATCTACATCGGGGAAATAAGTACGTCCTCTTTCTTGAAAATCTGATTTAATATCTCTTAGGAAATTTACTTTCTGAAAAGCCGAACCTAAACGTTTGGCATCAGCTTTTAAAGTGTCATATTGTTCCGAATTACCTTCGCAAAAAACCCGTAAGCACATCAAACCCACTACTTCTGCCGAACCGTAAATGTATTCTTCATAACCATCTTGGTTGTAGTCAGCAAAGTATAAATCCATTTCCATTGAATGCAAAAATGCCTCAATTAATTCATGGTCGATTTTGTATTTATTGACAATCAACTGAAAAGAATGTAAAACAGGGTTTAAACTAACACCCTCTTCAATTGCCGTATAAGTATCCGCTTTGAAACGAGCCAATAACGATTTTTTATCAAAGCCATGAAAAGTATCCACAATCTCGTCTGCGTAGCGTACAAAGCCGTAAATAGCATAGATAGGCAAGTGAAATTCCTTGTCTAAAGTCTTGATACCCAATGTAAAAGACGTGCTGTAATGCTCCGTAATGAGCTTACTACATTCAAGCGTTGTTTTGGTATATAAATCCATTTTTAAATGTAACTCGATGATTCTACATCGAAATTAGCGTAACGATTTTAGCCGATGCGGAAGCGGAGTGCCGCCCAGCATCGGACTACATTTCTTTTTCAACTTCTCCTGCCACCAATAAGCCTGAAATCAAAGATGGTGGAACACCTGGACCTGGCACGGTTAATTGACCTGTATAATACAAATTCTTTACTTTTTTACTCTTTAGAGTTGGCTTCAAAAGTGCCGTTTGCATCAAAGTATTTGCCAATCCGTAAGCATTTCCTTTGAAGGCATTATAATCGCTTTTGAAATCTTGGTGAGCGTAACTTCTTTTGTAAATTACAGAATCCCTGATATTTTCACCACAATATTTTTCCAAACGCTCCATAATAATGTGGTAATATTTCTCCCGAATTTCGTCGGTATCTTCCAAATCTGGTGCTACTGGAATTAGTAGAAACAAGTTCTCACAACCTTCTGGGGCAATGCTATCATCGGTTTTTGATGGAGCAGAAGCGTAAAAAAGTGGTTTTGAAGGCCATTTTGGCTCGGTATAGATTTCGTGAGCGTGAACTTTAAAATCTTCATCAAAGAATAAATTATGATGTTTTAATTTCTCAATTCGTTTATTTACGCCCAAATAAAATAACAGAGACGACGGAGCCATTACTCGTTTATCCCAATATTTCTCGTCGTAATTTCTGTATTTTTCTCCTAATAGTTTATCTTCAACGTGGTGATAATCAGCACTTGCTACTACTACATCAGCCGTGAATTCTCCATCATTTGTGATAACTTTACTAACTTTATCGTCTTGTACTTCAATTTTCTGAACGTCTTTATTCAATAAAATTTTCACCCCTTTTTCTTCTGCCAAAGACACCATTCCTTTTACAATTTCGTGCATTCCGCCCATCGGATACCACGTTCCCATTTCCATCTCGGCGTAATTCATCAAGCTGTACATGGCAGGCGTATTTTCGGGTGTTGCTCCCAAAAATAAAATAGGGAACTCCATAATTTTTAGGATTTTTTCATCCTTAAAAAACTTCCGAATATGCGAAGAAAAAGACTGGAATACGTCCAACCGAGTTACATCGTACAACAATTTTATACTTAAAAATTCGCTAATGCTTCGTGAGGGTTTCCAAACAAAATTATTGATTCCAACGTCATATTTATACTTTGCCTGACGCATAAACTCTTGGAATTTTGCACGACTACCCACTTCCATACTCTCGAATAAATCGCCTAATTTCTCCACACCCGCAGGTAAATATATGGTTTCATTTCCTTCTAAAATAACAGAATACGAAGGGTCGAGGCGAACTAAATTGTAGTAATCGGAAGTTTTTTTGCCAAAGGTTGCGAAGTAATTATCAAAAACATCGGGCATCCAATACCAACTGGGACCCATATCGAAGGTAAAGCCTTGTTCATAAAAAACTCTTGCACGTCCACCAGCGACACTATTTTTCTCTAAAATAATAACCTCGTGTCCTTTATCTGCCAAACTTGTAGCTGCTGCCAATCCCGAAAAACCCGAACCGATTACAATTATTTTCATATATTTTTATGATAATGCCTAATAAAATCTAAACAAAGATAAGCAGACTTTGTTTGAATAATACCCTGAAAATTTGGTTAAAAGTCTTGATTTTTACTGATATTTTTCTACAAAAAAACAAAACCCCACAAGATATTAAAATCTCGTGGGGTTTTAAATTATGGAGTAATCCACTCAATCACAAATCACTCATTCACTAAATATCGTGGAGTAATTCACTAACTCACAAATCACTCATTCACTAAATGAATCTATGCTAATGCCACTTGCAAATTCTCGTCAATTGCTGCTAAGAACTCTTCTGTGTATAAATAGTGTTCGCCATGATTCACTTTATTTCCGTGAATACAAACCGCTAAATCTTTCGTCATTTTGCCTGATTCTACCGTTGCAACGCAAACTTTTTCTAAAGTCTGGCAGAAATGGATAAGAGCATCATTACCATCTAATTTACCTCTGAATTCTAAACCACGAGTCCATGCAAAGATAGAAGCAATTGGGTTCGTTGAAGTTGGTTTTCCAGCTTGGTGGTCACGGTAGTGACGTGTTACCGTTCCGTGAGCCGCTTCAGCTTCCATCACTGTTCCGTCTGGAGTAATCAAAACAGAAGTCATTAAGCCTAATGAACCAAAACCTTGAGCAACTGTATCAGACTGAACGTCTCCGTCGTAGTTTTTACAAGCCCAAACAAAGTTACCATTCCATTTCAAGGCAGAAGCAACCATGTCATCAATCAAACGGTGTTCGTAAACGATACCTTTTGCGTCGAATTGTGCTTTGTAATCTGCTTGATAAATTTCTTCAAAAATATCTTTGAAACGACCATCGTATTTTTTCAAGATGGTGTTTTTAGTTGATAAATATAATGGCCATCCTTTGCCTAATGCCATTTTGAAACATGAGTGAGCAAAACCACGGATTGATTCATCGACGTTGTACATACCCATTGCAACACCGCTTGATTTGAAGTTAAATACATCAAATTCTTGCACTGTTCCGTCTGTTCCTTCAAACTTCATGGTTAATTTACCAGGACCATTTACAACGAAATCCGTTGCTTTGTATTGGTCACCAAAAGCGTGACGACCAATCATAATTGGTGCAGTCCAGTTTGGTACTAATCTTGGAACATTTGTACAAACGATTGGCTCACGGAAAACAGTACCATCTAAGATGTTACGGATTGTTCCGTTTGGAGATTTCCACATTTGTTTCAAATTGAATTCTTTAACACGAGCTTCATCAGGAGTAATAGTAGCACATTTGATACCTACGCCATACTTTTTGATAGCCTCAGCAGCATCAATTGTTACTTGGTCGTTGGTTTCATCACGGTATTCCATACCCAAATCGTAGTATTTAATATCTACGTCTAAGTAAGGAGTAATTAATTTATCTTTGATAAATTTCCAGATAATTCGAGTCATTTCATCGCCATCAAGCTCAACGACAGGGTTTGCAACTTTAATTTTTTCCATTGTGAAATATGCTAATTTTTGTATTTGTTGAGCAAAAGATGCTCTTTTGGTCAGATTTTAAAATATCTGAGATTTTTTTAATAAAATAATTTGGGGCAAAGGTACGGAATGAATTAATACGATGTATTTCATTTTTCTATCAATGATTATTTACCGTTCAATAAGTTATCAAGAATAGTTTATTTCTTGTTTGGTAAAAGTCGTATCTTAAATACTAAAACTCTTTTTGTTTCCTTTTTTACTGATAATTGCGACTAATTTTCCAAAAACTAATTCCAATTCAAACCCTTTAATTATTAAACCATGAGACGTCCACTAATTATTCTTCTTCTACTTTTTCTACTATTTGTTATCTTTTTTTATTTTTCGTTGGGAACACGACCAACCTATATTGGAAAAGAATCCATAGAGCCACCTATTGCCAAGAACGCTTTTGAATCTGAAATTCAGAAAAACCCTGCTTATGTATATGTAGAAGGGCAAGGATATGTCTTGAAAGACCGCAAAATTGTCTTGTTTGTAGGAGCAGATACAGCACAGGCTCGTCAAGAGGAAGCAATTAAAAATATTGAAGGAGAATTAGAAAGTTATTGGAAATGGCAAGTTCTGTCAGGCGAAAGAGATATCGAAAACATTGTATCTATAAAACGAAATTCAAACGAAGGTAACGGTGGCAATCGTAAAAATATCTTTAGTAGAATTTTCGATGTATTTAAAGTTGCTGATGCCATTAATGTAATTAAAGATACCAACAAAACCTGTGATTGTGACGATGACTTTGTGTTGTTGTCTGGACAAGATTTACATTTAATCAAAACAATATTGAACCCAGATGGCGGAGCAGCAGGAAGTGGTAATAATAGTGAATTTGATTTAGCTGAAATTAAGCACTTAAAGCAGACCAATAATGAAGTTCAAGCAGTTGGCTATGGTAGAAAAGATGCTTTGTTGGTGGGAGTGATAGATTCAGGTGTGAACAACGATAAAATGTTGGCGAGTAGAATGAATACAAATTTGAATTATAATTTCCTTAATCATACTTCTGATGTATCGGATGCTACACTACATGGGACTGGCATAGCCAGTATTATAGTGAGTAAAAGTGAAAGTCGTCAAATTGGAATTGTTGGTTTGAAGACTTACGATACTACCAGTGTTGGCAATCTTTACGATAACTTATGTGCCATTTTGTACGCCATAAAACATAATATTAAAGTAGTTAATGCCAGTTGGGGAACATATCATCAAGAGCCAATTCCTGTTTTTGAGGAGGTTTTAAGAAGAGCGAAAGCCGCTAATACTGTCATTATTTGTTCAGCAGGAAATGATGATTTGGATATTGATAAACAAATATATTATCCCGCTTGCTATGCTGATAATACAGAATTTGGGAGTAATATTATTACAGTAACGAGCAGAAATAAATCAGAAAGTATTTGTCAGAATACTTCAAGCACTAAAAAGAAAATAGATTTAAGTATGCTTGCTGATGCTGATTGCAAACATTTTATTCCTAACAGTTCTGGTGGTATTTATCTCAAAGGAACATCTTTTGCGGCTCCATATATAACTGCTAACATTTTGAATTATTTGTTGAAAAAGCCTTCAAAATTTATGAAAAGCGACTATATGAGTACAATCCCAGCAAGTGATGACATAAAAAAATATTGAAACAAATAAACTTCTTTTTTAATATTTTGAAAACACCTAAATTGAGGTAATTACCATGATTGCCTCAATTTAACATCATGCCTAAATTTTTATCCATACTTTTTTTACTATTTTTTATCCAGTTTTATTCACTGGCAGATTGCCCAAATTCAAAAGATTTGTGGTTGGGTTATCGGAATGCTCTTCAAAAAAAAGATAACCAAACTGAGTTAATTAGATTAAAAAAATCGGCACAAAAATGTCAGATTCAAGATTCTACCTATACTTTAATTCTTCAAAAAATAGCCGAAAATTATCTGATAAAACAAGATTTAACCAATGCTGAAATAGTAATTAAGGAAGCAATTGAGATTAACTCTTCGCCTCGGCAAAATGTTAAAAAAAAATATTTAGTAGATAATTATTTCCTTTGGGCAAAAGTTTCTGATAGACGAGGAAGTTACCAAACGGCTTTAAATCTCTATGACCGATGTATTGCGTGGGCGATGACTTTCCGTGCAAAATCAATTGGTATTCCCCATATTTATTCTCAGAAGGCTAACATTCTGAGTAAAATGGGAGATTTTGAAAAAGCCGTTTCTCAAGCAACGATTGGTATTCAAGTAGCTCAACAGCAAAAAAATGACTCTCTCTCAACGAGATGCCTGATTGAAAGAGCAAAAGCATTCTTGATTATTGGAAATTTAGAAAAAGCAAAGAATGATTTAAAAACAACAATTAGCATTCTTAAAAATGAAGCTTTTTCTGAATCAGTACCTTTTGCTTACTATAATTTAGGGCAAATTGCTGCTTCTGAAAAAAAGTATTTGGAGGCAGTGAGCTATTTTAAAAAGGCTCAAGAGTTGTTTTTGAGAGCTAAAAACAACTACGATTATTCTTGGACTTTTGTCGGAATTGGCTTCGCTTATTATAATACAAAAGACTACAATAAAGCCTTAGAGAGTTTCACAAATGGGCTAAAAACGATGAACAGAACGGATAGGAAAGTCCTATTTTTAGATGATATTGCTGCCGTCTATTGGATGAAAAAAGAATACCCAAAAGCCTTTCATTACTACCAAAAAGCCCTTTCAATTGCTCCGATTGGGTTTACGTCTCAAACACTTTTCGATAATCCGACGGTTAAAAATTTAAAATCTTCTGATTTCAAAGCGTATTATCTCACAACCCTCCAAGACAAAGCCGATACATGGCTTGAATATTATGAAACGACTAAGCAAAACGAACACTTACGAATTGCTCTGGATACATACCTAACTGCTGATAAATTAATTGACATTATGCGATTTGAACACGCTGGAACGCAGTCGAAATTATATTGGAGAAACAAAACGCATCATTTGTATGAACAGGCGATTAAAACCTGTTTTTTGCTAAAAAATTATGATAAAGCTTTTTATTTTTTTGAGAAAAGTAAAGCCATTTTACTCAATGACCGTCTCAATGAACTGACGGCAAAACAGCAACTTTCGCCCGAAGATTTGGCTAAAGAAGTTGATTTTCAACAAAAAATATCGGAACTGAATAAAAAATTGTCTTCTGAAAGTGAAAACTCCGAAAGGCTACAAATGCAAGTGCTTGATATTCAGAAAAAACAAGAGCAATTTATTAAAGGTTTAGAAACAAAAAATCCAACGTATTTTAGGTATAAATATGATACCACTTTGGTGTCATTGGATAAAGTCAAAAAGTATTTGGGAAGTGACCAAACGCTACTCGAATATTTTGTGGGAGACAATACCCTTTATGCTTTGCAGGTTTCGGAGAACAAAGTAATGATGTATTCTATTGATGCGAAAAATTACGCTAATAATGCAACACTATTTTTAAGCTATTGCGTTGATAACCAGAAAGCTAATCAAGATTTTAAAGGTTTTTTGAATGTTAGTAATCAGCTTTATCAGCAAATGTTTAAGAATATTTATATTCCCAAAGGACGCTTAATTATTGCTCAAGATGGCTTTTTTATCCCTTTTGAAGCCCTAAGTAAATCGGCTAAAAATGCTAATTATTTACTCCAAGATTATGCCATTTCTTATACTTATTCTATGCAATTTTTACTAAAAAATTTGGGGCAAAAATCATTTTCAATTCGCAATAAATTTATGGGAATGGCGCCCGTAAATTTTAGTAAAAACTTGAACCAAACAGCCCTTTTGGGTTCAGATATTTCTTTGGCAAATATTACTTCCAACTTCTTTTTGGGAAAGAATTTTAATCAGAATGAAGCTACCAAAAGGACTTTTTTAAATGATGCCCATAACTACCAAATTGTGCATCTTTACACCCACGCACAAGCCGACAGTTCCGACCAAGAACCGATGATTTATTTTAAAGATTCCGTCTTGAAATTATCAGAATTGTCGGACTTAGAACGTTTCAACACGCAATTGATGGTGCTTTCTGCCTGTAAAACTGCCGTTGGTAAAAATGCAAAAGGGGAGGGGATTTTGAGTCTTTCACGGGGTTTTGCTGCTTTGGGTATTCCTGCTACCCTAACAACCCTTTGGAGCGTTGAAAATCAGGCTACATACACACTCAATGAGCTGTTTTATAGGTATTTATCCAAAGGGTATTCAAAGGATATTTCTTTACAAAAAGCAAAATTAGAGTTTCTTCAAAGCCAATCGGGCGAAAAACAATTGCCTACTTTTTGGGCAGCAGCAGTTTTGGTGGGCGATGCTGAAGCCATAGCATTTAATAATTTATGGGTTTACCTATTGGTAAGTGTCGTTTTAATTTTGGTAGGATTTTGGTGGTATCAAAAAAAATAAATTTCACTCCTACAATTTATACGAGATTGTGCAATGAAATTAAATATGTACCAGTACATCTCAATTTTATGGTGCTGGAAATTCCTTTGATTAAACCTTTTAAATATAGAGAAGTCTAAGGGAAATAAAGTTGATTGAACTTCACTGATGAAAATCAGTTAGAAAGCTCAAATAAAATTAGTTTATCAAGCAATACAAATACTTTTACAAGTGTATATAATAAGAAAGGTAAGTTATTAGGAATATTTAGATGCTAAGAAATCAGGTTGATTAATGTTCAATTGCTTGATAATAAAGGTGTTGTTGTTCATTTTACAGAGATAAACAAGACATATTTACCGTCGAAAAACTATTTAGGCATAAAAATTGAGCTAAAATATTTCTGAAAGGGCTTAGGCAAAACTTACCTATACGTGGAGGCAACTTTTAGCTTCAAGCAATTAAAAAAGAGATAGTAATACCTTTTTATTAGTAAAACAGAATATAACAGGTTCGTTAACTTAAAATTAAATAAGATGAAAAATGTATTAAGTTTTTGTTGGAAAATGGTGGCTTGCACAGCCTTAATTTTTGTGGGGTTGACAATCGCAATTTTTGATGGCGATATTCATAAAATATAGAATATTGGAAGTGTTTAGTGATATTTCTTCCATTGATAAGTCATATTTAGACATAAAGGCGAGTGTGCTTCACTCGCCTTTTTCATTTTACCTCACCCTCATCATTATCGTTTTTAGATAAGCTATTTCTCCTAAATGTGAACTTTCATGGAGAAAAAATACCCAAATTTGTTGTCCAACGGTTTCGCCAATTGGTAATTTAAAAGGACTTTCAGCATCCCAATGTTCTTGAGTAAGCGTTGGTAATAACTCAATAATTCTTTCACCCCTTTTCTGAAAAGCTCCAATGATTTCGCTAATCGGTGGAAACATTTCATTGGGTTGAAGTGGAGTTCCCGGGAAATAAATCGCTCGTTCGTTGTCAAAATTTTCTAATTTCTCGCTTGGATTGAGTAATTTAATGATGGTATTGCGGACAAATGCTAAATGCCCAATTTCCCAAGCCAAATGATTTACTTTATCATAAGGACGAAAAAACACTTCGTCGCCGATAAAGTTTTCTGAAATCTTCGTAATTCGTTTGCTCGTACTGGCAAAACCTTGTTGCATTAATGGAATAAGATTCATGGTCTTAGCTGATTTGAAATATGATGGCTTTATGATGATGCAAGGTATGATAAATGGTAAAATAGAGCATTTCACGAAGGGTTAATTTGCCTAAAAGCGGATGAGGCAAAAGATATTTGTCTAAATCTTCTTCTGTGAATTCATCAACTTTTTTTAAAAAAGTATCATTCACCGTTCTGAATTGCTTTATAATCTCTTCTTTATTGCCGTCTTCGTCTTTTGGGGTAAATTGCCCTGTAGAAACACCGCCTTCTGCTAATTTTTGATGATATTTCTCCACCATTTCCTGATAATTTCTCGGGTCACGATTAAGTTTCCCGAAAAATAAAAGGGCAAAATTGGGCAATGTGAAGGCTAAATTTAGAGGCTTCACCGAGAGAATCAAATGTTGTATATTTTGTGCTGCCGACCACTTTTCGTCTTTTTTTTGATAAAAAGCATCACCGTCAGATTGATGAATAGTGGCTTCAATAATACTGAAACCTTCTGAAAGTTTTTGGATAATTGCCTGTTTCGTCATGTTTTCAAAACGGTTTTAAGAATGAACCTGTTTAAACTTTTTAATATTTTGCCAAACGATTGTTTGGTAAAAATGCCAAATGATTTTGAGGAAAGCAAGTTTTGTTCTAAAAATTAATGCAAGTATTTGCTTATTAGGTAGTTGTAGGTGTTTTTTTGAAATACATTTTAAAAGAATCATTTCCTTCCTCCACTATCTTAAACCCTAAATTTTGATAAAATTGAACGGCTTTTTTATTGACTTTCAGCACCTCCAAACGTATTTCGGAATGATGTTTCATTAAATCTTCAAGAATAATTTTGCCAATGCCTTTTCCTTGAAAATGCTTCAAAATCATAATGTTCGATAGAAAAATATGGTCTTGACGATTTTCGATTTCGAGATAGCCGATACTTTCTTCTTGCTGTTCAATAATCTGGAAATGCTCCTTTTTGAAGTTTTCAAGGTGAAAATCATTTTGTGCTTGTTCATTCCAACCCCAAAGCATTTCCAAATATTCCTGTAAAGCATTTTTCTTGATTTTGTAAGTCAAATCAAGGTCATTGTCAGTAGCTTTTCGTAGGGAAAAAATCATGTTAAATGGTCATTCCCATTTGTTTGAGATGATGGTCGAGGTGGCGAATATAGTCATTGGCTACAAATTCAAGTGTAACCAAATCTTGCTCTAACATTGGCGTAGTTGCACTGCCCCAATTAGTAGTGGTTTGATAGTTTTCGAGGGGTAAATTCTTTAAAACTTGGCAAAAATGCTTGTTTAATAATACCCAAAAATCAAGTAAGTCTTTTGAGTTATAGCTTTGATAATCAGCTGCTTTAACCCATTCGTTTTGGTGATAAATGATATGGGCATTTTCCTGATATTGTCCAACAACCATTCTACGAATATTACTTTGAGCAGAGTCAATGAGATGCCCTAAAATTTCCTTTTTAGACCAAGAATTGTCATTCAGTTTAGCCTGTAATGCTTCTTCAGAAAGAGCCGAGATGTATGAATTTACTAATGAAATTCGATTGTTTAATTGATTGATAATTTCGTTCATGTTTTTAGTTTTTGCAACACAGACTCCAGTCTGGCTTTTGATATACAGACTGAAATCTGTGTCGCAAACTTACACTAATTTTACTTCTTTCCCCGTTTTGGCGGCTTCAAAAACAGCTCGCATAATTTTCATATCACGCAAACCTTCTTCCCCTGGCGTTCGCATGGGGCGTTTATTGATAATGTCGCCAGAAATGCCGTCCAACATCAAAGTTTGATGATGCACGATTGGAAAATTCATATCACCTTTAGATGTTTTGCCTTTCAAAGGGCCATAATCGTAGGCAGGCGACATTTCTAAATTACCATCTTCATAGCCTACATACAGGCGTTGCAAGTACGAATTGTAGGTAGTTGTATGATTTGAAATAGCTCCACTCGGAAATTTCATTTGCCAAAATAAAGTCTCCTCAATGCCATCCACGTAAATATCAGGACGAGTTTTAACGGTTTGTGCCGTTACCGAAATCGGTTCTTCACCCGTTGCGTATCGGGCGGCGTTGAGGGCATAAATACCCACGTCTAACATAGGGCCACCTCCCGAAAGTTTCGGAATCATTCGCCAAGCTTTTTTATCTCTCAGTGGAAAACCAAAACTTGCTTCGATGAAAGTTACTTTTCCAAAATCTTTGTCTTTTGCTAAACGCATTACTTCGTTCGTAAATGGCTCATAATGAAGTCGGTAGCCAATCGACAAAGTAACCTTGGCAGCCTTGCAAGCGGCAATCATTTCTTCGGCTTCTTTCACCGAAATTGCCATTGGTTTTTCACAAATGACGTGTTTCCCAGCTTTGGCAGTTCTTAAAGTATATTCGTGATGAAGTCCGTTCGGTAAAACCACGTAAACCACATCAATATCTGGATTTTTAGCGATTTCATCGAAATTTTGATAGTTGTAAATATTCTTGTCGGGAATATTATACTTCTTTTTCCAAGTTTCTGCTTTTTCGGGTGTTCCCGTCACGATACCCGCTAAATAGCAATTTTTGGTATTGACAAGGGCAGGAGCTAAATTATTAGTGGCATAGCTACCCAAACCGACAAGGGCAACGCCTAATTTTTTCTCGGTATTGGCGGACGCATTCGTTGCAGAAACCAAGGGCAAAGCAACCGAAGTCGCTACAAAGGTTTTTAGAAAATCACGACGAGTATTATTCATGTTAATATTGTTAGATTGGTTGTTGTAATTTATAAGGGATTTTAAAAACCCTCTCTATTGGGGGGGGGTTAGTGGGGTTGTGAGTATAGCTTCGCAAACCAATTCACCTAAGTTCTAAGAATTTTCCACAAATTAAATGGAAACATTAATGCTATTTTTTGAAATAAAGTATTGTGTTGCATACTTATTTGCTTAAATACAAAATTTTATCGGGTTTGATTTTCTTAATACTTAATACTTTGGACTTTCTACACAACTCCACTTTGCCAGAATTATCTTTGTTTCAAAAAAGTATATCTATAAATTTACGTAAGACACATATTCAACAAAACGTTATACTTCAAAACAAATGAAAATTCTCTCTCTTTTATTCACAATTTTGATATTCAGTTTCTTCAAAGCGGACAAACCTGCGTATTTGTTGTACGACCAAGATTTCAAACCGACTTCTTACGAAAAAATGCTTAAAGAATTAACACAAGCCGACATTGTGTTCTTTGGCGAATTACACGATAATTCTTTAAATCATTGGCTTGAATTGCAGGTTACAAAAGATTTATTTCAAGGGAAAAAAGAAAAATTAATCTTGGGAGCTGAAATGTTTGAAGCTGATAATCAAACTGTTGTGGATGAATATTTGAAGAAAATTATTACTGCCAAGCAATTTGAAACCGAAGCCAAAGTATGGCAAAACTACCAAACTGACTATAAACCTTTGTTGGATTTTGCTCAAAATAATCAGTTGAAATTTGTGGCTACTAATATTCCTCGTCGTTATGCAAGTATTGTGTCAAAAGGCGGTTTGGAAGGTCTTGCTCAACTTTCAGAAGAGGCAAAAAAGAATATTGCACCCTTGCCAATTGACGTAGATTTGACTTTGCCCGCTTATGCAGAAATGATGAAAATGGGCGGAATGCACGGCATGGGTGGCTCAAGTATGTCGGCTGAAAATATTACCAAAGCTCAAGTAATTAAAGATGCAACGATGGCGAGTTTTATTCTGAAAAATTATCAGTCGGGACAAACTTTTTTGCATTATAACGGAAGCTATCATTCCAATAATTTTGAAGGAATTGTTTGGCATTTGAAGAAGAAAAACCCTAAATTGAAAATCGTTACCATCAATACAATTCAAGCGGAAGACATCACAAAACCCGCTGAAAAAGAGAAAAATTCAGCCAATTTTATCTTTGTCATTCCCGACGATATGACAAAAAGTTATTAAAATACTCAATCACTCATTCAAAAATCACTCATTAAACCTATGAGCGTAATTTTCACAACCATAACCACCGAACGAGAAATCCAACAATTATTGGATTTACAACAAGTAAACCTAACTAAAAACATCTCCGAAGACGTTGCCAACGACCAAGGATTTGTTACCGTAGTTCACAATTTCGACTTGCTTTCACGCATGAATCAGGCTTATCCGCAAATTATTGCTAAAGACGGCGACAAAGTGGTGGGCTATGCTTTGGTTATGCCCGAAAGTTTCAGATTCGACATTCCCGTTTTGACCGCTATGTTTGAAATGTTAGACAAATTGGAATACAAAGGCAAGCTGATAAAAGATACTAAATACTATGCTATGGGGCAGATTTGCGTAGCGGAAGGCTACCGAGGGCAAGGTATTTTTGACGGACTTTATGCTAAACACAAAACTGAATTATCCGACCGTTTTGAGCTTTGCGTAACCGAAATTGCCAAGCGAAATCTCCGTTCATTAGCGGCTCATAAACGAGTAGGTTTTGAAATTATCCACGAATATTTTGATTCGACTTATCCAGAATTATGGGAAGTGGTGGCGTGGGATTTTTTGTAGAGTTTTTTAGACCACGGATTTTTTGGATTATGCGGATTTTCACGGATTTCATTTGTGTTAAGAATGCACGACCATTAAGCTCTAATTGTAAATTGGTGTAAGCTGAAAGAGCAAAAATGGCTCAAAAATGGATTGATGATAACATTAAACTTTTTGGAAAATGAAATACAGAATAATTGATGTGAGGCTATATGCCCTTGAAAGTCTTAAAAATGAGGCAAAAAATAATCGTAAATTTGGTCGTTACTGGTCTATTTTACAAGACTTATTTCTTGTTTTCTTGAATAAAATTAATGCCCAATTTGTAGTAGAAAATACAAATATTCTTAGCATTCACATCTATGATATTAAGCAAAAAGGTGAGTGTTCAATATATGATTCAAATTATACAGTAATTGAAAGGTTTAATTTAGGAGGATTTGACCACATCGGATCAATTTCTACTTTCTTAGATAAAGATTTTTTACTCCAAATTGTAGATATAAAAGAAGTCCATTCTTTTTTGAATAATTGGATTTATAGCACACTAAAAGCGTATGCAATAAATTTTAATGAAGAAACCTATTTATTAGATTTGGCTTTTGAAAAAATGTCTGAAAATGATTTCTTTACCCCAGTTTCCAAAAGAGTTAATAACCGAAGTAAAACACATACAGTTTGGTTGGAATCGTTTAAAGATTTTGATAAAGATAAATATCGATTAGTTGTTCTGGATAGTAATTCATTTGAAAAGTCTTTTTTCACGGTTGCGGATAAAAAGCCTTGGGGACAAATTTTAGAGGAGAAATACATAGGACATGAAAAAGACATTAATTATATTTTAGAAAACCCTGTTACGTATTATTTTGAAATTGATGGATGGAAGAAAGGAGATTGTTTTTGTTTTCATTGGGGAGAAGATGAAAAGTATATTTATGATAATATAAAAAAGGAATTAAAATTAATTTGAGCTTTAGTATATGACCTCTCTAACTGGTTAAAGCCTTATGACTTGGACTATTCATACGTTCAGTTTTAAACTGAACATTTGGCTTGGCACAAGTTACGCTTTGCTAAACTTGCGCCAGTGGGGGTTTCAAACTGAAATTTACGCTTTGTTAAACTTGCGCCAGTGGGGGAGGTACAGATGAATATATAAATTTCACCTGTTTCCTTATGGCTTATGAATATTCAAAAGCAGTTATAAAATCCAGAACATACAAAAATTTGATTTAGTCGGACTCCCGCACTCGCTTGTCTCTATCCGATTGAGCTTTATTTTTTATTCCTCAATAATTAAATAACCATTATTATAATGAATCAAATAATAACTGATTGGTCTTTATTTTATGAGAATAAAGCTGTTTTGAAGATAGCCTCGCTGGTTCAAGTCTATGACTTGTGCCAGTGGGGGATGGTTCAAGGTTTTTATTGGATTTAAGCAAAATAACAAAATGATTCAAAACAAATTATTAATTCCTAACACTATATTTTGGGAGAAATATATACACAGTATAGGTGTTTCAAAACAAACAGCACATTGGACATTTCTGCAAAATGTGCCTAAAAAAAACTTTCTTTTTAAGGATTTAATAGAAATTCATAAAACACTATTAGATTGTTTCCCCTGGGTTTTTACCCACAGAGTTGAAATTCCATTTATTCAAGCAATTTTTGGTAAAAATTATTCTGATACAGCCTTCATTCCTAAAGAAAAAGCATATGATAATGCTACTCAATATTTTGAGAGTATGATTCAAAAATATAATGATATTCATTCGCTTTGGATTGACGAAGATGACCCTTATTTAGTCGCAACTCCAATTATTATTTTTAATAGCTTAGATTTTTTCAATAGTGAAACAGGTAAGTATTTTAATGTGAGTAATATGAGTAATACTTACGACTCTTCTTTTAATATTTTTGGTGGTTGGAATGAAAAAAATAAAAAAACTGTAATTGGGATTGATTTAGAAATAAAAGGTGAACCTTTTTATGAATATCCGTGGGGTGTAGAATACCTCAATTTTTATCTCCCAAAAGAATATGTAGAACATAATAGAAAACTTTTGCGAAATTCAATAAAAAAGCTAAATGAGAATGGTTTTGAAGTAGAAAGTTTAGGTTTTGAATGGGGAGACTCTCATCCAAATTGGGCGATTAATAACTTAGGATTTATAGACAAAGTTTAACTCTCACTGATTCAAGTCTATTACCTCGCTGACCCTGATTTGTAACCCCAATGGAATTGTCAGGGTCGTTTGGTTTAGCGTCTTTGACGCATTTTAAATATCAACAAACATGAAAATCTCCAGAAATACCCTTCTAAAATCCTTATTTGGTGGGCTGATTGCTTTACCAAGTTTTGGGAAAAAGCAAATTGAAAAAGACCTTTTGGGCTTTAAAGATGAATTTGCAACGGCTTGGAAACGCTCAGAGGAATACACACTCACAATTTTCAACCAAATGCCCGAGGAAAAATTGGAGTTTCGTTATACACCCGAGTCTTTTTCGTTCAGAACGCAATTTGTACATTGTATCATTTATGCGGCTATGCAATTGTCTGGGCGTTTGAATATTCCCAACCCTTATGAGAAAACGCCTCCTTCATTTTGGGCAAAATTATCAAAAGCTGATTTGGAAAAAGAACTGCAAAAGTTTTATGCTTGGGTTGTAACGGTGGTTAATAATACCAAAGTCGAGCAGTTACTAAAACCCGAAGATTATGCAGGCGGAAATCTGCCCGTTTGGCGTTTTTTCTACGCTATGGAAAACCATATTATTCACCATCGTGGACAGGCAATTTGTTACTTACGTCTCAACGAAATTATTCCAGAAGGATATGTAGGTTGGTAATATTGAGGAAAAATGGAAATAAGAAGAAATGGAGGAAGATTTGAAAATCTTACCAATAATAAACAAAAAGTCAATTTGCGAATTTTCGCTAAATTCATTTTTACAATTTTTGTAAAAATATTTTCTCTTGAATCTGTTCATTTTTTCAAAATAAAAGATAGTAAATTTAATTATTTAAAGAATTTTCTTTTGAATTTTATGGATATTTCAGAAAATAATCATTGGCGAAAGTGTGAATTGGTGAAATATTATTTGGTTTTTCTTTGCAATTAAGAAATAAACTCCTGTATATTTGTTCAGTATCGAATAATAATGCAGCGAATTTTCGCTGTTAAATAATATAATTAATTGAGATGCTTCAAAATTCTGTAAATATTATTGTAGTCCTAATTCTGCTCTGCTAAAATTGAGAGATAGGCTTTTATATATCATTGAAAGACCTTTCTCTATTTGGAGGAAGGTCTTTTATTTGTTTGAGTTGAATTGAGACAATGGAATTAGTCAAAAGAAAATTTGAGAATTCAGAACAAGGAATGTAGAATTTAGAAGTAGATACACCAATTATTCTTGATAATAACCAACATAAAACTACACAATGGAATTAGTAAAAAGAAAAATTCGATTTAGAAGACAGGCTAATAGAGTTTGCTGTTTTAGCAACCGAAATAGTGGAATTATTGCCTAATAATCGGACTGCAAACCATATTGCTGGACAACTGGCTCGTTCATCGACATCGCCAATGTTGAATTATGGAGAGGCTCAAGCGGCAGAATCGAAAAATGATTTTATTCATAAGATGAAAATTTGCCTGAAGGAATTGAAGGAAACCTTCGTTTGTCTAAAATTTATTGGCAGAAAAGCATACATCGTTAATTCTGCTTTTCTTGAAAAAGTTAAAAAGGAAAATGACGAATTAATCTCAATTTTTACAAAGAGTTTAAATACAGCACAACAAAATCACAATAACCGAATTCAGCCAAAGTAGTAAGTAGATGAAAATGAGGTAACGCTACTTCTAACTTCTACATTCCTTGTTCTGAATTCTGAATTCATTTTGGGGGTTTAAATACCTTCTTTAATAATCAAATCAATCATGAGTACTGAAAATCAACTTAACAAATTCTCTCGTACACTTACTCAAGAAGTTACAAACCCTGCTGCAAAAGCGATGCTTTATGGTATCGGTCTGACAACAGAAGATATGCAAAAAGCCCAAATTGGTATTGCCAGCACGGGTTATGAAGGAAATACTTGTAATATGCACTTGAACGGACTTTCAGTTCACGTCAAAAAAGGTATTCAAGAAAATGGAATGGTAGGTTTGATTTTCCACACCATTGGGGTGTCGGACGGAATGACTAACG
Source organism: Cytophagales bacterium (assembly GCA_013298805.1). Lineage (GTDB taxonomy): Bacteria > Bacteroidota > Bacteroidia > Cytophagales > Spirosomataceae > Arcicella. The sequence continues at coordinate 23,857 of JAAFIU010000008.1, read as the reverse complement.
GTAATAACGGAATGTCATATTCTTTGCCTTCTCGTGATTTAATTGCTGATTCAATCGAAAACGTAGTGGGAGCTCAATGGTACGATGGTGTAATTGCCGTGGTGGGTTGCGACAAAAATATGCCAGGAGCCATGATGGCAATTGCTCGTTTGAACCGTCCTGCCATGTTGGTTTACGGAGGAACAATTCGCTCAGGAGAATACAAAGGACAAAAATTAGACATCGTTTCGGCTTTTGAAGCTTTAGGAAAGAAGTTTGCAGGGAATATTTCTGATGAAGATTACGAAGGTGTTATCAGAAATGCAATTCCAGGAGCAGGAGCTTGCGGCGGTATGTACACAGCTAACACAATGGCGAGTTCGATGGAAGCAATGGGTTTGACTTTGCCAAATTCATCATCATATCCAGCAACGCACGAAGGCAAAAAAGCAGAATGTTTAGCGATTGGTGCTGCCATGAAAAACTTGTTAGAGAAAAATATTTGTCCACGTGACATTATGACTCGTAAGGCATTTGAAAACGCTATGACAGTTGTAATGGCAATGGGTGGTTCAACAAATGCAGTGCTTCATTATTTGGCAATTGCTCGTGCAGCGGAGGTTGAATTTACTTTGAAAGATATTCAAGCAATCTCTGATAAAACGCCTTTAATCGCTGACTTAAAACCTTCTGGAAAATACTACATGGAAGATATGTTGGCAATTGGTGGAGTGCCTGCGGTAATGAAATACTTGTTACAAGAAGGTTTATTGCACGGAGATTGTATGACGATTACGGGAAAAACCATTGCTGAAAATTTAGCGGAAGTTCCTGCGCTGAATTTTGATACGCAAAAAATAATTGTGCCATTGACAAGTCCAATAAAAGCGACAGGTCACTTACAAATTTTGTACGGAAACTTGGCTACGGATGGAGCAGTGGCGAAAATCACAGGAAAAGAAGGCGAGAAATTTGAAGGAGTTGCCAAAGTTTGTGAATGTGAAGAAGAAGTAATAGAATTCTTGCAAAAAGGCGAAATCGTGGAAGGACAAGTAATTGTAATTCGTAACGAAGGTCCAAAAGGTGGACCAGGAATGCCAGAAATGTTGAAACCAACTTCGGCAGTGATGGGTGCAGGTTTGGGAAATAAAGTTGCGATGATTACCGACGGGCGTTTCTCGGGTGGTACGCACGGTTTTGTGGTTGGACACGTTACGCCAGAGGCTCAAGTAGGTGGAAATATTGGTTTGGTAAAAGACGGAGATTTAATCACGATTGATGCTACCAATAATATCCTTCATTTACACGTTTCAGACGAAGAATTGGCAGAAAGACGTAAACTTTGGAAACCAATCGAGTCGCCATTTAAGCAAGGTGTTTTGCGTAAATACGTGAAAAACGTAAGCTCGGCGAGTGAAGGTTGTGTGACGGATTTGTAGATGGATTGTCTGAATTTGGATTGCGAAACGTCGCACCGTATTGGATTGGTGGATGAATTGGATTAAAAATTGAGTACAGAATCTAATTAATCTATAAATCCTATACGGTGCGACGTTTCGCAATCTCAATTCAGACTGATGAATGAATTGGATTAAATATCGTGCTGAAAATCCAATTCATCTATAAATCCTATACGGTGCGACGTTTCGCAATCCCAATTCAGACAGATGAATAGATTTTTTGGATTAAATAATCATCTGAATTAGGATTCGTGGGATTGGTGGATTTTTTGGATTAAAAATTGAGTACAGAATCCAATTAATCTATAAATCCTATACGGTGCGACGTTTCGCAATCCAAATTCAGACATAGTAAACGGTGTCAATAAATAACTACAAAAAATGAAAGAAGAAATACAAGATGATTTGACCTATAAAGTCATAGGTTGTGCTATGAAAGTACATTCTTTTTTGGGAAACGGATTTCAAGAAGTTATTTATCAGCGTGCCTTAGCAATTGAAATGAAAAATCAAGGTGTGGATTTTGCAAGAGAAGTTGAAATGCCTATTTTTTACGATAATCAGAATATTGGAAGTAGAAGAGTTGATTTTGTAATAGCAAATGAAATTGTTGTAGAATTAAAGGCTATAATTAAGTTAGAGGATGTTCATTTAGCCCAAGGATTAAATTATTTAGTTGCGTATAAAATGGATAAAGGACTACTCCTTAATTTTGGAGCTAAGAGTTTAGAAATTAAAAGATTAAGGCATCCGAAAGGGAGGTAAAATGTCTGAATTTGGATTCGTGGGATTGGTGGATTTTTTGGATTAAATAAAAAGTCTGAATTAAGATTCGTGGGATTAATGGAATCTTTGGATTAAAAATTGAATACAGAATCCAATTAATCCATGAATCCCACGAATCCCAATTCAGACAAAAAAAGCAAACACAAATGTTAAATGACGACATCAAAAAATATATTCATCAAAGCGTATTATGTTGGTTAGCGACTTGTGATGCGGATAATTTCCCGAATGTCTCTCCGAAAGAAATGTTTACCTTTTCGGAAGATAATACCTTGTTGATTGCTCATCTTGCCTCCTTGAATAGTATCGAAAATATCAAAAATAATCCTAAAGTGAGCGTAAGTTTTATAGATATTTTTGTTCAAAAAGGATATAAATTGAAAGGAGTCGCCTCAATTATTGATAAAAATGATTTAGCATTTACCCCAAAAGTACAGCCTTTAATAGATTTATTTACTGATAAATTCCCTATCAAAGCAGTGATTGAAATAATTGTAACAAAAGCTGAACCAATACAAGCTCCAAGCTATTTTTTATATTCAGAAACGACGGAGGAAAGCCAAATTGCGGGAGCAATGAAAACTTATGGAGTGGTGGGAGTGTAACGGATTAGTATAACGAAATATCATAGCATTAATAAATCCTGAAAATGCTCGCAAAGAGATTGGATTTATAAAAGGGTTAAATTTTGTACTTATTTAAAAGTCTATTAATTAAAAATGAAAAAGACACTCACCATTATTTTAATAAGTCTTTCATTATCAGGATTTTCGCAGACTGAAAACAAAATAAATAGTCAAAAAACAAAGGCTTTTAATCGATACTATCCTACTCGTTATGATGGTATTATTGATGGTAAGTTCAAATTTAACATGACTTTGATTGATGATGAATATTATAGAGATGAATGTGGTGATAATGACCATTGGGGAATGTATAGTACAAAAAATCATGGTACTTACAGTTATGATAAAAACAAGAATTTTATTGATTTGATTGGGACTAAATTCAGTTGGGATGGTATTGATTCTCTGAACCTTACTGAGATTAGCAATGAAGAAGTTACAGGAAAATTTACGTTAAAATGTAATAATGGAAATTGTGAGGGAATTTGGGTTAATAAGAAAACAAATAAAAAACTTCCTGTTAAACTAAAATTACTAAAAGATGATACATATAGTTCATTTGAAATACAGTTTAAAGAATGTTATGCGTTTCTGAATCTTGATCCACAAGAACAAATGTCTATTGCTTTCAACATTGAAATCAACAATAAAATGTATTTGTTTTTAGAAGGACAAAGACCTAATTGTTTATATTATCAATGCAGAGGAACTTGTTGTGGGGCAGAAGCTCGAATATGGAAATTTTTTGAAATTGATAAAAATTGTAATGTTAAAAATTTAGGAGAACATGAAACGGGATGTGATGATGGGACTTTGAAAGTTAGTGATTTTAGAAATCAGATTGAAAAATTTAAAAAGAATAGTAATGCTAAAATTGATTTCAAAATTACTTATCCAGATGAAAAAGAGACACGACTTTTCATAGAGAGGGCACATCTCGAAAAAGGACTTCAAGTTGAGAAACCAGAAATAGAAGAAAATTAGTTTTTGAGATAGAGAGTTCTTAAAATAATCATATCAAATATTTTAAAAAAGCATAAAAATATAGCTTGGAATGCTTTAAAAATGAGGTCACAATTTGTGACCTTAGAAAAATACAAAAAGACACAAAACCACAAGAATAAAATTATTCAATTAAAAAATTAACAACATGGCAAACACACAAACCATGACCGCAGAAGCGACCACAATCGAGCCTCCCAAGTTTTTGTCGGGCGCTCAAGCCATCATGCAATGTTTAGTAGAAAATAATGTAAAAACTATTTTCGGTTATCCTGGAGGGGCAATTATGCCAACTTATGATGCCCTCTATGATTATCAAGACCGTATCAAACACATTTTGGTTCGTCACGAACAAGGTGCTGGACACGCTGCTCAAGGATACGCTCGTATGACGGGGCGTGCGGGTGTAGCCATGGTGACATCTGGCCCAGGAGCAACTAATTTAATGACTCCCATCGCTGATGCCCTTTTAGACTCAACACCGATGGTTTGTTTGGTCGGACAGGTAAAGGCAAATTTATTGGGAACGGATGCTTTCCAAGAATGTGATATTATTGGTATGTCAATGCCAGTAACCAAATGGAATTACCAAATTACAGATGCCGATGAAATTCCAGAAATCATGGCAAAGGCATTTTATATTGCCGAGTCTGGTCGTCCAGGCCCTGTATTATTGGATATTACTCGCACCGCCCAAGCAGATTTTATGACAAAACCATTTGTCTATAAACCTTGTGATGAAATAGTAAGTTATCGTCCGAGATATATTCCAAAGCAATCGCAAGTTGAGGAGGCGGCTAAATTGATAAATTCAGCTCAAAAACCTTATATTTTTGCGGGTCATGGTGTTTTAATTGCCAACGCTCAGGATGAATTAGACGCTTTTGCTCGTAAAGCGGATATTCCAGTAGCTACTACGCTTTTGGGAATGTCAGCGTTGCCGCACAATCACCCAAATTATATTGGTTGGTTGGGAATGCACGGAAATTATGGAGCGAATGTTTTGACGGATGAAGCCGATTTAATTATCGCCATCGGAATGCGTTTTGATGACCGTGTAACGGGTGATTTAGCAAAGTTTATCACCCAAGCAAAAGTGGTTCATATTGATATTGACCCTGCCGAAATCAATAAGAATATCGTGGCAACCGCACCAATTGTGGGTGATGCCAAAGAAGCCTTAAAAGCCCTTTTACCATTAATCAAAGAGCGTAAGCATACCGAATGGATTGCGGAATTCAAGAAATATGATGAGATAGAATTTGAGAAAGTTTCTAAACGTGATTTATTCCATGATGGTGACCAAATCAAGATGGGTGAAGCCGTGGCGATGCTTTCTAAAAAGACAAAAGGCGAAGCCGTTACAGTTACCGACGTTGGGCAACACCAAATGATTGTAAACCGTTATTATGAGTACATGAAGCCAAATTCGTTGGTAACATCGGGTGGTGCTGGTACAATGGGCTTTGCTCTTCCTGCTGCTTTTGGGGCTAAAGTTGGAGCTCCTGACCGTGAGGTTATTGCCTTAATCGGCGATGGCGGTTTTCAGATGACTATTCAAGAATTGGGAACAATTGCTCAAAGCGGTTTACCCGTGAAAATCATCATTTTGAATAACAATTTCTTAGGGATGGTTCGTCAGTGGCAACAGTTGTTTTTCGAGAAAAGATATTCATTCGTAGAACTGCAAAACCCCGATTTTATTACCATTGCTAAAGGTTTTGGCATTGATGCACATAAGGTTTCTGACCGTGCTGAATTATCGGGAGAATTGGATAAAATGTTGGCAGCCAACACGCCATATTTGTTAGAAATTGTTTGTGAGAAAGAAGAAAACGTATTCCCAATGGTTCCTGCGGGAGCAAGCGTAGCGAGTATTCGTTTGGAATAGTAAATTCGATGTTGGTTTTTCGATGTTTGATGTTCGTAGCTCATAGACAAATATCGAATCACGAGTCTCAAGCATCGAATCCCGAATCCCGAAATTCAAATTTATGAAATCTTACACCGATTTAGATGTATGGAAAAAAAGTAGAGAATTAGTAAAAGACATTTATCTGCTAACCCAAAGTTTTCCTAAAGATGAACTTTACGGGTTGAGCAGTCAAGTGAAACGTTTTGTGCTGTTTCGATACCTTCAAATATTGCCGAAGGTCACGGCAGAAATCATACAAAAGATACTTTACAGTTTTTCTATATCTAACGTGGCTCTTTATATGAACTTGAGACACAACTATATTTATGTTTTGACTTGGAATTTATTACAAAGTCAGATTTTAATAAAAACCTTGAGATAATTACCCAATACAAACAAATGCTAAACGGTTTGATAAGATATTATAAAACGCTTTTATAGATGCCTTTTCGATGTTCGGAAAGCACATATCGAATAACAAAAGTTGAACATCGAAAAAGACATCGAAATCCAACCGAACATCCAACATCGAAAAAAAACATCGAATAACGAAATAATGACAACATACACATTATCCATATTTACCACCAATACCATTGGTTTATTGAATCGAATTACGATTATTTTTACTCGTAGAAGGTTAAATATTGAGTCCTTAACGGTTTGTGAAACAGAACGTAAGGGCGTTTCTCGTTTTACCATCGTGATTCGTCACGAAAGCCGTGATGCCGTTGAAAAATTAGTACGTCAAATCCGTAAAGTGGTTGACGTTTTAGCCGTTTTCGGGTATCTCGACCACGAAATCGTTTTCAATGAAATCGCTCTTTTTAAATTGGCAACTCCACTTGGAGGTTCTCCTTTGGACATCAAAGAAATAAACCTCGACTGGAACGCAAAAGTGGTTCATTGGGGACTTGATTACGTGGTTATCGAAAAGAACGGTACCGAAACAGAAATTGCTGAATTCTATCAATACATGAAAAATTGGGAGATTTTGGAATACCTGAAATCAGGACGTGTAGCCGTTGGAAAAACAGAAAAAGGTTTAGTAGAATATTTGCCAGAAGCGGACTGGGAGACGGTTTAGGACTGAATTTAACACCAATAAAAAATCCTGTAAATCTTCAAGAATTACAGGATTTTTGTTTTCAGAAGCTGTGATCAATAAACGTTAATCACTGCTTTCTGATTATTGATAACTGCTCACTGCTCACTGATAACTGATAACTGAATTACGCTACCGTAGCAATTGCTTTCATAGCACCCATTGCTTGACGTAATCTGTCGCCAACTTTCTCAATTGAATGACTACGGATTGCTTTGTTTACTGCATTTAACGTTCTGTTATCTACACCGTTATCTTTTCCTTCGTTGAAGTTTTTACCAACGATGTCAGTCTCAACTTTCGTCATGAAATCAGCTAATAATGGCTTACAAGCGTGGTCGAATAAATAACATCCGTATTCAGCAGTATCTGAAATTACTGAGTTCATTTCAAATAATTTTCTACGAGCAATTGTATTTGCGATAAGTGGCGTTTCGTGTAATGACTCATAGTAAGCAGATTCTTCGATGATTCCTGATTCTACCATTGTTTCGTAAGCTAACTCAACACCTGCACGTACCATTGCTACCATCAAAAGACCATTGTCGAAATATTCTTGTTCAGCAATTTTAACCGCTCCAGCAGGTGTTTTTTCAAAGGCTGTTTCACCAGTTGCTGCTCTCCAAGTCAATAAGTTTTTATCGTCGTTAGCCCAGTCTTCCATCATTGTTTGTGAGAAATGACCGCTCATGATGTCGTCTTGGTGCTTTTGGAACAACGGACGCATAATTGTTTTCAATTCTTCAGAGATTTCAAACGCTTTGATTTTTGCAGGATTTGAAAGTCTGTCGAACATACCCGTGATACCACCTTGTTTCAAGGCTTCCGTGATAGTTTCCCAACCGTATTGGATTAATTTTGAAGCATATCCAGCGTCGATTCCTTTTTCAATCATTTTGTCGAAACAAAGGATTGAACCTGTTTGTAACAAACCACAAAGGATAGTTTGCTCACCCATTAAGTCAGATTTTACTTCCGCAACGAATGATGATTTCAATACACCCGCACGGTGTCCACCAGTACCTACGCAATATGCTTTTGCGTAATCCCAACCTTTTCCTTGTGGGTCGTTTTCTGGGTGAACAGCAATCAAAGTAGGTACACCAAAACCACGAACATATTCAGCACGTACTTCTGAACCTGGACATTTTGGAGCAACCATGATAACCGTTAAATCTTTACGGATTTGCATTCCTTCTTCAACGATGTTGAAACCGTGTGAATAAGAAAGTGTAGCATCTTGTTTCATCAATGGCATCACCGCTGAAACTACCGCTGTATGTTGTTTATCTGGCGTAAGGTTGATTACTAAATCAGCCGTTGGAATTAATTGCTCGTAAGTTCCTACGGTAAAGTTATTTTCAGTAGCACTTTTCCAAGATTGTCTTTTTCCGTCGATAGCTTCTTGACGAAGAGCGTAAGAAACGTCCAATCCAGAATCACGAAGGTTTAAGCCTTGGTTAAGTCCTTGAGCACCGCAACCTACTACTACGATTTTTTTTCCTTCTAAAGCTTTCACGCCGTCAGCAAATGCACTGCTATCCATGAATTCACAAACGCCTAATTGACTAAGTTTTTCTCTTAATGAAAGAGTATTGAAATAATTTGCCATTATTTTTTGAGTGATTTTGTTAAGTATTGTCTGCCATGTTCTCCACAGCAAAATTTATAATGTAAAGTTCATCAAAAACCATTGAAATATTGTGGTAAATAATCCTTAATTTTAGGTAGTTATAATGGGTTGTAATTTTGTGATTTTTTAAGTATTTGAAAGTGAGTTAGTTATCTTGATGACTAATTGTATGGATTTAATGTTGCAAAATTTGTTTCTGAATAAAATCTAATATTTCATCAAGTGAAATATTGTAACTTTTTGTAACATCTCCAGAAGCCAAGTGTTTGTGATGAGGAAAAGTAATGAGATTTGGGAAATGGGGAGCATTGTCCCATCGGATAATCAAATCACCGTTAGAAGATTGCCAATGAAAAGCGTATTTACGATGGTCAGTATCAACGTATTCTCGGACATGAAGCTCAGAATTATTGACGAATTGTATTTTGATATTGAGATAAGAAGTAGTCTCAGATTTTCTAAAATCGGTGATAGAATACGATTTGACAAAAGAATCATCCTCAAGCCATTTGAAAATCTCCATGTTTTATTTCATCAATTTTGATTAATAATTCTGATAAAAACTGTTGGTAGGCTTTCCATTCTATATAATCATCCCAAGCCTCAAAATTCTCTTCTGATGCTTGTTCAATTTGTTGCTCAAACGATACAAAATCAGTGGCATACTTTCTTTCAAGAAAATGTATTTTTTCTTGGAAAACTTGCTTCTGAGCATGATAATCGAGTAATACCCAATTACTTACTTGTTGTTTTGATAGCGTTTGCATAAGTCTTTTTTGTAAAAATAGTTAATTTTATCCGTTTTTGAAAATGCAATCAATCCCCGTTTATAGTATAGATAAATTCAATGCTAAAACCGAAAAAACCATTCAGTTTCAGATTGAACCATTTGATATTCATCGAAATTTCAAAGTGACTTATCCGCACAGGCACGATGATTTTTATGAGATTCTTTTCATTACGCAAGGCGAAGGCGTTTATACAATTGATATGCAAGATTATGCGATTAAGCCTTTTACCATTTTCTTTGTTTCACCTGGACAAATCCATGAATTGGTATTATCCGAAGATGTGCAAGGTTTCATTTTTCTATTTACTTCGTCATTTTATCACTTCAATAAAACCGACCCTTATAAACTTTTTGAGTTGCCCTTTTTCTACAATTTAGCTCAAGAAACACCGCCTCTTTACTTAGAAAATGAAGCAGAAAGACAAAGTTTTATAGACCTTTTTAAGAAGGCAATTCAAGAAAATCAATTAAAATTGGCTGATAATGAGGAAGTTATTCGAGCCTTGTTGGATTTGGTTTTGATTCAGAGTAAACGAATTTATCCCGTTCACGTTACCGAAGAATCTACCCACAAAGGGCGAATTTTAGTGAAGCGTTTCAAGCAATTAATTGAAGAAAAATGTCAGGAAAATTTATCGGTGAAGGGATATGCAGAACTCTTGAAAATTACGGCTAATCATCTGAGTGAAACCGTGAAAAATATCACAGGAAGAACATCAACGGATTTAATCAACGACCGAATGATTATGGAAATTAAGCGATATTTAACGCATACAGATTTGGGTGTTTCCGAAATTGCTTACAAGCTTAATTTCGCCGACCAATCTTATTTTTCAAAGTATTTTAAGAAATTGACAGAAGTTTCACCGTTGGAATTTCGGAGGTTATTAAGTACAAAAATTGTCTGAACTTAGATTTATTTGATTTATGGATTTTACGATTAAAACTCGACGAATAATCCTAAAAATCCATAAATCTCACGAATCCAAGTTTAGATATTTTTTTATAAAATCTCTACTAATCCGCTCTTAATCAATGAGCTACCTTTAGAAGTCAATTTTGAAATTCCTCCACTAACTTTTGCTTCGTAAACTTCATTTTTGCCTTTGCTTTTTACTTCTAACAATACATAGAAAGTGCCTTTGGCAGATGTTTTTGAATTAACCACAAAATTATCGTGTGGGGTATCTTTTTCTGAAAGAGGTAATTTTGACGTAGTTTTTGCTTGCCAAGTAGGAAGCGATTCTGGTTTGAAATCAACCATATCAAAATGTCCTTCTCTTGCTTCTTCTTCGCTTTCAGGCATTTTGGCTTCTTTGGCAGGTACGTATAAGTTTTCTACAAATTTATGCGTTGAATCTTCCACCCAAATTGTCACTACTGGGATTTCGGTTTCTTTATTTTTTTCTACCAAAACTCTTAATGCCGTTCCTTTTGTATCTTGATTGGTTTTTATTTCTTCAAAAGATAAGTTTTCAGTTCTTTTTCTTTTTGGGGCAAAAATTCTACCTGCTTCGGCTACTGGTTCTAAAATTTCGGTAACGCCACCAATTAAAACAACGCCAAAAATTGCCGCTGCTACAATAAATTCCTTCTGAAATTTACCCGTTTTTCTTTCCTTAGAATATGCCGTGATTGATGACCAGTTATTGACAATATGGAAAATGGCAAAACCAATAAAAATTAACCCAAAAACGGTGTGTGTAATTTCAGCAGCGTGAGATTTTTGTTTGATGTAAAGCAAAATACCCGTAACGGCAATACTCAAAAATGCAAATGCAATGGTTAAGCTAATAATGTTCTTTTTTTTCATGATCTCTTTGGTTAAATGTGGACGCTGGCAAATTTAAGGAATTTATGTGGTTGAGTGTATCAACAGACCGTTAAATCATTAATGTGACCGTTGAATCAATATTTTATGGGCTTCTTTTTTTTATAATTGTTCTTTGTGACTGCTTAGTCAATATCCTTGATAAGCATTTATTGTTTAACATAAAAAATATAGAAGACATGAAAACGACTACAAGAATTCTCGGATTAGCATTGATAACTATGGCGGTTATCGTAATGAACGCCTGTAAAGGTGAAAAAGGTGATGTTGGCCCTTCGGGAACAGCTGGACAAACTGGAGCAACGGGTGCAAGTGGTGCAACAGGAGCAACAGGACAAACTGGTGCGACAGGTACTGCGAATGTAATTTATTCGGATTGGACTAATATTACTTTTACAGGTTCTGGAACGTCTTGGTCAGGAACAATTAATGCCCCCAAAATTACTCAGGAAATACTTGATAAAGGTTTTGTAAAGGCTTATTTCAAATTTGGAAATCAGGTGTATGAGGGTAATTATACGAATACCCAAAATGGAGCATCAATGTACTACTATATGGCTCTTGGTTCTATTAACCTTAAATCTACTTTCAATGCTACTTATCCTTGGAGATATATTATTATTCCTGGTGGTATTGCTGGTGGACGTAAAGCTGCTGTTGATTATAGTGATTACGAAGCAGTTAAAGCATATTATGGTTTGAAGGATTAATAAAAAACAAAACCCACCCAATAATCAAGAGTGATTATTGGGTGGGTTGTTAATTTACCATCAAAATTGCTACATCACATCCTTCAAAACTCCTTTTTTCTCTCTCGAAACGGTCAGAATTAATTCGGCAATTAAGCCTGTCCAACCTGTTTGGTGAGCTGCTCCGAGTCCTTTTCCTGTATCGCCATCAAAATATTCACTGAAAAGATACAAGTCTTTGAAATGTGGGTCAGATTGTAGCTTTTCGTATTTTTCGTACATCGGCTTTTCTCCTTTTTCGTCTTCGGTAAAGAGTTTAATTAACCTTTCTGATAGACTCAATGCGGCATCTTTGATACTTACCATATTGCCCGAATCGGTTGGATATTCTACCTCATAATCATTCCCATAATACGCTTGGAATTTTAACAAGGAGTCAATCAATAAGAAATTCATTGGAAACCATATTGGCCCACGCCAGTTTGAGTTTCCGCCAAACATACTTCCTGTTGATTCGGCAGGGGTATAATCAACTCTCAAAACATCATTATTCACACGGAATTCATAAGGGTTTTTGAGGTGATATTTTGACAATGAACGAATACCGAAGTCTGATAAAAACTCACTTTCATCAAACATTCGTTTCATAATCATTTTCATACGATGCCCACGTAAAATAGCAAGCAAACGGTTTTCCCCTTTTCCTGATTCGTACCAACGTGAAATTAATCCTGCTAAGTCGGGACGGTTATTCAATACCCATTCTACTCTACGACGGAAATCGGGTAATTTTTCTAACATTTCGGGCGTTAAAACCTCTACCGCAAAAAGTGGAATTAATCCTACCATCGACCTGATTTTCAACAACATACTTTTGCTATTTGGCAAATGGAGCATATCGTAATAAAATTGGTCTTCTTCGTCCCAAAGGCTAATGTCGTCGCCACCTAATGACTGCATCGCTCCCGCAATGTGTAGAAAGTGTTCAAAGAATTTAGAAGCCATATCCTGATAAACTGGACGTTCTAAGGCAATTTCGCAGGCAATTCTTAGCATATTTAAGCTGTACATCGCCATCCAACCCGTTCCATCGGCTTGCTCTAAGTGTCCGCCCGTTGGTAGGGTAGAGGAGCGGTCAAAAACTCCGATGTTATCCATTCCTAAGAATCCGCCACCGAATACATTGTTACCGCCTTCATCTTTTAAATTTACCCACCACGTGAAGTTGAGCAATAATTTATGGAAAATTCTTTCCAAAAAGGCAATGTCACCTTTCCCGTTGATTTCCTTGTCAATTTCATAAACTTTCCAAGTTGCCCATGCGTGTACGGGCGGATTCACGTCCGAAAACGACCACTCATAAGCAGGGATTTGTCCGTTGGGGTGCATATAATACTCACGCAAAACAACCGCTAATTGACGTTTGGCAAAATTGGGGTCAAGTCGGGCTAATGGAAGTGTATGAAATGCCAAATCCCAAGCGGCAAACCAAGGATATTCCCATTTATCGGGCATAGATAAAATATTGGCAGCATACATGTGTCTCCACCCTGCATTTCTGCCATATTTTCGATAATCAGAAGGCTTCGGCATGGCTGGGTCGCCTTTTATCCATTCATTGACATTGTAATAATACCACTGTTTTGTCCACAACATTCCTGCATAAGCCTGACGTTGGATTTTCAATAATTCTGGGTCTTTGATGTCTTCTTGAACTTCTTCGTAAAATTGATTTCCTTCACGAATTCTTTTTTCCATGGTGTCCTCAAATCCTCCGAAAGGCTCAAGAATAGAATGGTCAACCAAACGCAAACGAACCGTAACGCTTTCGCCAGCTTTGACGATTTTCTCATATTTTGCCGAAGCCTTCGTTCCAATATTATTTGGATTTACGGCTTTTTCGTCTCCCTCGACGATATATTCATTGATACCGTCTTTGGTATATGGCGAATAATTTGCCGCTCCATAGAGACGCTCAAAATTGCTTTCGTTTTCCGTAAAAAGTAATTCATCGGCACCCTCACAATACAATTTGAAATGTCCAACAACTTTATGGTCAATTTCAACCGCTTTGTTGGATACCCCCGTCATCATGGGTTTGTACTTGAAATTTTCATATCCCCAACTCCATGTATTTCTAAACCAAACGGTTGGTAATAAGGTTAATGGAGCATCTTTGGCACTTCGGTTATGAGCCGTTATTTTGATTAAAATATCTTGCTCGTCAGACTTGGCATATTCTATAAAAACGTCAAAATATTCATCTTTATCAAAAATTCCTGTATCAAGTAGCTCATATTCAGGCTCTAATCGAGAACGCTTACGGCTTTCTTCCACTAATTCATCATAAGGATATGCTTTAATAGGATATTTATAAAGCATCTTCATATATGAGTGCGTAGGCGTTGAGTCGAGGTAATAATACAACTCTTTTACGTCTTCACCGTGATTAGACTCGCTTCCTGTCAATCCAAAAAAACGTTCTTTCAGAATATGGTCATTGTGGTTCCAAAGTGCTAATGCAAAACAGATATGTGATTTATTATCTGAAATTCCTGCAATTCCTTCTTCTCCCCAACGATAAGCAACCGAACGAGACATATCATGCGAAATCGCATTCCAAGCATCCTGACTTGGTGAGTAATCTTCTCGGACAGTTCCCCATTGACGTTCTGACAAATATGGCCCCCATTTTTTCCAACCCTTGTTATCTTGACGAGTGTTTAATCTAAGTCTCTCTACACAAATAATTTTACTCATATTTTCTTTATATAAATGGCAAATTCAGAAAGCCTATTTGAATTATTTATTAATGGTACAAATTTCAGAATATTTTGCAATATTTTGCAAACTTATTTTTAAAGTTGCAAAAAAAAGCATACGATAATTCAAATTTAATTAAAACACTCGCATCACCAACCAAACGAGTATAATAATTACATAAAAATTCTAATCTTTTTATCGTGTTATCTTTTTTGAGTGGTAACTTTGTGGTCTAATTTTTAAAATCCAATGACCGCAAAAAATTACATAGCGTTATTTCTATTGGCACTCGTCAGTGTCAAGACGCTACTCGTTCCTGTGGTATATCTGGATTTTGAGTTACGGAAAGATTACATCATCCAAAACCTTTGTGAAAACCGTTTCAAACCTCAATTGAAATGTAATGGACAGTGTTATTTAGCAAAAAAACTTCATAAAGTTGCTGAAGACAATGCTACCAAACAAACGGAAAAACAGGGGCAATCTATCAAGAAAATCATGGAGGAAGTTTTTGACGAAACTCCTCTTTTCTCGTGCGATTGGTCGGTGAAAACTCTTTCTCCAAAATCCATTTATTCCTATCAATTAGCTCATCCAGAGAGCATCGCTTCTTCTCTTTTTCATCCTCCGATAATTTAGTTCCGTTTCCCTTCCGTGGGTAATTATGCCCTTTTCAATTTACGGTAAAATTTTAAGTTCAATTTTCAATGAACGGTATTTGGGTATGTATTGTACTCAGATATTGGACTTTGTGTTTTGTGCTTTGAAATTCTAAAATCACGCTCTTTTCTGATTGAGTACATATTAGAATTAGCGTACATATTTTAATGGAACAGAAAAGCTTTAGACTTGCCAGTGGATTCACTTTACCCTGATAAAATACAAAGGGTGATGTCTTCGCTACTCGCAAATCGCTTTTCGCATATTCTAAATTAATCATGAAACCAATATATAAATTCCTCATTGTCAGTTTATTGACAGTGAATATTTCCTTTGCCCAAAACGTAATTAAAGGTAAAATTTTTGATAGCACAACTAAAGAACCCGTTGTTGGAGCATCCGTAAAATTAGACGGAACAAATTTTGGAACAACTACCAGTGTAAATGGTCAATTCTCGTTTGAAACGAATCAAAAAGTTTCAAAAATTACCATTTCAAGTATTGGATTTGAAACACAAGTTGTTGATTGCCAAGATAATAAGCCATTGTCTGTTTCCCTCGAACCATCCGTTGAAAATCTCCAACAAGTAGTCGTTACTGCCAATCGTGAAGCCAGTTTACGTACCCAATCACCCGTAGCAATTTCAAAGTTATCGCCCACTTTAATTAACGATACAAAGGCAACCAATATGTACGAAATTATCAATAAAACGCCAGGTGTGGTGATGGTGAATTTGGGAAATGAGCAACACATGATGAGCATTCGTCAGCCGATGGGAACAAATCCATATTTTTTGTACATGGAAGACGGTTTGCCCATTCGTCCGATGGGCGTTTTTAATCATAATGCTTTGTTGGAAATGAATACTTTTGTTACTTCTTCGATTGAAGTGGTAAAAGGGCCAGCTTCGTCATTATACGGCCCAGAGGCAGTTGGTGGAGCAATTAATGTGATTACGCAACGTCCAACTTCCGTTTCAACGGCAAGAGTAGGCGTGCAATTTGATAGTTATGGATACAAAAGAATTCAGTTTGGAGCGGGAGCAATCATCGGAAAATTAGGTGTTTATTTGGGTGGTTACGTGACCAAACAAAGAGAATCGTGGATGACCAATAGCGATTTTGACAAGCAATCATTTATGGGAAAATTAGAATACACTTTCAACGATAAAACCCGTTTGATTGGAGCTATTTCGTACATTGATTATAATTCACAAAGCGGCGGCGGTGGTGATAGTATTTCTTATTATAGCCGTTCTTATACTTCAGTGGCAAATTTTGCGTATCGAAGAGCCTTGGCAACTCGTGCCAGAATTTCCTTGGAACATACTTGGAATAATGACGCTCAAACAACGATTACGCCTTATTACCGAGATAATTCTTTAGGGCAAAATCCAAATTATACCATTATCTGGAAACAAGGAGCATCCACCGCAACGAGCCAAATTAATGATAATTCGTTTACTTCTTACGGTGTTTCGGCTCAACATTCGCAGCATTTTTCTTTCCTGAAAACGAATTTATTGGTCGGTGGAATTTATGATTATTCAACCAATCCGTATTATGCGTATTTGATAAATCTTTCGGCACAATTACGCCCCGATGGCAAATCGGTAGAAAAATATACGGTGAGCAAAGAAGAACCGACAAACTTTTTATCAAAATACGATGCGAAAATTTATAACACGGGAATTTATACGCAAATAGGTTTTGAACCCTTACAAAATTTGAGATTTTCGTTGGGTTTACGCTACGACAGAATGGCTTTTGATTATGTCAATTATTTGGCAAAAACTGCTTCGGGAGAATATTTTTCGGGAACCAAAGAATACAGTCAGGTTACGCCAAAAATTGGTTTTACTTACGATTTGGGTCATGGAAAAGGATTTTATGCCAATTATTCAAAAGGATTTTCTCCGCCTGCACTCACGGCAATTTTCCGTAAACGCCCTACGCCCGCAGCCAATGGTGATTTATTTTACTATAATTTAGAACCCGCCCATTTTGATAATTATGAAGTAGGAGGGTGGGCTTCGTTGTTAAATAATAAGATTTATATCGACTATGCGTTTTATCAAATGGATGGACAAAATGAGTTATTGAGCATCAAACAACCCGATAATTCCACTGATTATCAGTCGGTTGGAAAAACTTTGCACCGTGGCGTTGAGTACGGAATTACGTATAAACCCAACGCTCAATGGTTGATTCGTTTTGGCGGAACCAATGCCGTTCATCGTTTTATGGAATTTACGTTGAGTAATAAAGCATCGGATGTTTTGCAAAATGTAAACGGAAAAGATATGCCACAAGCTCCCAAATGGATTGCGAATACTGAAGTTACTTACAAGCCAACTTGGTTGAAAAATTATCGAGTTTCGATTGAATGGCAACGAATTTCATCGTGGTATCAAAACCAAATTAATACGGTTTCTTATGATGATACAGGGGCATTTGGGGCAAAGGGCGTTAGTTTTTTGAATTTCAGAACGGGTTATCAATGGAAAAGTATTGAACTTTACTTAAACGTGATGAATTTAACGAATGAACTTTACGCTACGAATGCCACCAGAGGCAATAATGCGACTGACAGAACAACTTATACGCCCGCCGCACCGAGAACTTTTGTGGTAGGATTTCAGTATAATTTTGTGGGGAAGAAATAGAAGAATACAAGAATAATATTACGATTTAAAACTGAATTTTATGAAGAATTTACGGAAATCGTCCTTCAAAAGGACGACTTCCGTGTAAATCACCATTGAACTCAAAAACAGAACATGAAAAAAACTATCATCATCCTCATTTGCACTTTGTGCATGACGTTTGGCATTTTTGCCCAAAAAGGGAAAAAAACAATTAAGGGAAAACTTCAACATTCAGCAATAAGCGAAGTTTTAAAAGAAGATGGACAAGACCCAATTTGTAAAATGTCAGTATCAAAAGGCTCAAAACGAGTGTCGGTTTATAAAGGCAAACAAGTCGGTTTTTGTAGTGTCGTTTGTAAGGAAATGTTTGATAAAAATCCAGCGAAATACACAAGCCACCATCATTAAAATTACAGATTTATGAAATATCTTATTGTTACTGTTCTGAGTGTTTTGTTTGCTTGGAAACAGCCTGATGAAATCTCTCAACTTTCTGATAGTCAAAATGTTGGGGCAACGCCACGATTTACGATTGACCCCAAAGGAAACCCCGTTTTGAGCTGGGTCGAGAAAGTAGATGATAAAGCAAATCTCTTCTTTTTTGCTGTTTCAAAAGACGGAGGAAACACTTTTTCTGAGAAAATATCGGTGAAAGTTCCTGAGAAAATCTCAACTCATGCCGAAGGAATGCCAAAAATTGCCTTCAAGAAAGATGGTGAAATTATTGCCAGTTTTGAAATGTCTAAACCAACGCCTACCGACCGTTTTGTGGGAAATTTATACTATGTTTCTTCAAAAGATGGAGGTAAAACTTGGACTGAACCGCAAACCGTTCACCAAGATGTAACGGCGGGCAAAAGTCATTCTTTCAATGACATCGCAACTTTACCCGACGGTCAGATTGGTTTTGTTTGGTTGGATGAAAAGTTAGGAAAATATACGGGTAGAAGTGTAAAGTTTCGTCAGACTCTATCGGATGGAACACTTTCGCCAGAAGTGGTCGTTGACTCAAATGCGTGTCAATGTTGCAGAACCAACCTTTTTGTAGATGCTGATAAAAATTTACATATCCTTTATCGTGATATGTTGGCGGATGGTTCTCGTGATATTTCGCACGTAATTTCCAAAGATGGAGGTAAATCTTTTAGCGATGCCAACGTGATTTTTGACGATAAATGGAAAGTCAATGCCTGTCCGCATACAGGTCCAAGTATAACACAAGTGGGTAAGGATTTATACACCACATGGTTTACAGGGAAAGAAAACGAAGCGGGCGTGCGTCTTACCAAACTTGGTTCTGGAAAATTGATGGACAATATAGCAACCAATCGGGCAAAGCACCCTCAAGTTTGTAATTTGGATAATAAATTGGTATTAGTTTGGGAGCAATCTATGCAGAAAGACGAGGCTTTTTTTACCAAAATTGGCTTAAAGATTTTTGTTAAAGATTCAGTAAAAGAAGAGTGGCTAACGCCTGACGGAATGGTTTGTAATTACCCAGTTGTTTTGGCAGTTGGAAAGGATTTATTGGTAGCTTATGAACAAAAAAAGGACATTAAAGACAATGCTGTCATTACCATGAAGCGTTTGAATAACTTTGCTCATTGATAAAACATAGATAAAATGTATCATTTTTGATAGGGTAAATAAATGGCGATATTCCATTTGTTTACCCTATTTTTTTATTTAAAGAACTCAGCCTTGCATGGTTTTTTGATGTATCTTTGGTAAGTGTCCTTTTGAAATTTCTGATAAATAATGTCAATCAATACCATCCATAAAACCTCCAATACTATTAAAAGTTTTCTATTGAGTCCTCATTTTGGCGATGGACTTAGGATAACTTTTGGGGTAGTGCTTCCGAGTATTTTACTGGCTCAATTTGATTTATTAAAAACAGGAATTAACATTTCGCTTGGGGCATTGTGTGCCAGCATTGCCGATACCCCTGGACCAATAACGCACCGACGCAATGCCATGTTTTTTGCAACGGGCTTGGTGGCTGTTGTTTCGTTATTGACAGGGCTTACTACAACTTCTGTTTTTTTGACGGCGGTACTTATTGGAGGGTTAAGTTTCTTGTTTTCAATGTCTTATATCTATGGAAACCGTGCATCTTCTATCGGTGTAGCGGCTTTGTTGGTAATGACTTTGGGAATTGACGACATTCGCCCTTTGCCCGAAATCGTCATTTATTCTCTTTTTATTGCTTTGGGAGGACTTTGGTACACTGCCCTAAGCTTGTCGCTATACAAAATTATGCCTTATCGTTTGGCGACATTATCCTTAGCGGAATGTGTGTTAGAAATTGCTAATTTTATGCAAATAAAAGCAGAGTTTTATCACGCAGGAATGGATTATGATGAGAATTATAAGAAATTAATTGAAGCTCAAATAACCGTCAATGAACGCTTAGATGCAGTACGAGAACAACTGTTTAAAAGTCGTGAAATTGTAAGAGAAAATACCCAAGAAGGGCGTTTCCTGCTCGTTGTTTTTGTGGATATGGTTGATTTGTACGAACAAATTATTTCAACCTTTTACAACTATCAAAAACTCCACAAGCAGTTTGACCATACAGGAATTTTAACCGATTTTGAGGTAATCCTGATGATTCTGTCTCAGCAAATTGAAGAAATAGCTTTTTCATTGAAAGATGGAACAAAACCCAACTTTGATTTGAGTTTACCCCGCAAAATTCAAGATTTAAAATTAGCTATCGAAGCCCTTTTGCCCGAGGGAGAGGAAATTGAAGAATCCTCTATTTTTTCGAGTACGGGTTTACAAGCACTCAAAAATATTGAAGTAAATATTGAAAATATCTTCCTCAGAATCAAGAAGATAAAAGATTATTTTAAAGAAAAAGAATTGAATAAATTGGGGAAAAACGAAATTAAAACCAATTCATTTATTTCTCATCAAGAGTATGAATTAGATACTTTCTTTGAAAATTTAAACTTAAAATCTGAAAATTTTAGACACGCCCTTCGGGTTTCGGGCATGATGCTGATTGGTTTTATTATCGCTCAATCGTTCAATTTTCTGCACAGTAACTGGATTCTCTTGACTATTATGGTGATTATGAAACCTGCTTATAGTCTCACCAAAGAGCGTAATCTCGACCGACTCATTGGTACAGTTTCGGGGGCATTTATTGGGATGATGATTCTCAATTACGTCACGAACGACTATTGGCTTTTTGGTATTTTACTCTTTTGTATGTTGGGAACGTATAGTTTTCAACGCAAAACGTATTTAGTCAGTGTGGTGTTTATGACTCCTTTTATTCTTATTCTTTTTGATTTTTTGGGTATGGGGAGTCGGGCTTTGATGATTGAACGAGTTTACGATACACTTATCGGTGGAGGTTTGGCTTTTATTGGCAGTTATGTTTTGTTACCCAATTGGGAACACGAGAAACTCAGAAAAACATTGGGCGAAATGTTAGAAGCCAATTTGGCTTATTATCACCAAGTTACGCAAATGTATTTTGGGGAAGAATACGACCGAGTTCCCTATAAAATTATCCGAAAAGAAGTGTTTGTACGGAGTGCCAATTTAGCTTCTGGTTTTCAACGGATGTTCTCTGAGCCTAAACATAAGCAGTTAAGTATCAATGAAATACATAAGTTTTCGGTATTGAACCATTTGATGTCGTCTTACGTGGCAACGCTTGCCTTGTACGGCAAAGAACATTTTGAAGAATTGCCCGATTTTGAGGAGTTGAAACGCATTACTCAAAATACCGAAAACATGATGAAAGAAGCCATCAAAATCATTGAGAAAAGCGAATTTGTAACAAACGAAAATATCCAAATATTGAAATTCAAAGCCACTACCGAACCCGAGGAAGAAAGCAAAATTGTCATTCCAGAGCAGTTTATGAATCTCCAAAAAGTAGCTTTTGATATTTGTAAAATTTCGGAGCGAATTCGGTTGTAAAAAAAAACTGTTATCTTTAACTTTTCATCTAATAAACAAAAACCACTTTTATCTTTAGCATCAACTCTTCACGTATGGAACGTTTCACAGGACTGATTGGAATTGTATTAATTTTGGGCATCGCCTATTTGATGTCAAATAACCGCAAAGCTATTAATTTTCGCACTGTTGGTATGGGCTTGGCTTTACAAGCAGGTTTAGCCGTTTTTATCTTAAAAACCTCAATCGGAGCAGTCGTATTTTCAACATTAGGACATTGGGTTACTCGTGTCATTAATTTTAGTAACGAAGGAGCAAAATTTGTTTTTGGTCCATTGGCAGACGTTCCCGCTGTATCAAAAGCATTTGATGGCGGTGGTTTCATTTTCTTCTTTAACATTATTCCGACTATCATTTTCGTAGCTGTTTTGGTAAATATTTTTTACCATTTGGGTATAATTCAAGCAGTTGTTAGGGTATTAGCCAAAGGCATGAAATTCTTAATGGGCGTAAGTGGTTCAGAAGCACTTTCTAATATTTCGAGTGCTTTTGTGGGGCAAGTAGAAGCCCAAATAATGATTAAGCCTTATTTGAAAGGAATGACGCTTTCAGAATTAACGGCTTCAATGGCTGGTAGTTATGCTTGTATTGCGGGCGGTGTTATGGCTACCTATATTCAGTTTGGAGTTCCTGCGGCATATTTGATTGCTGCCAGTATCATGGCTGCTCCAGGGGCATTGGCAATTTCTAAAATTATCTATCCCGAAACAGAAGAATCTGAAACGAAAGGAATAGTAAAATTGGAAGTTAAAAAAGAGTATTCAAACTTGATTGATGCTATTTCAGCAGGTTGTTCGGACGGACTAAAAGTAGGTTTAAACGTATTAGCCATGCTTATCGGTTTCTTGGCTTTGATTGCCCTTATCAACTTTATTTTTAGTAAAGTAGGCGGAATTTTCAATTATACAGATTTCAGCTTAGATACCCTTTTAGGTTATTTGTTTGCAGGTTTTGCTTGGTGTATGGGTGTACCGAAAGAAGAAATCGTACAAGCAGGTTCATTGATGGGAACAAAGTTGGCAGCCAATGAATTTGTGGCATATTTAAAATTATCGCCCATGATTCAAGCTCATACGCTTACCCCAAAAACGATTGCTATTGTAAGTTTTGCTTTGTGCGGCTTTGCCAATTTTGGGTCGTTAGGTATTCAGATTGGGGGTATTAGTGCATTAGAACCAAGTCGTAGAAAAGACTTAACAAAAGTGGCAGTACGTGCTTTAATTGCAGGAACATTGGCAAGTTATATGTCTGCTACTTTGGCGGGGATATTGTTTTAATGGAGAGTAGTAAAATGATAATAGAAAGATGATTACGAAAATAACGGTACAAAACTTCTTTAGTTTTGGAGAAGAAGAACAAACCATAGAATTAAATTTAGATACCAATATTTTAGTAGGTATTAATGGAACTGGTAAATCTAATTTTATCAAATTAATTCTATTGCTTCAACAAGGAATAAAAGGAAACTTCGAAAAGTTATTTTCACATAAGTGGGGGGGATTTGCAGGGGTAGAAAATTTGATAAATCCTGATGCGAGAGAGATTATCATAAGTTATAGTTTTGATAAATTAGGATTAGAAAAAATTACAAAAGAATCTTTTGAATCTGATATAATTTATGAAATTATTGTTCAAAAAATTGGATTGAATGATTATCAAATATTGTATGATGAAGCCGGAATAGGAGAGTTACCCCTATTGGTTCCTGAAAAATCTTCTTATTCTCGTGAATTATATTTAAGTGGTGATTCATCCTCTCGTAACACCTCTGGATTGAAAAAAGCTATTGAGCAAATCTCAATATACGACTATTTTGATACTTCATTTAACGGAGATATAAGACAATTATCTCCATATTATTCTGAAAACAAACTCCTCTCAGATGGTAAAAATCTTACGGCACTATTGAGTTATCTAAATGGGAACTCAATAAAGGCTTATGATAAAATTATTGAAGAACTAAAAAACGTCAATCCAAATTTTAGGGAA
>JAAFIU010000398.1 GCA_013298805.1 Cytophagales bacterium | reverse complement strand
GTTCAAAAACCATTAATGCTAATTTAAGTATGTTTGAAGAAGGAGACGTTGTAGCGATTGAAAATATTTACTACGATTATGGTAAGTGTAATATTCGTGAAGATGCTTCTCGTGAATTAGACAAATTGGTTGTGATGTTGAAACGTTACAGAAATATGAGATTAGAAATTCGTTCTCATACGGATAGCCGTGCAAGCACTGAGTTTAACCAAAAAATATCAGATGGACGTTCGCAAGCAGTAGTAAAATACTTGATAAGACATGGTATTGCTGCTAACCGTTTAGAAGCATCTGGTTATGGCGAATCACAATTATTAAACGAATGTGCGGATGGTGTTGAGTGTACAGAAGAACAACACGCAGTAAACCGTCGTACAGAATTTAAAGTAATTCAGTTGAAATAAGAAAACTCGTAAAGAATATAAAAAAACGCCTCAGTCGAAAGATTGAGGCGTTTTTTGTTTTATGAAGGTAGTTTCGTCTTTTGGTTTTACACTAAGCCCTTATGAAATTTTTTGACCGATTGCTTTCGTATGAGTTGTTGGCGAAATCAACGGCGTAAAGAGCGAGACGCTCTATTCAATTATGGGTCGTAGGAAAGCTTCGCTAAACCTACGATCAGTTACAGGACGGTTCATCTAATTTTGTTAATCCTACCAAGGTCCTTTTTGTTTTACTTGGTAAAAGCGTTTTCCATCAAATCGGTAGAGTCCTTGTCCAGTACCCCACCAAATTCTTCCTGATTTGTCTTGAAACATACTTTGAACGCAACAAGTAAAACCGTCTACAGATGTAAACACCGTAAACGCATTTGGATTTGATATGGGAACTGAGGTATCAAATCTTGTTGTGCTACCTCGTGCCGTAATCCAAATTATACCCGACTGCTCTATAATTATGCCCCAAAATTCTGTCCCACCTAATCCATCTTTGGAAGTGAATTCTGTTAAAGTTTTTCCATCATATTTGCAAATGCCGTTTTTCATAGTAAACCACATATTTCCAGCATTATCTTCTGCTATCCCTCCTGCATAGTTTTCCCCTAATTCTTCCTTTTCTGCTATATTGATGATCGTTTTGCCATCATAGCGAAAAACACCTTTGTTAGAGGAAGCAAACCAAATGTTGCCACTTTTGTCTTCCATGATACCAGCATTATTGATAGGCGGAAGTTGTTGAAATAATGAAAAAATTTTACCGTCTTTGCTATCGGCAGACGGGTCATATCGGTAAACGCCACCATGTGTCCCTACCCAGATAGTACCCGATTGGTCAACAAGGATGCCCTTCCGACTTATATCAATGTGATTCAGTCCATTTTTTTGATTATAATTCTTAAAGACTTTTCCATCATATTTGTAAACGCCTTGGTCAGTCCCAATCCAAAGATTACCATTTTTATCTTCACTAATAGCAAATACACTTTGGGAAATAAATCCCTCAGGATTGGAAAAATAGGTTAGCGTTTTTTCATCATACCTCACTATACCTTCAAAGGTGCCAAACCATAAATTTCCTTTCGAATCCTGAAAAATACTTCGGATATATTGACTTACTAAGGTAGTATCAAAATCGGGAGCCAAACCTATAGCCTTAAAGTTTCTTATCACTTTGGGACTTGGTTTGGTGATATTAGCTTCATTAACTGTGTTTGCTTTTTCTTGTCCGTTGCAGGAAGTAAAAATTGTCAAAAAACTAAGAAGTAATATTTTGTTTAATGTCATAATTAAAATCTGTTATTGTTAGCAAGGTCTCTCTTAGCATGACGCACCCCTCACTGTCCGTAGTGTTCCGCAGGACACTACGGATGAAGAATGAAAGTAGAGTGTCTGTGACACGGTCAAGCTCAAAAAAGATAGCTTATTGGCACAAGACCTTTACCTCCATTATAATCTATTGCACTTGAATAATAGTATTGTAGCTTTAAAGCATCAAAATAATATTTGGTATGAAGAGTAAACCGATTAATAGTTGGCTCACTGTCCGTAGTGTTCCGCAGGACACTACGGATGAAGAATGAAAGTAGAGTGTCTGTGACACGGGTCAAGCTCAAAAAAGATAGCTTATTAGCACAAGACCTTTACCTCCTTTATAATCTATTGCACTTGAATAATAGTATTCTTCAATGTTTCTGACGACATTAGCTCTAACTGGATTTTGGTGTAAATAATTTAATTTTGACATCATAATATTGTAGTCTGTTAAAGCGATAGGATGATTATCTTGTTGCGGAATGCCGCCCAGCCAAAATTGATAGGTTTCATTTCGTTTATTATCTGAACCAGCACTTTTCAATAACCATAATATCCAATTTCGACGACTTTCTTGTTTGTTATTCTCAATGGCTTTACAAATTTTTTGAGAAGTAAACTTTTTGAAGTCTCTAATATTAGCCGAAAGACCATCTTCATTCGTTGATGAAACAATCAGATGTAAATGATTAGGCATAATTATCCACGCATGAACCAGTAATCCTTTGTTTTCAACACAATAATTTAAACTTTCTACCACTATATCTGCGTACATTGACCTTGTGAATATATCAATCGGGGACGCCAAGTCCATTCTACCACAGCAAACGTAATGAAATGTACTGCTTGTTGGTCAATTATTTTGTAACCTCTTTCTGCCATTTATATTTATTTCCTAAATTCTTAATATCTTGGTACTTGCCGTGTCACAGACACTTTACTTTCATCCTTCGTCCGTAGTGTCCTGCGGAACACTACGGACAGACGGGGGGTGCTACCGACCAAGAAAACAGGTTGTTTCGTCTTTTGGTTTTACACTAACACCCGTCTGAAAATTGTTTGTCCGATTGGTTTCGAATGAGTTGTTGGAGAAATGAATGGCGTAAAGAGCGAGACGCTCTACTCAATTATAGGTCGTAGGAACGCTTCGCTAAACCTACGACCAGTTTCAGAATTTAAAGTGATTCAGTTGAAATAAGAAAACTCGTAAAGAATATAAAAAAACGCCTCAGTCGAAAGATTGAGGCGTTTTTTGTTTTATGAAGGTAGTTTGGTCTTTTAGTTTTACACTAAGCCCTTCTGAAAATTGTTTGTCCTATTGGTTTCACACATGTTGTTGGAGAAATGAACGGCGTAAAGAGCGAGACGCTCTTTGTGATTATAGGTCGTAGGAAGGAACGCTTCGCTAAACTTACTACCAGTTACAGCTTAAATTTCAATTTTTATTGTAAATAAACATTTTGTGTACTCAAGTCAAGTTGGTTGTAAATTAATTTATTATTGTGCTCAATTC
>JAAFIU010000020.1 GCA_013298805.1 Cytophagales bacterium | reverse complement strand
AAATTGAAAGGCGTTGAGCAATTTGCCATTGAATGTGCAATGTTGAAAGTGCATGGTTCAGAAGTTTTGGATTATGTGGTAGATGAAGGCGTACAAATTTATGGTGGAATGGGCTTTTCTGCCGAAGCTCCGATGGACAGAGCTTACCGTGATTCACGTATCAATAGAATTTTTGAAGGTACAAACGAAATTAACCGCTTGCTTTCAGTTGGTACAATTGTGAAACGTGCCATGAAAGGCGAATTGAATTTGATGCCTGCGGCAATGGCAGTTGGTAAAGAAATTATGTCAATTCCTGATTTTGGAACGGAGGAAGAAGAAGGATTATTCATTGCTGAGAAAAAAGTCATCAAAAATTTGAAAAAGGCGGCTTTGATGATTGCAGGTGCGGCTTTACAGAAATTTATGATGAAGTTTGAACAAGAGCAAGAAATCATCATGGATTTGGCAGATATGCTCATTGAGCTATATGTTGCTGAATCAGCTTTATTGAGAGTTGAAAAATTGATTGGAATGAAAGGCGAATCAGCTTGTGAATTACAACGTGATGCTGCCATGATTTATTTACACCATGCCGTTGAAAAAGTAAATAATGCAGGAAAATCAGCCATTACAAGTTTTGCCGAAGGAGACGAATTGAGAGTAATGTTGATGGGCTTGAAACGCTTTACGAAAATTGAACCGATGAACTTGAAAGATGCCCGCAGACGCATCGCAGAGGCTTCAATTGAGAAAAACAGTTACGTATTTTAGGGATTGAATAGATTATATTTTTTGGTTTAGAAGGGAAAAAGAGGCGGATATTCTGCCTCTTTTTTTGTATCATTTAAACGTATAAGCACACGAAACTCCATAGTAAAATTGCCAGCTAACATTGATGTCTTCGCTTGGATATAAACGCACAGGTTTTACCAAATGAGGTGTAAAACTTACTCGAAAATTATGCTCTGTCACACTTACACCACAGGCAATATCTACTGCCATCAGTCCAAAATAGGATTTTGTGCCATTTAACACTTGTTGTCTTTTTCCGAGTTTGGTTAATACTTGCCCAAATGGATTTCGTGCAGGAGTCGATGTTGTTCCGTCCGTTGTATAAAGTGTTCCACCAGTCCAATATTGAGAATAAGTAATATCTTGATTTCCATAAATAGTTGTTAATCTGGGCGTTATACTAATTCTATCAATAAACCCAACATTTTTATATGACTGATAATATGATGCTCCTAAGCGAAAACGACTGGCGGTTTCTCCACCAAACATAAGTGTATAATCCGCTATTGCAGAGAGTTTATTGAATGAATAATTGAGAGAAGCGGATGACCAATAAGGTAATTGATTAGGAAAATTGGGGTCGGGACTGGTTTCTATCATGCGTCCAACATCTGCCATTATTGAGAGTTCTTCGGTTAAATCACCGAGATAACCAATTGATAATGAAGTCATTTGTAACTTAGGGTCACTTTTGCTATACATAAATCCACTAAAATCGGCATAAAGCCCAGACCAGTGGTAGTAAGTAGCATTAAAAACAGAATTCCATTGTCTTATGCCTAAATCTCGTCCTGCAAAAAGTGTTCTATTCTGATAATTTAGTCCAATATTAAATTCAGAAGTTGGTTTATTTATCAAGATACTATCTATCAAACTATCCATTTCTTCGTCGGTCATCGTTCGTTTATTTTCCGTAGAAACTTGAGCTGATAACGTAAAACTTACGCTCCAGAAAGCACAGTACACAATAATTTTAGGTAAAATTTTCAGAAATTTCATGAGAGTTTAAATTGGAAATGAGCGAAAGTTATAAAAGAGTTTAGCCATTGAATATGGCTATTCAATGGCTAAATTTTATGAAATTTTATTCTAATTAAAAGCAATAAGACAATATAAAGCACTACTTTGAGATTCCATAAATTACTGATAATCAATCTTATGGCAATCGTAATTCTTAAATCGTCATTCTACTTACTATCCTTTTTTCGGATGATTGGCTTTCCATTCTGCTTTGGCAGCTTTGCGTTCTTCGGGAGTCATATTTTTGAATTTTTCTCTCATTTCTTTACGCTTTTCTTTTGCAGCCGCTTTCTCTTCAGGTGAAAGGTTCGCCCATCTCGCTTTTCTTTCTGCCATTTTAGCTTCAAACTTTGCTCTTTCTTCAGGAGTCATTTTAGCTAATTTTGCTTCTAATTTTTCTCTTTTAGGATGGGGGTCATTAGTAGCTTGTGCATTTACTCCGATTGCAATGAAAGTCAACATCAATGCCGACAAAATGAATTTTTTCATGATAATATAAATTTAAACTGATTAAGAAATTTATTTGTCACTTTGATGTATATATCGAGGTAAAGGTTTAATTAAACCAAAAAATATTTTGTATTTCATTGATTACCAGTCGAGTATGGGCAAAATAAAAGAGTCGTTCTTGCGGAACGACTCTTTTTATATAAGCATTAATCGAATGATTATTTCTTTTTCTTAACCATTTCTTTAACCTTAGCAGCTCTACCTTGTTTGCCACGAAGATAAAATAATCTTGCACGACGAACTCTACCTCTACGTAATACTTCGATTTTGTCGATGTTTGGAGAAAGTAAAGGGAAAATTCTTTCTACACCTACACCGTTAGAGATTTTACGTACTGTGAAAGACTCACCTGCACCTGCATTACGACGTTGGATTACTGTTCCTTGGAAAACCTGAATACGCTCTTTAGCACCTTCACGAATTTTTACGTGTACGTTGATAGTATCACCTGCTGAAAACTCGGGCAATTCTGCACGGCGTGCAGCATTTTCAGCCTCTACGAACTTAATTAAATCGTTCATTTTTTGTTTTTTTACTGTTGAAAATTTTGATTTATTTTCCGAAAAAATTACCAGCGGTAGCCTTTAAAGGTCTGATTAACAATAAATTAGTTATATCAAGATTGCCCAGCCACATAATTATTTTTGTTTGGGACTGCAAAGGTATGGATTATTTTTTAGAATTTGAAATATTAACAAACAAAAAAGCGTCTCTAAATTAATAGAGACGCTTTTTTGTTTGAAAGACGAACAAGTCTATCCAAATTATAAATATTGATTTGCATTTCCTGCGTTCAAATCTTCAAAAGCTAATTTCAAACGACTTACGAATGTATCTTCACCTTTACGTAACCATACACGTGGGTCATAGAATTTCTTGTTTGGAGAATCTTCGCCCGTTGGGTTTCCGATTTGTCCTTGTAGATAAGCTTCTTTCTCTTTGTAGAAGTTCAAAATACCTTCCCAGAATGCCCATTGTAAGTCTGTATCAATGTTCATTTTGATTGCTCCGTAAGAAAGTGCCTCACGAATTTCTTCACGTGATGAACCTGAACCTCCGTGGAATACGAAGTTGATTGGTTTCTCATCCGTTAAACCGAATTTCTCTTTTACGAATTCTTGAGAATTATGTAAAATGATTGGAGACAATTTAACGTTTCCTGGCTTATAAACTCCGTGTACGTTTCCGAATGCCGCAGCAATCGTAAAACGGTGAGAGATTTTGCTCAATTCTTCGTAAGCGTAAGCCACTTCTGAAGGTTGAGTATATAATTTAGATGAATCAACGTCTGAGTTATCAACACCGTCTTCTTCTCCACCTGTTACGCCCAATTCAATTTCTAAAGTCATGCCGATTTTAGCCATTCTCTCTAAATAGTGCTTACAGATTTCGATGTTTTCTTCGATTGGCTCTTCTGAAAGGTCAATCATGTGTGAAGAGAACAATGGTTTTCCTGTTTGAGCAAAGAATTTTTCACCTGCATCTAATAAACCGTCTAACCAAGGTAATAATTTCTTAGCACAGTGGTCAGTGTGAAGAATCACTTGCACGCCATAGACTTCTGCCAATTGGTGTACGTGATGAGCTCCAGAGATAGCACCTGCGATAGAAGCTTCTTGCTTTCCGTTTGGTAAAGATTTACCTGCATAGAATTGAGCTCCACCGTTTGAGAACTGGATAATTACTGGAGAGTTAACCGCTTTAGCTGCTTCTAATACACCGTTTACAGTATCTGTTCCGGTAACGTTTACGGCTGGTAAAGCAAACTGATTTTTTTTAGCGATTTCGAACAGTTCTTGTACGGCATCTCCGTACAAAACACCTTTCTGAGAAGACAAACTTGACATAATTTAATTTTTTCTTGTTAAAAACTTATTTAACTATTTTTTGGGATACAAAAGAATTCAAAAATAATTGTTTTAATTGGTTTTTTACACTTTTTACAGAATATTATTTGGAAAATTGATTTTTTGCCAAATAATATAAAAATGACCTTAGCGAGTTCCCTCACAAATATACGAAGGTTTATGTGCTTTCTGTACTTTTCAGGAGCTTGTTTTCTTCTGTACGATGTTATTAGGGGAGGCGTTATGGCTTAGGTTCTGAGCTTAGATGATTAAATCAGCGTGAAGGTTATAATTTTGCTTTACAGACCAATAATTGATAATTTGCGTGTCAGTAATTACCTATATAACCAATCCATTCATGAACTTTTTTCAATCATCAGTCGTAAATAAATATCTCAAAAATTTAGACAAGCAAAAAGTAAATAATGCTTTCAGTAAATTTCAATCCCATTTTCTGAATGCTAAAGTTCAAGAAGACATCCGAAGTCTGAAAGAAGAACAGTATCAGGGAGAGTTTTTGGAGGATTTATTCGTCAAAATATTGGGATACACCAAACCAGCTTCTTCTTCTGAAACAAAATATAACCTTACTACGGAATAT
The DNA here is from genome assembly GCA_013298805.1 of Cytophagales bacterium. Lineage (GTDB taxonomy): Bacteria > Bacteroidota > Bacteroidia > Cytophagales > Spirosomataceae > Arcicella. The sequence continues at coordinate 26,249 of JAAFIU010000020.1, read as the reverse complement.
AAAAATGTAAAAGATAGCAAAAAAGCCGATGGGGCAATCTTGATTGATGATGCAGTGAAAGCCATTATTGAACTAAAAGGAACGAATACAACTGATTTAGGCAAAATTGAAACGCAAGCATTTGGTTACAAAAACAATCAACCAAATTGTATTTACGTTATCACGTCTAATTTTGAAAAACTCCGCTTTTATATTGATAACGCTACTGAATTTCTCGAATTTAATTTGTTTACCCTCATCGAAAAGGAATTTGAATTGCTGTATTTATGCTTATCATTTGACAGTATTGCAAACGGTATTCCCAAAAAATTGAAAGAGGAATCTTTGAGCGAAGAAAAAGATATTACCAAAAAATTATATTCCGATTACTCCCTCTTCAAACGAGAATTGCATCGTGATTTGGTGAAGCAAAACCCTGATTTTGATGCCCTCCTATTATTCAAAAAATCACAGAAATTATTAGACCGTTTCCTGTTTTTGTTCTTTGCCGAAGACCGACAATTATTACCACCCAATTCTGTCCGTTTAATATTGAACGATTGGCGTGAATTGCAGGAACGAGACGAAGAAATACCGCTTTACACTCGTTTTAAGAAGTATTTTGGCTATTTAAACACAGGTTTCAAGGGCAAACGTTATGATGTTTTTGCGTATAATGGTGGGCTTTTCAAACCCGATGAGGTCTTGGACATTATCAAAATTGATGATGAATTGTTGTTTAAACATACTTTAAAATTATCAGAATATGATTTTCAGAGTGAGGTTGATGTGAATATTTTGGGGCATATTTTTGAAAATTCTTTGAATGAATTAGATGAAATAAAAGCACAATTGGAAGGTAATATTTTCGAAAAAGAAAATACAAAACGTAAAAAAGACGGTGTTTTCTATACCCCAAAATACATCACAAAATACATTGTTGATAATACCGTAGGTAAACTTTGTAAGAATAAAAAAGCAGAAATAAACATTGTTGAAGAAGAATATTTTACCGACAAAAAAAGAACCAAAACAACAAAACAAGTACTTTTAGAAAAACTTACAACGTATAGAAACTGGCTACTCCAATTAACAATCTGTGACCCTGCCTGTGGTTCTGGGGCATTTTTGAACCAAGCCCTTGATTTTTTGATTAGCGAACACCGATATATTGACGAACTCCAAGCCAAACTCTTTGGCGATGCTCTTATCTTGAACGATGTATCGAAAAGTATATTGGAAAATAACCTTTATGGCGTTGACTTGAACGAAGAAAGTGTGGAAATAGCCAAACTCTCTCTGTGGCTACACACGGCTCAACCCAACCGTAAATTGAACGATTTGAACAATAATATAAAATGTGGCAACTCTTTGATTGACGACAAAACTGTGGCGGGCGACAAAGCCTTTCATTGGCAAAATGAATTTCCAACCGTTTTTGAGAAAAAACAGAAAAAATCATTTCATATTACAACAGCGATTCACGATAGCAGGACTTCGCAACGAATGATTGATTATCGGGTTAGAGAAAAACGAGCTATGGGAACAATGCCAGAACCACAAGTTAATTATCTGACCGATAATGACGAAATGGTTATTGCACAAACTATGGCGGTTTTGGTAAAAGAGCAACATTTGAACATTTTGGCTTTTAATGTTTGTAAAGACCATATCCATTTTGTGTTGGTATGTCAAGAGGATGAAGTCAATGAAATAGTCAGAAAGATAAAAGGACGTACTGCCCGTGAAGTAAATAAAAGCAATGGTATAAACCCTATCATCAATAACAAAAAAGAGAATAGTGATGATAGTGATAGTAATAACAACAACAACAACAAGGGGTTTAAACCCCTTGTTGAACCCCTTGTTGAACCCCTTGTTGAACCCCTTGTTGAACCCCTTGTTGAACCCCTTGCCAACACAAACACAGAAATAACGCCTATCAATACCAGTGGAGAAAAAAGTGTTCCTTTATGGACACAGAAATTTGGTTGCAAAGAAATTGTTGACGCAACCCAGTTAGCTAACACCATAAATTATATAGAAACCAATAGAGCTAAACATAATTTACCCGACAATAGTAACAAGGGGTTTAAACCCCTTGTCGATAGTATAATTTGTGATTACAATTACGCATTTCGAGATGAATATAAAGGAGGATTTGATGTAATCATTGGAAATCCACCGTATGGTGCGATTTTGGAGCAAAAAGATATATATTCAAAAAGATATGAATTCAAAACAAGTTGTGATACTTATCAGATGTTTTCAATACTTGCAACGCAAATATTAAATAATGTTGGTCTTTGTGGTTTTATAATTCCCAATAGTTGGATGAACAGAAAGGGGGGAGAAGAATTTAGAAAAAAACTATCAGACTATAATTTCCATTTTGTAATCGACTTTGAAACTCAAGTATTTGAAGATGCGAATATTGATACTTGTATCATTATTTATTCTAAAAATTCTGTTAAAAGTGAATTGTTAGCAAAAAATGTTAAAATGCCTGAAAGCATATTTTCAAACATAACATACAACACAATTAAATTTGAAAATTGGATTAAATATGACAAATTTAATTGTGCATTCAATGATAGTATTTTTGAGATTTTTGAAAAATTAAAATATAAAAGTGTCAATTTAGGCAACCTATCAACAATAACTGGCGGTTACAAACCATATCAAGTGGGTTACGGAAAATCAATCGAAGGCGACTTTCCTCAAACAAAAAGAGACGTTGAAAATTGGGTTTATCATTCAAATACTAAAATAGATGAAACATACTTTCCTGATATAAAAGGAGGCAATATTCAACCATATTTTATAAAACCAAATATTCAATGGGTGAAATGGGGAACTTGGTTAATGTCGCCAAAAAAAATCGAAGACTTTTTAAATCCTAAAATTGTAGTTAGAGAAGTTTCTGGGAAAAAATTAAATTGTTGTTTTGATGATTGTGGCTATTTTACGAACGATACAACTCATATGATTAGAGGAATAGACCCAAATTCATTAAAATTTATTCTAACAATCATAAACTCAAATTTGATTGGATGGTATTTTAGAAAATTTTACGGAGAAGCAAACGATTTATTTCCAAAAATAAAAGTCAATGAATTAAAAGAATTACCTATCAAGCAAATTCTTACTTCAGAGCAAATCCCCTTTATCGAAAATGCAAACAAAATGCTCACCTTAAACAAAAGTCTACAAGAACAATCTCAAAAATTTCAGCGAACCATTCAACGCAAATTTGAATTAGGAGATTTACCCAAAAAGCTACAAGATTGGCACTTATTGACTTATGCGGATTTTATCAAAGAACTGACCAAGCAAAAAGTGAAATTATCCTTATCGCAAGAGTCCGAATGGGAGGAATTTTTTATGGAAGAATCCAAAAAAGCGAATGCCATTGTTGCAGAAATAGACCGTACAGATCGTTTTATTGATAAATTGGTCTATGATTTATATGATTTAACGGATGAGGAAATTAAGATTGTGGAAGGGGTGTGAATGTAATGTAGGTAAGTTTTAACAATGGGTTTTAACCCATTGAAATCCCATCAATCCAATGGGGACAATTCTATCAATTCAATGAGTTAAGACCCATTGTTTTAACCCATTGAAATCCCATCAATCCAATGGGGACAATTCTATCAATTCAATGAGTTAAAACCCATTGTTAGAACCCATTGAAATCCCATCAATCCAATGGGGACAATTCTATCAATTCAATGAGTTAAGACCCATTGTTAGAACCCATTGAATTGATAGAATTGCTAAACATATCAACCTCTCAAAAACTTTAAGTACACACCATTCGTCCAACCAAAACCATCTTGATTTGGGTATTCACCTCCACCCGCTAAAATATCTGGCGTTTTTACATTATACTTTTCGGTCATTTTGCCAGTTTGTTGGTAAACTTTTTCATTGGTTTTCATCCAACGATTTTTTACTTCATTCGCTAAATCCATAAAACCGTACTGAACTAAACCTTTATACGTCATGTATTGCAAAGGAGCCCAACCGTTTGGCGAATCCCATTGCTGACCCGTTTTATTTAAAGTTGTGATAACGCCTCCATCTTGCAAAAAGTCGGTTTTTAAAACATTGGCAACAGTCTCTGCATCAGCTTGCTTGGCAACTTTAAAAAACAATGGAAAAACAGCCGCTAAAGAGTAACAATCTTTTTGTGATTGAGCTACAAAATCATAATCGAAATAAAAACCTTTTTCTGCATTATAAAAATAGGTGCTAATGGCTGATTCTCTTTGACTTGCCAAGATTGTATATTCCTGAGACTCCTCCTCGTTTCCTGACAATGAATGAGCTTTTGATAGTGTTTTTTCAAGATTCAACAAAAGACAGTTCAAATCAACTGGCAGAATCTCCGTTGTATGAATGGTGTTCATGTTTTGACAATCTTTGAACCAACGACTGCTAAAATCCCAACCTGATTCTGCGGCCGCTCGAATGTGGCGATAGAAACCTTCGGAATGTTCCGAAAGACTTTCGGCTAATTCCACATCTTCTCGGTAAGATTCTGGTCTTGGCGTATCGTATTCATCCCAAAAACGATTTAACACCACGCCGTCTTCCAATAAAACTACTCGATTATTGGCTTGATTTTGAGTTGAAAGTTCATCTTTCCCCGACATCCAAAATTGATATTCTTTCTCTAAAACTGGTAAATATTTCGTAAGAATTTCATCGCCTTTTTCTTCACGCAAAACCTCTACCATCAATGAAAAAAACGGAGGTTGTGACCGCCCCAAAAAATAAGCACGATTACCATTTGGAATATATCCGATTTGGTCAATCAAATGGGCGAAATTATTGACAATATTTTCGATTAAATCAACTCGACGGCTGGTTTGCAAACCTAAAATTGAAAAGTAACTATCCCAATAATAAATCTCTTGGAAACGTCCTCCAGGTACAATATACGGGTGTGGTAGGGCAATCAATGAGCCTTGTGCATCGGCAGGTTCACGAGTGAGGATTTCCCACAAACCATCCAAATGTTCGGAAATGGCTTTAGTTGTATCACTATGATATTCAAGTGATTCAAATGGGTTTTTATCAAAATTTTCTGCAACAAACTGAGCTAAATTAAAGTCAGGTTCGTTGCGTTGAGCTAAAAATTTCACCTCAATTATTCCAATATCTGTTTTTGGAATATAATCGGTAAAAGTCTTAGAATCTGGAAAAAATGAACTCATTTGTACCGCCTTAAAAACTTCGGTAGAAGCAAAAGGATAAGTATCTTCTAATAATTGTAACATCTATAAGTTTATATAAAAATGGTTAATGGAAAATGAGTTATGAGTTATGAATTATGAATTATGAATTATGAATTATGAATTATTTATGAATTATGAATTATGAATTATGAATTATGAATTATAGAAAATTGGCTATCAAGTAGTTAAGTTCCCTAAATCAATAATAAATCACAATTCACTAAATCACAATTCACTAATTCTTCCCCTCCTCTTTCGCTGATAATTTATTGAAGAATATTAAACAGACAATCAATAAAGTCATTGGAATTAATGAGAAATAGAAGGCACTTTGTCCGCCGTAATGTTCAAAAATATAACCCGTAATTAAAGAGCCCGTTGTTCCACCCAAGGCTGAAAAAATCACGATTAATCCCGACATAATTCCGTGTTGGCGAGTGGGTAATGAACTCAAAATCACCGAGTTGATCGCAGGATAAATAGGGGCAATCACCAAACCAATCATCGGAAAAATAAAGGCAACTAATGGAGCATTACCCCAACCCGTAATGGCTTCTGTTCCAAGATTTTTGGCTAATGGAAGAGCTAATAAAACTAATGCTCCTGCTAATAAAATACAGCCAATGAGTACGGTAAGCCATTTTACTTTTTTCAAAACTACGCCCGCTAAAAAACGCCCAATAGCCGTTGATGCCGCCAAAATACTTGCCATTTGAATACTCAAAGTTGAAGGCAAATGCAATACTTTACTATTGAAAGTTGGCAACCAACTCATAATACTTTGTTCAATCAAAACGTAAATGAAAGCACTTGCCACAAACACCAAAACTACGGGAACAGCGACTAATTGAAACATTTCGGAAAAACCGCCCAATGCTTTTTCATCACTTGATTTTTGAATGCTTGATTCATCAATGGGCGTAGTAAATAATAACAAGAAAGCCAAGACAGCAAGTCCAGCCAAGAGATAGTAAACATGAACCCAAGTGTCTGATTGGGGATTTGTATCGTCGATGAAAGCCCCAAAAATGAAGTAACTCGACATAATACCAACCATAAAGAAGGATTCGATGAAATTCATTAAACTAATATGTTCGCTTTTATCCTTCACCACTAAGCCTATTGTAGCATACACCGACACTTTTATTAAAGCAAAACTTGCCCCAACTGCCGCAAAGAGCAATTTTGTCATCCAAAACTGATTGACAAGGGGCATTCCCAAACAGGCAACAGTTACTATTATTAACGCCAATAACATGGAGTTTTTGTAGCCAATCCTTGTGATATAAGAAGCCACTAAAAACGACATAAAGGCGATACTTAAATCCTTAAATGCTTCTAAGATTGCAGCCGAAGATTCTGTAATTCCATAAGTGTTTTGAACTTGCAGAATGACCGTTCCGACACTATTTAGCAAAATAGCAAAGAGGAAATAATTAATAAAAATTGATAGTTTGATTTTCCAGTTATTCATATTTTTGAAGAGATAATGAGTGGGTTTGTGGATATTTATATGCTGAACCTGTTTAAACTTTCTCTTTCGGCTAAAATTAAGTCTTTTAGAACCCTTCAAACCAAAATTTTATCAACGTAGCTCTGCTATGTTTCAAAAAATTCAGTTTAAAGACTTCAAAAATACAATACTTTATATCTCAAAACAGAAAGTTTAAACAGGTTCGCTTAATATTAAAATCGGATTAACGAACATAATTATTTATTTGTTAATGGATTATATGCTGTTAAAAATATTGATTGGCATAATTTTTATGGTCATTCAGCATAAAGTTAACATCAAAAAAGCGGACAAAAGCCCGCTTTTTCTTATTTTCAACCTGTCAATCAACTTTTATTATAAAATGGTTAATGATTATACAAAGTTGTGCTAATTTTAAAGTAATAACTACTCTTTTGTTATCTAATACTTTAACTTAATTAATATATTTAACAAAAAAATAGATAAATATTTAATAACTAAAGACTAATTAAGGTTATTTTACTAATAATTCTCTAAATAATATTACTATGAAACGCCCTTATCAAGATTATAATTTCCAAAGTAATGATTAGGCGTTCCATCTGATACCTTTGAAAACAACTAAACATTTTAATCAGATGAAAACTGAATTTGAAATTATTCAGCCCGATGAAGGAAGTTCGTTTAGGCTTCTACATCATAAGGTTGCCGCAGATGCTTTTAAATGGCATTATCACTATCACCCAGAATACGAAATTGTCTGTGTTTTTGAAGGTTCTGGACGCAGACACGTAGGCAATCACCTTAGCAATTATACCAATGGCGACTTAGTGTTAATTGGTTCAAATCTCCCACACGGAGGCTTTGGATACGGTTCGGTGGGTACGCACGAAGAGGTTGTTATCCAGTTTAAAGAGGATTTTTTGGGCGAAGGTTTTTTATCAAGACCCGAAATGAAATCTATCAAAAAACTTTTTGAGCGTTCTAAAAGAGGTATTTGTTTTAATGGTGAAACACAAGGTGAAGTAGCACAACAACTACGGGATTTACTTGAAACCCCTCCTTTTGAGCGACTTTTGGCATTGCTGAAAGTCTTACAAACAATGGCAAATTCAAAAGAGTATGGATTATTGAATGCCGCTGAAAATCGTTATAATTTTAGTTTGAAAGACCAAGAACGCTTGAAAAAAGTCTATGGCTTTGTGGAAGAACACTTTTCTCAAAACATTGACATTCAAGAAGTTGCCAACATTTGTCATTTAACTGTCCCTGCATTTTGTAATTACTTCAAGAAAAACCTTAACCAAACCTTCACTGATTTTACCAACGAATATCGTGTAAATCAGGCGTGTATAATGCTGTTGGAAGGCTTGGAAATTGTGGATATTTGCTTCCGTTGTGGCTTCAATAATGTGTCTTATTTTGGACGAGTTTTCAAACAAATCAAAGGAACAAATCCTTCTGAATTTAGACGAAAATTTAGCATGAATTAAACCATGAATGTACAGTATGGTAGGCTTGACTTTATCGTTTAATTTTGACAGACCGTACTCAAATAATTAGACTTATCACCCCAATTATGTTGTGTCGTTCATCGTGTATCGTTTACTATTTATCCCAAATATGATAGTTGCCCTTTTTATTCCTTGTTATATCGACCAATTTTACCCACAAGTTGGTATTGCCACCTTAGAATTATTAGAAAAATTAGGCTGTGAAGTTGTTTTTCCTCTCAATCAAACTTGTTGTGGACAACCCATGGCGAATTCGGGTTTTGAGCATCTCAACAAGGATTGTGATAATAATTTTGTAGAAAACTTTAAGGGTTACGACTATATCGTTTCGCCTTCTGGAAGCTGTACGCTACACATCAAAGACCATTTGCACGGTGCAGACGAAACTGCTTCCACGCACATCCGTAAGCATATTTATGAACTTTCTGAATTTTTAACGGATGTTTTGAAAGTTGAAAATTTGACCGCAAAATTCCCTCATCGAGTAGGTTTACACCAAAGTTGTCACGGACAAAGAGGGTTAAAAATCGCCCAAATGTCGGAATTAGTTGCTCCTTCTTTTTCAAAAACTGAAAAACTGTTGAACATGGTAGAAGGCATTTCTCTGATTCAATTAGACCGTAAAGATGAATGTTGTGGTTTTGGCGGAACATTTTGCGTAACTGAAGAAGCAGTTTCCGTAAAAATGGGTAAAGACAGAATTACCGACCACACTCGCCACGAAGCCGAATACATTACTGGTTCGGACGTTTCGTGCTTGATGCACTTGGAAGGTATTTTAAGAAGACAAGGCTCAAAAATCAAGGTAAAACACATCGCAGAGATATTGAATTCAGTGGTGAGTTAGTGATTTGTGAACGGTTCGTCGCTACGATTGTGTTTTTAAAATTATCACAATTCACTCATTCACAACTATTTATGAACAAAATAAGAATAGACCACGCTACGGCATCGGCAGCATTTAATAAAGATGAAGCTCACGTAAATTGGCACGATGAAACCCTTTGGTTTGTACGTGCAAAGCGTGACAAAGCCGTTTTTCAGATTCCAGAATGGGAACAATTGCGTGAAGCAGGTTCTCAAATCAAGAATCATGTTTTATCAAATTTGCATGACTTACTATTAGAATTTGAGAAAAAAGCTACCGAAAATGGCATTACCGTCCATTGGGCAACCGATGGAAAAGAACATAACGAAATTATTCATTCTATTTTAAAAGAGGAAGGCGTAAACCGAATGGTGAAGTCTAAATCTATGCTAACGGAAGAATGTCATCTCAATGAATTTTTGAAAGAAAAAGGAGTTGAAGTGATAGATTCTGACCTTGGCGAGCGTATTGTACAAATGCGTGAAGAGCCGCCTTCACACATTGTTTTACCCGCTATTCACCTCAAAAAATCTGACGTTGGGGAAACATTTCACCAACATTTAGGAACTGAAAAAGGAGCAACTGATCCACAATATTTAACCGAAGCGGCTCGCCAACACTTGAGAGACACTTTTTTGACTCGTAAAGTAGCATTGACGGGCGTAAATTTTGCCATTGCCGAAACGGGAGGATTTGTAGTTTGTACCAACGAAGGAAATGCCGACATGGGAGCTCATTTGGCGGATGTTCACATTGCTGCAATGGGTTTTGAGAAAATTATTCCGAAGGCTGAACACTTAGGCGTTTTCTTGAGATTATTGGCAAGAAGTGCCACAGGGCAACCCATTACGACTTTTTCGAGTCATTTTCATAAGCCACGAGCAGGACAAAAAATGCACATTGTCATTGTGGATAATGGAAGAACAAAGCAATTGGGACGTGCAGATTTTAGAAATTCTTTGAAATGTATTCGTTGTGCGGCTTGCTTTAATACTTGCCCAGTTTATCGTCGTTCGGGTGGTCATAGTTATCATACTGCTATTGCGGGGCCAATTGGTTCAATTCTCGCTCCCAATTTAGATATGGCTCAAAATGCAGATTTACCTTTTGCCTCAACCCTTTGCGGGTCGTGTTCAAATGTTTGTCCAGTGAAAATTGACATTCACGAACAACTTTATAAATGGCGACAAGTTTTGGTAAAAGAAGGTCACGTTTCGAGTGTAAAAAGCATGGGAATTAAATCAATGGCAAGCGTTTTGAGTTCGCCAAGTTTTTATAGAACAGCAGGAAAATTGGGAAGATTTTTGATGAAAAATACGCCATTTGTTGTGAATAATAATTTGAACGTTTGGTACAAAAAAAGAGAAATGCCCGAAGTACCAAAAGAGAGTTTTAGAGATTGGTATCTTTCGAGGGAGAAAGGGAATAAGTAGGAATGGAGAAATGGGAACGGAGAAAGGGAGGAAAAGGGATGAAGGAACGGGGAAGTTTTAATGAGCATCATCAAAATTCACTAAATCACTCATTCACAATTCACTAAATCACAATTGAAAATGTCATCAAGAGAAAAAATATTAGCGAACATAAAATCAAATCAGCCTGATTATCAAAAACTTGACGTTCAGTTTAAGTTTGAAACAGTCTATGAAAATTTATTCGCAAAATTTTCAGAAACACTCAGTTTTGTGGGTGGAAAAGCGATTGAAGTAAACAATTACGACGAAATAAAAGCTGATATTCAAGAACATTATCAAAGCGTAAAGAATATTGCGACAACCATTTCAGCACTTTCAGAATTAGCTGATTTTAGTTTAAACATCAGCGACCCGCACGATTTAGAAACCCTCAATTTAGCCATCATCGAAGGAGATTTTGCGGTAGCAGAAAATGGGGCTATTTGGGTTTCTGAAAAACACATTCCTCACCGTGTTTTGCCCATGATTACGCAGTATTTAGCCATCGTTATCCATAAATCTGACATCATTTCTAATATGCACCGTGCTTACGAGCGTGTAAAAGTGGATGAAACAGGTTTTGGAACATTCATTTCTGGTCCTTCCAAAACAGCGGATATTGAACAAAGTTTAGTGATTGGTGCTCATGGAGCAAGGGGTTTGGTGGTTTATGTGATGGCTGATTAGGTGAGATGAGGTTATTTTAACTTCCCAAAAGGTAAAAGCATCTTTCGGGAAGTTTTGTAATTTTCACTACTTACAACTATACTGAAACGATTGGACAATGTTAATTTTATTACCATCTTCCACCATTGTGCTTGTCATTTTGGTGGGTTGCAAATTGCTGTTGTATTCAAAACTATTCTCGGCACTTAAAAATACTGTTTTATCGTCTTCATAATATTTTTCAGAAAGAGCATTGTTTTTATTCAGATAACCATATTCGTTCACTAAACCTGCAAACCCTACCATTAAGGTCTTAAAGGCTTCTGGATATACAGGTTTTTTATCATCAAATTTTGTTATTTCATAATACAAATACTCCTTTTCATTTTCAAATTTCTCATAAACTTTCGCAATATTATCTCCCAAATATTCAAATCTTAAAGCATACACTTCACCCAGATTATCCGTAGAAATAATACTCGCTAATTGCGTATTGTTGAAAGTATAAGTATTAGTTTGATAAAGTGTATTATTTAATGTTATTACTGATTTCGTGATTTTTCCAGTTCCATCATAAGATAAAGTTGCAACGAAAGTATAAATCGTTGTTCCTACTTTATACGCAACATTTATTTTATCTACTAAACTTTGAGTATTATAGGTGAAATTATACGTAACATTTGCCGAATCATTTTTATATGCTGTTAAACGATTAGTGGCATCGTAAGTCATGGTTTGCAAAATATTCCCTTTCGGATTTGAAACCGTTGAAAGATAACAAGTTTGGGGAGTATTCTCAGTATTTTTACTACAAGAAACAGTTATTATAATAGTTAAAATACTTATAACTAAGTAATTAATTATATTTTTCATTTATTTTTAATATTAAAATTGTGGAAAAAATTGTGGGCGTATCACATACGCCCTCAAACGGAATGGGCGTATGCGATACGCACTTACACTATCAATTTTTAATAACTTTTTTTGTAATTACTTTTTCACCAACTTTAAATTTCAAGATATATACCCCTGAATTAAATTTGCTCATATCAATCGTTCCTTCGTGAAGCTGCAAGGGTGCAGAAAAATTTTGAGTTAATTGCTCTTTGCCAAGTGTATTTAGTAATAATAAATTAACATCAGTTGCTTCCTTGCTTTGAAGTCGCCAATTCAATAATCCAGTTGTTGGGTTTGGCGAAACATTCACGACTAAATCAGCATATTCTTCCGTGTTTTCATTCGCTAAACGAGCGTTTGAAACAATCATTTCTGCTGATGGTTTATCTCCCACCGAAGCGGTGATTTGTACTCGCACAATCTGAGAAGTTCTACTACTGACACAATTTGGTTTTCCGTCCAACTCACAAGCAACGTAGTAACGAGTATTTCCTTCTAATTCAGGGGTTTTGAAAGTTATTGAACCTAATGACGTTCCGCCTGTTGAAGCCGCATACCAATTTGGAATTCCAGTAGCACAAGTTGCTGTTAAAGTGGTGCTTGTACCTAACTTTGTAGTCTCTTCTTGGGCAATAGGAGCTTCTACGATAGGTTTTACTACTACTGAAACATTTCTAAATGAAACAGGACAATTAGTAGTATCACAATGTACTTTATAATCGGTATTAGCTGTTAATGCTGCCGTTACAAAAGGAGAACCTTTGAACAACTCTTTTGTCCCAGCCGTATCAAACCATTTAACTGAACCAACAGCACAAGTTGCTGATAATGAAACAGTTGAACCATTACAAATAGTTGGTTTTGCATCCGCAACTACTGCATCTGAGCATAAAATTTGATTAATTTTTGTAGTAAAAATACCACGTCCATGAGTTCCGAGGGCTACGGTTTCATCCGAGGTACGGTATTTCAACATATCACAACGAACATTTGCTAAGGTAGTATTGTTAGGTTCCCATTTTGGATTAGAAGCTGTTATGTCAGTTGTTGACCAAACACCTAATTCAGTAGCTAATAATACTTGTTTTGTATCTTTTGGATTGATTAAAGCATAACGGATTGGAACGTTTGGAAGTCCATGCAGAGAATCATCTTTTGATACCCAATTTGCACCACCATCAATCGTATAAAAAACTGATTTTACATTATAATTTGACTTCGTTACGACCATCGTATTCTCATCTTTTCCAAAATCTATGCAAGAAACATTACCTTCTGAGGTGCTTGTTTTATCCATTATTTTGGTAAATTCTACCGTCAAATCTCCCTCCTGGGCAACTCCTGTGGCTTTATAAATCTCGCCATCATTGGTAGCAACATAAAGATTTCCCTGAGTTTTGCCCAATTTTATGAAAGAAAGCGTCAAGGCTTCAACTTTTGCCAACTTTATGATTGAAGAGGTAGTGGTATATTTCGGAGAAGCTCCTTTGATTTGGTACCTGATAATTTTAGTTTCTTTTTCAGATTCAAGCGTATAATTTTCGTACAGTGTATGATTTTGAGAATCATAATCGGCAGGGTTGATAAATCCACCTCTTTTAGCGTCTGTGGGTGTTAATTCGTCAGTATTCTCGCCACTGATTGAACCAGCTTTATGTAGTTTTGGCGAAACGTGGATATAATGAGAAATGACAATATTAGAATCTAATTTATCAATAAAAGTCAGACCACCATCTCCACCATGAATTTCTGTGCCTCCGCCTATATTGCCATACGCTGATGAAATAGCTTTTGTTCCATTATCTTGTGTTCCAGCCACAACAGTACCGCTATTGGCAAAGCTATTGATGTCCACACTAAAAAACTGTGTTACATTATATCCTCTATTTCGTTTTTGTAATTTAGGATACTCTTTCCCTGAACTTGCCCAATCGGGTGCATAATAAACGCCGCCATCATTACCAAAAATAGCTTCATCAGGAAACCCTGGACGAGCCATGAAAGCATGATTATCGACGTGCATTAAGTCTTGTAATTCACCATAACCTCTTTTGGGAAGCCATGTCTCGCCCCCATCAACACTTACGCTGTACGCAACGCCCGCTGCATACAAAGCATTTGGATTGGTTTCGTGCGTTCCCAAGATGAGGTCATAGCTGCCTTGGTCGCCCATGAAGGGTTTTTCGCCACCTCCATTTAAGTCTTCATAAACAGGTACTTTCATGGGTGTCCATGTTGTTCCTGCATCCACACTTTTCAAAAAGAAATTTGCCTTTGCAGTACCACTATTAGCCGAGACAGCATAAATAACTTGTACATCTCCTTTGGTGCTTGGAGCAATAGCAAACTCTACTCGACCATTGTCAAATGTTCCAGTAGGCGTAATATCTTTAAAAGCCGTTATGGTTGCATCAGTAGATTTCAAAAATTTTGCAGGATATTGCCCAGAGCCTTCTGCCACGTATAAAATTCCGTCAGAGCCCATTTCCATATCCGATACTCTTTCAAAATTATCATTTGATGGAGCATTTGCCCCAGTTAATACAGCCCAAGTTGTACCACCGTCATTTGAGCGAAAAACCCCACCATAATTCAATGCAAATACTTCTCCTTTGGCATTCACGATAATTTTATAAACCTCTCGCCAACCAGCAGCAACGTTCAATTTTGAATAATCAGGAATGGTTGAAGCCAATCTTGCCCACGTAGTTCCGCCATCAGTGGTTTTCCATACACCTGCTCCGCCAGAGCCGCTTTGACCTGTATTTCCAATTTCGCCAGTTCCTCTTTCACCCGTGCCCACATACATAATTTTGGGATTACTTGGGTCAGCGGCTATCCAACCAACGGCTATATTATCCCAAAGGTCATTGACTTTTTGCCAAGTAGATTTTTCGTCAGTAATATCAGTATTAAACCACAATCCACCCGAAACGCCACCTACCCAAACTTTTTTATGGGTTGCATCATTGGGGTCCCAAAGCATAGCACGAGTACGCCCGCCAACATCATTCGGTCCACGTTCTGACCATTTTATATTTGGTATGGCAGACTGGACACGACTACTTTTGTTTTTTTGAATCGTACGATACATTTCAGTACGAGATTTTTCTAATTCATTTCTTGGAATCTGCCCAGTCTTAGGGTCTTTGGTGATGAGTTTTTCCCAATTGGCTCTTTGCAATTGGCTATTTCCCTCCTCTTTTCTTTCCTGTGAGAAAGCAAAGAGTGGTAAAAATAATAAAGTGGTAAGGGTAATTTTTTTAAACATGATTACTTAGATTATTGGTTGGGGGGGTTCAAAAATTCACTTTAATGCTTAGAATATGTTTTGGAATTATAACTTATTGATAATAAATGACATACATGCAATTTGCAACATTGCTTCGGCTGAATGTATCGTTTTTTCAACATCTCGAAACAATCTACGCCTGTGGATATTTACTGTCTAAATTCCTCCATTAAATCCCTGTATTATTGATGAAAAATTATAGCATTTATAATTGTCCTCAGGGCTTTTTCATAAAACCATTTAATTTACTGAAAATCAGATTATTATAACTGATATTACTAACTGTTCGATTGTCCTTCAAATTATCAATAGCGAGGGGTTTAATCGCAGCGGCGAACCGCCCCCTCGCTATTGATAATTTGAAGGTTTTGAAATCAGCATTTATACAAATTTATTTTTTATGAAAATGCCCTATAATTGTCCTTAAACTATGTTTTCGCTTTCTTTGGTCGTTAAGTATTTTCTCAACAACTTGCCATTGAGAATCAGTGAATTCTTGAAATTTTATTTTCATTTACTTTAGTTCTGATTAAACCAAAGTCACACCAATTCTTACTTTATTACAATTTTTTTAAACTCCAAAACATACTCTTAGAATAATAAAGAGAAATAGATTACAAGTTATTTACTGGTGATTATTTTTTAATGAGTGAGGCCTTAATTACAGTAAGTATGCCACCTCCAGCAGCTAATTTGTAGGTGCTACAAGAGGGATGGTTACGGTAAGAGAACCCACAATAACTCCATCAGGAAATGAAACTGGAAATTGTGCAAAAAGGGATTGACTCAAAAGGAGTGTACTCAGAACGAAAGTGAAATGATTTTTTTTCATGAATGAGAAATTTAAGAAAACGGTTATAATTTTTCATACGTTAAAATTCGTTTAAATACTAAACCAATTGGATTCTTTGGGCTGAAATCACTATTTAGGACTAAATGGTGAATTCAAGCTATTTTAGACGTATACGTTTTGTTCATTTAAAAATATTTTACTGTAAAGTAACAGCTTTGCTTTTATAAAAAAAATACCTGTTAGCAGGTATTTTTTTTATAAATAATAGATATATACAGGAGGTAACCCCTATTTTTGATTTACGGGAAGGATTATGATGTTTTCGCCATTGATGGTCTTTTCGACCAACAAGTTTTGCGTAAGCATACACACCAAACAGCTTTTTCATTTTATTTATAATAGCTACACTGGAACTGGTCGTAGCGACCCACAAAAGCATTTTTTGCACAAGTAGTGTACAACCGATAATCAAACAAAAAGCTCACTTTATGGATACTTTTGTGCATTTGTAAAAGCGGTTGTAGGGAAGGTTTAGCAAAGCGTTCCTACGACCTATAATAATATAGAGCATCTCGCTCATATCTTGCAAGAAATTTGAAGTCTCATTTTAGGTCGTAGCGGCGGATGCTACCTCCTAATTGTGCTTTTGATGGTATTCCAAGCTCGTCCGCCGTTGTTGTGTTTTCCACCAACGGCGGGAAATAGTTTAGGACAAAAAAGTCGTAAGAAATAAGAGTCTTACTACTTTTTTGTCCTGTGCGAGATGCTTACACTATCAAATAGCCGCCACCATTAATTTATAAACACTCTACGCACAGGACAAATCAAAGGCTTCTCTTGATTTAGTTCTACAAAATTATATCCTTTACAACGTGTCGCTTTCTTCTGGAAATATTGGCGATTTGTCCATTGCTCATCGTCAAAACTTCTTGTTCCGAATTGTATTTTTTTACATAATTCGGATTAATCATAAAAGCCCGATGCACCCGCAAAAACCCATGATTTTCAAGGTGGTTTTCAAAGAATTTTATGGAATGAGATACAGTTTTCACTTTACCGCATTCCAGATAGAACTTAGTATAATTACTATCTGCTTTTATCAATACCACACTGTTAATGAACACCTTAACGGATGTTCTATAATTCAAAATCAAGAGAGCATTGTTGCCTTTTTGTTGGTATATTTTCATAAAATTTTGATGTATTTACGATTTAAAACGTTGGTTTAATTGGGTTGTACGTGAGGAGGATTATCCTAAAAAAACAGAATATTAAATGTATTGATTAAACTTACGGAAGGGACAATGATTGAATTAATTTCGTTTTTTATTCATTAAACAAAATTATTACTGCAAAAGAACAGGTTTGATTTTACTGAAAAAATACCTGTTAACAGGTATTTTTTCAGTAAAATCAAAAAAAATGAAGAGAGTAAGCCCTATTTTTAGTTTATTGGAAGAATAAAGATGTGAATAGCATTATATTTGTTCTTATATAAAGATTATTTCTAATTTTTTATAGATTAAATCGTAGTTTTTTGATAGAGAACCTGTTTAAACTTATTAAATAACCACTTTGACACATACTAAAAACTCAAACAGATTTTTTTTAGGCTTCATATTTTTGCTTTTTATTTCACTGATGGCTTGCGAGTCAAAAAAGGATATTAAAAAGTTAGTCACGAAGCACGATTTGATTTTGATTTCAGATGCTTTTGAAAGTCAAAGCATCAATCAATTCGTTAAATTCTCTTCCAATTTCAGTGAGAATGATTTGAAACGTAAAAATTTGCGGCAGTATTTGCTAAGAAATTTTACGCCAAAACTCAATAATAAAGAGATAGCATTGGGCAAGGCTTCTGACAATAATTACGGTTGGGTATATTTTGAGGTATTTAATCATACAGCACAAAAACAAATATTGACTCTCGAAACTGACCATATCAGATGTGATGGGATAGAAGCCTATACCTTAGCAAAAGATTCCGTAAAACATTTGACAAAAATCCAACGCCAAACTCCCTTAGTAGAAAGAGATTACCCCATATTAGCATTTGCATTTCCCCTCAAAATTGAACCCAAAGACACCCTTAGAGTCTTGCTTCGTTCTGAAAGATACAGCGGTATTAACTTATTAGACTTGACGCTTTTCCAAGAGAAAAAATTTATTGAAAACTCCCATTATATGGTTACCAATGGCATTTTTCAAATTTCATTCATGCTTGTTACCGTATCTTTTATGCTCATTTTTGGGTTAATTTTCAAGCATAAATTGTTACTTTATAACAGCTTTTTTATTTTTGGAATCATGCTTTCCCTTGCCAATAATTATTTCTTTTTTGACCTGATTACTTTTCCTAAAACTTTAACGCTTAATCAATCCAATGTTGGGTCTTTGATCGTTTTTTTTGTCAACACACTCTATCATCCCTTTGGAAAGCAATTAGTCAAAAGATTGCCCTTCAATCAAAGAAGATACCGACTATGGGCAAATGTGCTAACCATTTTGAATGTAATAGCCATGTTTGGTGTCGTATTTATTCACGATAAAATAGTGGGATTGACTCCTTTTTTATTTACCTATTTGACTTTAATAAATTTGCTTTGGGTACTTTATCATGCTTTGTTGGCAGTAATAAAAGCAAGGGTTTATTCCCATTTAATTGTATTCTCCTTAGCCTTTTTGCCCCTTATTATGCCTAATTTTTTAGCTTTATTCAATATTCAAAAAGATGGATATAAACTTGATTTCGATATTCTAAATACACCGCTCTTCATTATTACACTTGCTTATCTTTCAATTGACAATTTTCGTAAAGAGTTGATTTCTAAGGATAACTCTGAGAAAAATCTCGACTTAATTAGACAAAATATTGAAGAAATTAGAAAAAATGAAGTGAACAATATTGGGCGAAACCTCCATGACGGTGT
Source organism: Cytophagales bacterium (assembly GCA_013298805.1). Lineage (GTDB taxonomy): Bacteria > Bacteroidota > Bacteroidia > Cytophagales > Spirosomataceae > Arcicella. The sequence continues at coordinate 7,136 of JAAFIU010000020.1, read as the reverse complement.
AGGAAATACGCTATTGGCAGTCCTTGGGTATCTGAATCTGAAAAATATGGATACGGATAAGATGAAAAAGCTGCTGTCTGATTCCATTAATGAAGTCAGATTTCTGAGTCATAATTTGGTAAAAGACGATGAACGGCCCATCCGAGAAAAAATTGAATCGTTGATAAATCGTTTCAATGATTTTTCTTCTATCAACTTTCAGCTGATCGATTTTTCGGAAGGTAAAATCGATCAGCTGCAATTGATAAAACAAAATAACATTTATATGATTATACAAGAAGTGGTGAGCAATATTATCAAACACTCAAAGGCTTCGGAGGCATATATTCAGATATTTGATTATCAAACACATTTTCAAATAAACATTGAAGATAACGGGATTGGCATGGATAAAAATTCCACAAATAATGGAATCGGTATTCAAAATATTTATAAAAGAGCTGATTTGTCGAATGCAAAAATTACCATTGACTCAACATCAAGCGGGACAAGTTTTATCATCGAAATTCCTCATGAAAACGAAAACAATAATCATTGACGACCATACTTTGTTTAATGATGGAATGAGCCTTATTCTGAAAGAATCAGGCTTTTTTGAAGTGATTGAACAAATTTACGATAGCCGCCAAGCTCAAACTAAATGTTTTTCTCTAAGACCAGAACTCATCATTGTGGACTATAATATGCCGCATCTCAACGGTTTGGAGGTAGTCAAACAATTAAACGCTTTGGGAAGTGATATGAAAATTGTAATTGTGAGTATGTATGCTGATAAAAAAGAAATTGAACTTTTTAAAAAAGAAGGTATCGATGCTTACATCACCAAAACAACTCCTGGAACTCAACTTATTGAAGCTTTAAAAAAAGTGATGGAGGGCGAGAAACTCTTTGAATCCAAAAACATAGCGAAAACAGTGATTGAAAAAGATTTTTTTGCTATTAAACATCAACTAACGAAGCGAGAAATGGACATTTTGAGGCTTATTAAACAAGAAGAAACTACTGAAAAAATAGCCGAAATGCTCAATTTAAGTTTTTATACCGTTGAAACTCATCGAAAAAATATTAATCATAAATTGAAATTTAAAACCAAAAAAGAGTTTTATGAATTTTTGGAAACACTTGATGAGTAGAAGTATTGGGCAAGTAAGCATTTTTAGGGTGAATTTTAAAAGCCCATCACCTCACTCCTACCCGAAACGCCATTTTCGTTAAAGGCTTCGATGACGCAATAATATTTTTGTCCAACGGTTAAAGCTCTCAATTCCAAAGCATTAGGAGCATCTCCCCAAACTTGATACGTTTGGTATAATTTATCAGGAGCAATTCCCCAAAGAATATTATAGCCCACTACATTAGCAGGTTTTTCCCAAGAAATATCCGCATTGCGGGTATCAGATTGACGTTTTACAGTGAATTTCTTCGGCATTTCGGGTATTTTTCCTGAGCCATTTCCGAAAACTCGAATATCGCTCACTGCCAAATTTCGCATCGGCACGTGGACATTTTCGTACTTAATATAACGTGCTTTTACACTCGAAGGTAGTTCTACGTAAGCATTCGGGCGGTCACGGTGAGGTTCATTGGTGTTATCAGAAATCAAATCCCATTTTTTGCCATCCAAAGAAGCGTAAAACTTAAATTGTGTATAAACTCGGGCTTCGTTAGAATTATAAACGTCTGATTTATAGTCGGTAAAATTCACCTGTAAAGCCTTCACGTCGTAGTTATTTTGTAAATCTATCGTCAAAGATTCGCCTTCTTTGTTGGTATTTGCTACCCAAAATGTCCTTGGATTTTCGTCCGTAACTTTCTGAGCCGTCAAAGTATCCCGAACGGATGAAGCGGTACAAGGTTTTTTATAAGAAAGCAACATCCAACCCGTAAATAAATCGTCTTTATTGTCCCATTTCTTGGTAGGTAATTGCTGCGGAAAATCACCAAAACGGGTATTCGCAAACATTTGATTATCAGCATCAAAACCCGCAGGAAACATTACAATTCTACGCTCCATTGCCCAGTTTACCGCCACCCACGGCGTACCTGTATTCCAGTAATTTCCGTAGTTATCTTGAAAAGTATTACCGTGTCCTGCCCCCGTCATAAAACCGCCAGGTTTATAAGAAATTGGGTTGTACGGAGCATACGTAAAAGGTCCAAGCGGATTATCTCCAATGTACGTTCCGTTGGCGTAAACGTTGTATTCCGTTCCTGGAGCCCCGTACTGTAAGAAATATTTACCACCGTGTTTGGTCATCCACGCCCCTTCCGTAAATGGTCGGATGGTGTCTCGATGGTCACGTCCGAAACGCTCCCAACCGTGATTTTTAGGGTCGAGATAGATTAATCCTTGGTATTTAGATTTATAGGTTAAATTCCTGCTTTTGTCTAATTCAGCCCCAAAAAGCGGGTACACATTCGACGAACCCCAATACATATACCATTTGTCGAGGTCTTCGTCGTAAAATAAAGCGGGGTCCCAAGGGCCAATATACTGGGGCAAACGAGGTAGCCAACGGTTATAAAATTGGAGTTTCCCTTTTTCGGGTTCGGTACTGAACAAAATCGGGCGTTGCTCAAAAGTAGATTGGAAAAGATAAAGTGTATCTCGCACCGACATCGCCGCAGGGGCACACATATCTTCCATCGGCCACATACTTGGCGTGATGTACTCCCAATTAATCAGATTTTTGGAATGCCAATATCCGCCCGAAATCGTCACGAAAAGATAATATTCATTTTTATGATTAACAATTACAGGGTCAGCACCCGAACGGTAGGAAATTTGCTCATTTAACTGCTCAAAATTGTACCGATAGTTAATGTCCATCGGGTTACAGTAGGTTTTTTGATTGAGATTTTGAGCTGTTAACTGATTGAAAAATAATAGACAGAAAAAGATAAATAGTAGTTTTTTCATGTTTATTTTTGGAAGTTTGCAACATAAAAATACAGAGAATTATCATATTATGCACTTTGATTGCCCGATTGGGAAAAGGAGTTATTGGGCATAAAAAAGAGGTATAAGATTGTTGGTCTTATGCCTCTTTTTATGTCTTACCAAACCCGTCTGAACTTGGATTCGTAGGATTAGTGGATTTTTAGGATTATTGTTTCCCCAAATTTAATCCTGAAAATCCATTAATCTGACTAATCCGAATTCAGACGTTCTTTCCTCCTCCAAAAATGACAGATTCAGTTTAATGTGTGGAATTAATTGTTCTTCCAACATATCTGCCCAAGTGTTCATGTACAAAACCACGTCCTCACGCACGTTATGACGCATTTTATCTCTTCTTTCAAGTGGAATACGTTGTAAAATTTTCTTATCTGCCAACCATTCTAAATCTTGTAAATCGGTAACATTCAGTCCATGATTGAGCAAATCAACGATTAACAAATCAATATTTAAACCGCTCGTCGGACAAAACTCTTCTACTTGCTCACGCCAATCGCCACGACCTTGCATGGCAAACTGATGAATTTCTGCTTTTGTGAGTTTTGTTAATTCCTGAGCCAAGTTTCCACAATTACAACTACCCATGTGTCCCCATTGATAGTTTCCACCTTCTTCTAATTTTTGAGCCGTAATCCGTAGGGCATCAATCAATTTCAAATTTGCGTGAGCCATGTTTTTTTTTATTTGTGAGTTGTGATTGGTGATTATAGAACCCCAAACTTTAATATCTAAAACCGTAACGAGACGTAAAAGATTTTTGTTTAATTATTCTAAAAAATCATCAATACTTTTAAATAATTGTTTGATTGGTTCTATCTCAATATTGTGGCGTAGATTACTGTAATCCAAACAGTTGATGGTTTTAATTCTCACTGTTTCTTTTTTACTGTAAACCTTTTTAACCAATCCGTAAAGGTTTTGTAAATCTTCTTTTGGTTCTAAACGTAGCGTCAAATTATCAGAATATGGATTAAAACCCAATTCAGCGGTTTTCGATAACACAAAATCCTTCGTTAATCTATCATCAATTTTGTCGTAATGATTCGTTTCAGCTAAAAACCACGTTTCAATTTCCATCACTGCGGTGACAATTTGGGTTGGCATTGGCAGACTTCTTCGTTCTGTAAGTCGAGAACCTAATTCAAATTTTGGTAAATCGTCGGGCGTTAATTTTCGACCATTTTGGTCTCCACGAAGATCTTTCAAGCCAACAATCTTAGAAAACCCTTGATTGATTAAAGTTTGTTTTTGTTCAATAATATCAGAATCCACGTTTTCTGTTTGACTTGAAATAAAGATAGTTGCTTCAAAATTTGCTCCATCAATCTCTGATTCAAATTGTAGATTTGCGGTCCTTGGAATACCAGATTTCTTGTTGCCACCTACCATTTTATGTCCAACAATTTTGAGATTTTCCTCTCCTACAATTTCAAGCAATAATCGTTTTATAAAATCGTATTCCGTTTCTCCTTCAACAAAAATGGCTATTTTCTTCATTGTGCAGTGGCTATAAATTCTTCAAAACCTTGTCGATAAAATTCAGTGGCAAAAAAATCAAAATTGTTTAATCCTGTAAAGGCAAAATCATCGAAAGTTTGTTTTGAGTTTTGATAATTGTAAAATACAGATTTATTCCCTTCACGATGAATGACTGACCAATATTTCAGCGGTACGCTATTCATGACAAAACGGTCGTTGGTAGTCATAAACAATTGAATATTAGAACCTTCTGCCTTTTCAATAATCAATTCTATGAGCTTTTTTGAACGGTCATAATCCAAACCTTCGCCAATATCATCAATCAAAATACAACTTGGTATTTTTGCCATTAAGGAGTAATTTAATTGAACGATTAGCGAGAAGGCTCTTGCCATGCCTTGGGACATTTGTTCAAAATATGTTTTATCGGGCAAATCTGATTCTTTAACTATAAGAAATTGAGCATCTGGTTTAGAATCGTAAGAAATAGACGTAAGATGATATTCTATCCTTTTCATATTTTCAATTATCATTCTTTCAAATTTATCTCCGAATACCTTCTTTCCTTCGTAGTAAATATTACCAACTTTATTAGAATTTTTAAAATCCGTAATATCTATGCTTTCACTATCTATCAATTTTCTAAATTTTTTTTTACCCATATCACCACCAAATGAATAATGAGCAAGATTTTTCCCCCAATTATGTAAAATTGTAAAAAAGGGTTGTTGGATATTATCTCTACGGGAGATAGTTAAAAATTCATCGTTTGTTTCAAATTCAACAAATTGACCTAATTTTTCATAGTAAAGAAGTCCAGCAGACCTATTTAATTTTTGCATATCATTGAAATAAAGATTTTCTTTTACTATTGATTGTTTATAATCAAACTCCAAACAATATTTTATCTCATCTTTCCCATCTTCAAAAATTATTTCAAATGAAACACCCATTGTACCACTTGCATATTCTAATCCTGATTCCAATAAATCTGAAATCCATCTAATTGAATCAATCAACCGAGTTTTGCCAGAAGCATTGCGTCCAACAATCAAATTTATATTTTCAAAGGACACATATTTATCCTTCGCTTTCCCACTTTCAATTGACCATTTCCCTATAACATAATTATTACCATATTTCAACGCCTTCAATATCATATTCTTAATCATTTAAGTTTAATCAAAATTCACTACAATTGCCCAAAAACACAAATTTTTGAATGATAATCCTAAATTAACTAAATTCGTATTATTAATCATATTTCACTTCAACCTAAAAACCCAATGCGAAACACACTCAAACTACTTTTTGGTGTACTCATTGCACAAAGCACACCGCTTTTGGCTCAACAAGCTCCAACGAATCCTTATAACGGGAACAAACGTTTTGAGCAATTAGAAACCGTTTTACCCACGCCAAATACTTACCGCACGGCTTCGGGTAGTCCTGGAAAAGAATATTGGCAACAACGTGCTGATTATGACATCAAGGCAGAATTAGACGACGTTGAACGTAAAATCACGGGTTCGGAAACCATTACGTATTTCAATAATTCTCCCGATGAATTAACTTTTTTATGGTTACAATTAGACCAAAACCTTTTCCAAAAAGATGCTATTGGAGCAAATACAAAAACGGGCGGAATTAACGGACAAGCAAGTTTTGCTCAATTTAAAGAATTGACCGACCCTAAAAAATATGGTTATAATATTCTTTCGGTTAAAGATGCAAAAGGCTCTCCTTTGAAACATACCATCAATAATACCATGATGCGTATTGACTTGCCAACGCCTTTAAAATCAGGAGCAAGTATCTCATTCTCAATTGATTGGAATTATTTAATTACAGAATATTACGGACGTTCGGGTTACGAATATTTTGCGAAAGACGGCAACGTAAATTATTTCATCGCTCACTGGTTTCCAAGAATGGCGGTTTATAATGACGTTTACGGATGGCAACACAAACAGTTTTTGGGACAAGGTGAATTTACCTTGACTTTCGGAAATTATAAAGTGGCTTTGACCGTACCAAACGACCATATAGTTGGGGCTTCGGGAGAATTACAAAACCCAACTGCGGTACTTTCTGCTGAACAAATAAAGCGTTGGGAAAAAGCAAAAACTGCTACTCGTCCAGTGTTGATTGTATCGCAAGAAGAGGCTGAAAAGGCTGAAAAAGGAAAGCCAACGGGCAAAAAAACTTGGATTTACAAAGCTGACAATGTACGTGATTTCGCTTTTGCCAGTTCTCGTAAATTCATCTGGGATGCCATGCAAGTGGACGTAGAAGGCAAAAAAGTTTGGGCAATGTCATTATATCCAAAAGAAGGAAATCCACTTTGGGGACAATACTCAACGATGGTAGTGGCACACACTTTACGCTCGTATTCAAAACACAGCGTGGCGTATCCGTATCCAGTGGCGTATTCATGCCATTCAACTGTGGGTGGCGGGATGGAATACCCAATGATTTCATTTAACGGTGGTCGTCCAGAAGCGGATGGAACGTATTCGGAAGCAGTAAAAGCAGGTATGATTGGCGTAATTATCCACGAAGTTGGACACAATTTCTTCCCGATGATTGTAAACTCTGACGAAAGACAATGGTCGTGGATGGACGAAGGTTTGAATACTTTTTGTCAATATTTAGCGGAACAAGAATGGGACAGAAACTTCCCGTCTCGTCGTGGTGA
>JAAFIU010000263.1 GCA_013298805.1 Cytophagales bacterium | reverse complement strand
GCATTGGTTTATAAAGACAAAATGTATATTTATGCAGGACATGACGAAGCTCCCAATCGAGAACAACGTTATGTAATGAATGAGTGGTTGGTATTTTCAACTTCTGATATGAAAACGTGGACTGAACACCCTGTACCGCTAAAAGCAATAGATTTTGCTTGGGCAAAAGGTGATGCTTGGGCTTCGCAAGTGGTGGAGCGTAATGGTAAATTCTATTGGTATGTTGCCGTCGAACATGGTGCAATCAAAGGGAAAGCAATTGGCGTTGCAGTAGCTGATAATCCACTCGGACCTTTCAAAGATGCCATAGGTGCAGCAATTATTACCAATGACATGACGAAAGGAGCAACCATTTCTTGGGATGATATTGACCCAACTGTTTTCATTGATGATGACGGTCAGGCGTATCTGTTTTGGGGAAATACTGCTTGTTATTACGCAAAATTAAAATCAAATATGATTGATTTAGACGGCGAAATCAAGCAAGTGAAAGTCCCTACCAAATTTACCGAAGCCCCGTGGGTTCACAAACGTAAAGGCATATATTATTTGAGTTATTCGATTGATTTTCCCGAAAAAACCGTTTATGCAACCAGCAAAAGCATTAATGGTCCTTGGAAATTTGAAAGTTTAATCTGTGAAAACGCAGGAAATTGCAATACCAATCACCACGCTATTGTAGATTTTAAAGGTAAATCCTATTTCGTTTATCATAATGGAGCTTTATCGCCCGATGCGGCAAGTTTTCACCGTTCTGTTTGTGTAGATGAACTGAAATATGATAAAAATGGGAAAATTTTACCGATTGTTATGACCTCGGCGGGATTGAAATAATTAAGTAGTGGCGAATAGCATTCGTCAGTTTACAGAATTGGTGAATAGTATTCACCACTACCTAAAAAGCATTGAAAAAAACATTAAAATATAGCCTACTTTTTCTCTTCATTTGTACGAGTGGTTTCACCGCTTCTACACAAATGCAATCGTTCCCTTTGCAATCGGTTAGACTGACGGAAGGTATTTTTAAAAATGCCCAAGACGTAGATTTGAAATATATTTTAGCCTTAAATGCTGATAAATTATTAGCTCCCTATTTGATTGATGCGTGTTTACCATTGAAGGCAGAAAGATACGGCAATTGGGAAAGTTCGGGTTTAGATGGACACATTGGCGGACACTATTTGTCTGCATTGGCGATGATGTACACTTCAACAAATAACCCAGAATTGAAGACTCGCTTGGATTATATGATTTCGGAATTAGCTCGTTGCCAATCAAAAAATGGCGATGGTTATGTAGGTGGAATTCCGCAAGGAAAAGTGTTTTGGGATAGAATCCATAAAGGTGATATTGATGGCAGTAGCTTTGGGTTGAACAATACTTGGGTACCTCTCTATAACATTCATAAACTTTTTGCGGGTTTGCGTGATGCGTATTTAGTGGCTGGAAATCAACAAGCAAAGCAAGTTTTGATTGGTTTGGGGAATTGGTTTATTCAATTAATTGAGCCACTGACTGATGAGCAAATCCAACAAATATTACGTACTGAACACGGTGGAATCAATGAAGTTTTTGCAGATTTATACGATATTACCAAAGAATTAAAATATCTAAAAACTGCCGAAAGACTGTCGCACCGAGCTATTTTAAATCCTTTGCTTCAAAATGAAGACAAACTCACAGGTTTACACGCCAATACGCAAATCCCTAAAGTAATTGGTTTTGAAAAAATAGCTCAGTTGAATGGCAACGCAGATTGGTCGAATGCCGCAGTAAATTTTTGGAATAATTTAACTCAAAAACGAAGTGTAGCTTTTGGCGGAAATAGCGTCCGAGAACATTTCAATCCAACCAATGATTTCTCTAAAATGTTGGAGTCCAATCAAGGACCAGAAACTTGTAATTCCTACAATATGCTTCGTTTGAGCAAAGCCTTGTTTTTGGATAAAAGTGATGCAAAGTATCTCGATTTCTACGAAAAAACTTTGTACAATCACATTCTATCAAGTCAGCATCCGGCAAAAGGCGGATTTGTCTATTTTACGCCCATTCGCCCAAATCATTATCGAGTTTATTCTCAGCCCGATTTAGGAATGTGGTGTTGCGTTGGTTCTGGATTAGAAAATCATACTAAATATAACGAGCTGATTTACACGCATAAAGCCAATTATTTGTTTGTCAATTTGTTTATTTCTTCTGTACTCAACTGGGCAGAGCGAGACATAAAACTGACGCAAAAAACGCAATTTCCGTTTAGCAATCGTTCGGAATTGATTTTGAACATTTCAAAACCCAATCAATTCAATATTGGTATTCGTGTTCCAACTTGGGCAAGCGACGTGAAAGTTTGGGTTAATGGTAAAAAACAAGCAATTACCCCAAAATCTGCCGAATACATTTTAGTTAACAGAATATGGAAAAATGGTGATAAAATTTTGGTAGAATTACCGATGAAAACGCATTTGGAATATTTACCAGATGGCTCGAAATGGACGGCAATTTTACACGGTCCAATCGTGTTAGCCGCCAGAACCGATACGGCAAATTTGGAAGGACTTTTTGCCGATGATAGTCGAATGGGACACGAGGCAAAAGGAAAATTATACGCAATGGCTTCGGCAAAAGTTTTGGTGGATGATAAAGATGATTTTTTGTCGAAGATTAAGTTGGTAAATGCCAAAACCTTACGCTTTACTTTGACCCCAAACGCAACAGGAAGTTTAGTGGAACTTATGCCATTTTTTGCGCTGCACGATGCTCGTTATCAAATGTATTTTCAGACGCTCATGGTAGCAGAAAATAACCAAAGAGCAAAGCAGTTAGAAATTGAGGATAAATCGCTTTCAGAAACAGAGACAAATACGGTTGATAAAATTAATTGTGGAGAGCAACAACCAGAAGTTGACCATAATTTCAAAGGAGAAAAATCGGACTCTGGCTATGAAGAGGGACGTTTTTGGCGAAATACAAAATCATTTATTTCGTATCAATTAATCAATAAAAACCATCAAGGGAAATGCTTGAATATTAGCGTGTTAGATGATTTTAAAAAGGAAAATGTTCAAGTATTATTGAATGAAAAGCCATTAGAAATAATTTCAACTAACAATAAAATTATTAAATTGAACATTCCAGAAACGGAAAATTTAATCGAAAATCTTATCCTTAAAATTAGTGCCAACAATGGTGTTTATTCACCTCGAATTCATCAAATTAGATTAACAATAAAACCTTAATTCATTGAAAAAGACATCTTTATCATTCGTTATTTTTATGTTTTTGTCAGGAGTGATTTCTGCGCAAAACAAAGTTACGCTTAATACTGATTTGGCTAAAACCAAAATTAGTAAGCACATTTACGGTCATTTTGCCGAACACTTAGGAAACTGTATTTACGGTGGAATGTATGTTGGCGAAAGCAATACAAAAATTCCGAATACGAATGGTGTTCGTAATGATGTAATTGCAGCTTTGAAAGACTTGAAAGTGCCAAATTTACGGTGGCCAGGTGGTTGTTTTGCGGATACTTATCAGTGGAAAGACGGAATAGGACCAAAAACAAAAAGACCAAGTATGATTAATGCTTGGTGGGGTGGTGTTACGGAAGACAATAGTTTCGGAACGCACGATTTCTTGGATTTATGCGAACGCATTGGTGCTGACCCTTATTTAGCAGGAAATGTTGGGAGTGGAACGGTAAAAGATTTATCCGACTGGGTAACTTATGTAAATCATAAATCAGGAAGCCCAATGTCCGATTTAAGAAAACAAAACGGTCGTGCAAACCCTTGGAATGTAACGCTTTGGGGTGTTGGAAACGAAGCTTGGGGATGTGGCGGAAATATGACGGCAGACTATTATTCAAATATTTATCGTCAATATGCAACTTTTATGTCTGATTCTAAGGATGCTAAATTGTTTAAAATTGCATCAGGTGCGAGCGATGGGGACTATGCTTGGACAGAAACTTTAATGAAGAATATTCCTCATAATATGCTTTCAGGTGTTGCATTGCATCATTATTCGGTATTGAGCTGGGGTGATAAAGGTCCTGCGGTGGACTTTACAGAAGCCCAATATTTCAAAACAATGGACGAAGCTTGGAAAATGGAAGAATTCGTTACTCGTCACTCAACGATAATGGATAAATACGACCCAGCTAAGAAAATTGCCTTAGTTGTTGATGAGTGGGGAGGATGGTACAATGTTGAAGCAGGAACTAATCCTGGGTTTTTATTCCAACAAAACACCATGCGTGATGCCATGATTGCGGGAATCACCCTAAATATTTTCAATAATCATGCTGACCGTGTACGTGTAGCTAATTTAGCTCAAATTGTGAATGTGTTACAATCGGTTGTTTTGACGAAAGAAGAGAAAATGATTCTTACACCAACGTACCACGTGATGAAAATGTATAATGTTCATCAAGATGCAACGCTTGTGCCTATCAATCTTGAAACAGAATCGTATGAATATGATGGGAGAAAATTACCCACAGTTTCAGTTTCAGCTTCAAAAGATGCGACTGGAAGCATGAACGTTTCTTTAACAAATATTGATTTTAGTAAAGCTCGTGAAGTAACAATCAATTTAAGAGGAGAAGATTTTTCTAAGGTATCGGGGCAAATTTTAGCTTCTGCCAAAATCAATGACTATAACTCTTTCGAGAACCCAAATAAGATTTCTATTCAAGATTTTAAAGGAGCAAAATTAGAAAAAGGAGTATTAAAATTATCACTTCCTGCCTATTCAGTAGTGGTTTTGAATTTAAAAAAGTAAGAATTGCTTTAGGCAATAAACTGTATGTTCCACGCACGACGAAAGTCATTCAGCCTATTGCCTAAAACTTAAAGCAAAAATAAAAATATGAAAAAAATAACGATCCTAATTGTTGCAGGTTTAATGAGCTTAAATGTTGTTGCACAGAAAACAACTAAAATTGATGTTGATGCCAACAAACCATTGGTTACCATTCAGCCAACTATGTACGGAATCTTCTTTGAAGACATCAATTTTGCTGCTGACGGAGGCTTATATGCCGAACTAATCAAAAACCGTTCTTTTGAATTTGAATATCCTTGGATGGCATGGAAACATTTACCCGATTCTGAAACTCGTTACAATTTGGTAAATGAATTGACCATTTATAATAACGCTCGTGCCAATGCTGCTAACCCAAAGGTAGTAAGAGTTGAAAAACGTGATGCCAATAAAGAGCTTGGTTTACAAAATGATGGTTTTGACGGCATAGGCATCAAAAAAGGAGAAAAATATGATTTTTCAGCTTGGACAAGGCTCAATAAAGGAAATTTAAGTCTTTTGGTTGAAATTGTGAATAGCAAAAATCAAGTTATTGGTAGTGAAACTATTGCCGCACCGAATGCCAATTGGGCAAAAGTGGAAGGCGTGGTTACTGCTTCTGAAACGGATGCTAATTGTAAAGTAAATGTATTTTTTAAAGGGGAAGGGCAATTAGATATCGACATGATTTCTTTGTTCCCCCAAGATACATGGAAAGGGCGTAAAGGTGGGTTACGTAAGGATTTAGTACAATTATTAGCCGACCTAAAACCTGGGTTTATGCGTTTTCCTGGAGGATGTATTGTAGAAGGCAGAACAATTGCGGAACGTTATCAATGGAAAAAAACGGTAGGAAAACTCGAAAACCGTCAAACTATTGTGAACCGTTGGAACATGGAATTTAAACATCGCCCAGCACCCGACTATTACCAATCTTTTGGTATAGGTTTTTATGAATATTTCCAGTTATGTGAAGATATTGGAGCAGCCCCACTACCCATTTTATCGTGTGGTTTAGCTTGTCAATTTAATTCGTCAGAAACAATTCCACTCGAAGACCTTGACCCATTTGTACAAGATGCTTTAGATTTAATTGAATTTGCCAATGGTGGTTTAGATACCAAATGGGGGGCTTTAAGAGCAGAAATGGGGCATCCCGCACCTTTTAATTTACAAATGATTGGCGTTGGAAAT
>JAAFIU010000036.1 GCA_013298805.1 Cytophagales bacterium | reverse complement strand
GCAAATTTGTACCGAAATTATTAAACGCAAGCAATAAAATGAGCAATAATCAATTAGCATTCACGGTTTTTATGTTGAACAAATATGCTTTGGCTACCAAAATACCCATTACTGATGTTTATAAGCGTTTTAATGAACTACATATTTTAGATAATTACCTCATAAAACATTACGATGTGTTGCATACGCTTGGCGAAAAATATCTAATCGAAGATTTAACTGAAATGGTGGCACAAAAATCTTTACAACAATGATATTATATCACGGCTCAAACCAAGAAATTATCAAGCCCAATGTTGAATTTTCAAAGAGATATTTAGATTTTGGACGAGGCTTTTATTTGACTTCTTACCAAGAGCAATCCGAAAAATGGGCTTTACGAAAAGCAGCAAGATTGGGCGGAAAGCCTACTATAAATGTATATGAATTGCCAGAGGATTTTACTTCTTACAAAGTTTGTAGTTTTGAGACGGAAAACGAGCTTTGGTTAGATTTTGTTTGTAATTGCAGAAAAGGTGAATTGACTTATCAACAATACGATTTAGTGATGGGCAGAGTTGCCGATGACGATGTTTTCAAAACTATTGATATGTATTTCAAGGATTTATGGACAAAAGAAAAGGTTTTAGAAGAATTGAGATATTATCAAGAAAACAATCAATTTTGTCTGATTAATCAGCAAATGATAGAAAGCGAACTTGTATTTTTAAAATCTTACACGGTATGACAAGCGAAAAATTACAAAAATTGGAAGACATTTATATTCAATCATTAGAAGTTAATCTGATTGAATACTTAGCAGAACGTTTGCAAATTGATAATAGACAAGCAATGGACAACTATTACAATAGTAAACTTTGTCAACAAATCCACGAAGGTAGTTATGATATTCAATACTTGGATTACAAATATTTAGCAGAAGATTTGATTGAAAATGAAATCAACACCTTAAAACTTTGAAAACAACACTGCTACTGATCTTAGGTTTAGCGAAGCGTTCCTACGACCTATAATTACACAGAGCGTCTCGCTCATTCGTTAAATGCCAAAAGATACTCCCACTAATACAAGTGTTAAGCTAATGTTAAGCGAAGCGTCACTTGTACCTAAAATTGATTCAGTGTTAAACCGAGTAAGTAAAAATTGCAGGATTATTTTTGCAATCAGATTAACCATTGACAGGCAACTAAACTTTTAAAAAAATGGAAAATAAAAAAAGAATAAATTGGTTTTTTGTATTGATTGCATTTACACTGGGCTTGACATTGAATAAGCACATTGATTTTAAGAACTTAACACTTAAAGAGCCGTTTTTAGACATTCTTTACATTATTGTGTTTATCATATCAATTTATTTAATCATCAAAGACTATAAAAAAACACCTGAAAAATAAAAAAACTAATAGATGCAAGTGTTGAGCATAATGTCACTTGCACCTGTCATTAATTCATCAATGTTGCAGCTTCAACTGTGAATTATTCAAGTATTTAAGCGTTCCCAAAATATATATTTTTTTAATTTCGTAAGTGTTGGCATTCAACGTAACAGTATGTCCTGCCTTGATAGTTACCATGCTTCCAGTAGTTGGAATAGTTCCGCAACCCCACGTAGAAGCAGTATTCCAGTCGCCAGAAGTCACACTTTCGATTGTTGAAGTTGGCACGCAACTACTTTTTACAATTTTAAAACTATCATCTATTGAGCCTGTTGAAGATAAAAGTTTGGCAACAATTGTATCCGATTCAAACGTTATCAACATTGAACCCCATCGGTCATTATAAGAAACTGCCATAGCATTGTGTGGCCAACTACTATTTATTCCATTAGGAGGTGTTCCGCCATCTCCACCAATTCCACAAACAACATAAACCGTTCCTATGCCATTCACACTATTTTTGGTGTAATAGGGTGGCGTATTTCCTTGTGTACTATTTATTTTCATACTGGGTAATAATGTATTTTCAACTCCATAATGACCTTTTAATAGAAATGACCTTTCATAAACATGGCTATGTCCAGAAAGAACTAAATCAACACTGTACGACTCTAATAGTGGCAGAAAGTTTTCACGTATAGCCTTCATACCAAAAGAATCATCGCTATCATGTGTTCCCTTTGAATACGGAGCATGATGCACAAAACATACCGTCCATTTTTTAGTGTTTGCCGCTAAATCTGACTGAAGCCACAAATACATTGGATTGGTAGTATTATTTGTAACAACCCCATAACTATCCAATACGATAAAATGGACATTGCCATAATTATAAGAATAATATCGTTTTGTTGAAGAAGCTACGCCGCCCAGTTCTCCGTTTGTTGGTACAGTATAAGCATTAAAGTATTCATAGGTGTCGGGATATGGTAAGGGCAAAGTTGTCCCTGGCATACTATCGCCATAATTGGCGTAATCATGATTCCCGAGTATAGGAACAACAGGTGTATTTTTTAAAATTTCAGGATAAACATTGAAATTCTTTGTTGTGTACTCACTTGCAGAGCCATTTTCATAAGCATTATCACCTAACATTACCCAAAAATCTGCTTTATTTGCTCCTGTATAATTCAAATAGGCTTGTTTTACATCCAATTGTTTTTGATTTCCTCTTCCAAAATCGCCCATTGTCCAAACAGTAAAATCGGCCGTTGTTCCTGCTGGTAAAGCTGTTTTGAAATAAGTCTCCAAACCACTCACAGGTACATTGGGGAAATTAACAGTCGTTGTGCCTATTTGGTAAAAATATTTTGTATTGGGAGTCAGCCCTGTTAATGTGATACTATGCTCCGTTGTAAGGGCAGCATTAGTAACGGGTGGACTCGTATATGAGGTTGTTAAGCCATAAGAAACTTTACTATTTGTTGCTTGATAGGCTGTTTGCCATCTCACTACTGCTGAAGTAGTATTAATCATCTGTAAATAAGGCCCTCTTGTTATGATTGGGATATTTGAGGAAGGAATCCCTTTCAACAATAAATTCATGGCAATGTCAGAGCTATTAACTGTATTCTGATGAACTTCCACGGCAATGACGTTATCTCCCGCCACCAATAAATTGGCATGGTTCAACGTAACATCTATCCAAGCTCTTTCAGGGTCACTGGCAGTCAGAGCAAGCGTCGTATAATCAGAACTTGCTGGCATATTTTGTCGATAAATCTCCGTTCCGTTCAGATAAACCACCGCTCCATCATCGCTGATTAAACTTAAATTAAGGGACGAATAAGAAGGAATTGGATTACTTAGGGTAAAATGTTTGCGGAAATACGTAGTAATATATTTGTTGGACGGGTCACCTCCATATCCTATTTGATGACCTGGCAAATCAGTATCAACATCACCATAACCCAAAATGGTTGTACCTGTTCCCCAAGCACTTTCATTAATACTGATGGCTGTCCAAGCAGTTCCTTGATTACTACCATTATCGAGAAACCGCCAAGATGAATGATTTGTCACCAAAGAATCTCCAGCGGGTGGAGGAATCACATTGGCTGCTAACAATAAATTCATGGCAAGGTCAGAGCTATTAACTGCATTCTGATGAACTTCAACGGCAATTACATTATCTCCCGCCACCAATAAATTTGCATAATTCAAATTAGCATTTATCCAGACTCTTTCAGGGTCACTGGTAGCAGGGGCAAGTGTTAAATAGTTTGAACTTGCTGGCATATTCTGTCGATAAATCTCTGTTCCGTTCAGATATACCACCGCTCCATCATCGCTGATTAAACTTAAATTCAGAGACGAATAAGAAGGAACTGGATTGCTTAAAGTAAAGTGTTTGCGAAAATAAGTAGTGATGTATTTGTTTGACGGATTACCGCCGTAACCTACTTGATGACCTGACAAATCAGTATCAACATCTCCATAACCCAAAATGGTGGTGCCTGTTCCCCAAGCACTTTCATTAATACTGAGGGCTGTCCAAGCAGTTCCTTGATTACTACCATTGTCGAGAAACCGCCAAGAAGAATGATTTGTTATAAGTGAATCGACTGTACCGAAACCACAATACGAATACAAAATTGAAAAAAATAAAATAATCCTTTTCATACCTTTTCAAATTTAAAATAATTACAGAGATTGGCTAAAATCATGTATGAGCTTTCAGATTAATTAATCATCTAAAAGTAGCTTTAATGATAATTTTTCAAAATCGAATATGATAAACATTAGTGGAATTGTACTCTGCTCAAGTTAGTATTTTAACTTCTAAACTTTTAAGATATTTATCAACATAAATCACGATAAGCATCATTTGTTTTTGAATATAAAAAGCTATAATGCCATTTTTTTAAGGCATTAGCTGGTGTAAGTGTAAAGCGTAGCGTCACTTTGTACCAGTCATTGATTCCGTATTAAACTGGAGGAGTAAAAGGGACAAAATTGCAGACTTGCCGAGGATTTTCAATTCTATAAAAATTATAGCAGATTGAAATTCAATTTTATCTAATATTCGAGATTTCAATGTCGAATAGCGTAAGTTTAAGCGTTATTCCCACACCAATTCCTGCCACATAAAATTCGCCTTTCCCTGTCTAAATAATCATGGCACTACCCAATGCCCAATCTTCGTTTTTTGCTAAATATATAATCATGCTTGACTGTCAGTTCGTATTTGCCCAGATGATGACACTTTCAGGTTCTTTTTACTAAAACCCTTTATTTTACTTTGCCCTTGATTGCCAAATTGTACATAATTCCGTTACATTTTCAGCTGACCATCACTTTATCAACCCAATGGAAGGCTTGAACCCCAAGATTTTATTATGTTGATAGTATGGCAGGTAAAATAAAAAATACTAATTTTATAGTCAGATTAATTCCTACCCAAAAATATTCAAAATGCCCCTCCCCAAGCCTTTGAATGATACAAAACACGAAGCACACCTCAAAACTAACACCCAATTTAATCAAGAATCAATTTGAAAATTTTTATGAATCTTACTAAGATGATGTTTCCGCTCAAAACGTTCATTTTGGTTTTTCTTTGTGCATTTACTGTTCACGGACAAATGCCCGAAAAACCACAAATCACTAAAACTGACCACACTGAAACCGATTGGTTTCGAGAAATCCAAAAACCGACTCCTAATCTCGACCACGCACAAGCACTTTATGACGCTTATTTTAAAATTTATCCTTACGAAAAAAGTGTTCAGAGAAATATTGCTATTCGTTGGTTTAGTACCAACAAATTCAATCGAGATGCCAATGGCAATGTAAATCAAGTTGATATTTCTTCCGCAGAAACTCAGTCGTTAATGCAATTGAATCAGCCTAAATTAGCGTCAAAAAATGCTCGTGTGGCATCTGTTTCTCCATATCCAACTTGGAACGACATGACAGGAACGTGGCGGATGATTGGCCCTTATCACGGAAAAGATAAAGATTGTAAAAATACCCCAACGATGTCGGGAGGTTTCAATGACCGTGTTTATATCAATCCCTACAACACTCAAAATTTGTTTGCAGGACAATCTTACGGAGGACTTTGGGTAAGTAAAGACCAAGGCACAACTTGGAAATTGACGGATGCAGAATTTCCAAATGGAAAAAATACGTATGCCAATCGAGATGTGTATTATGGTGAGATTGAAGTTTCTAAAACTGATGCCAATTTGGTTTATGCCGCTACAGAAGCAGGTCTTTTGAAATCTGTAAATGGTGGCGATAGCTGGAGTTTAATGCCTGACTTGAATTATACAACTCGTTCAACAGAGCGTGCTTATTTTGTGGCAATGTCCAACCATGATGCCAATATGATTTTAGCGAGTTATGGCAAAAAAATCTATCGCTCAACCAACGGCGGAGCAACTTGGACAATGGTTTTTGACAACTCAGCAGGAGGGGCAATTTACACTCAGGGGCAACATTCCACTACGGGTATCAGCGAGCGAAAGTATAATTTTGCGGGTTTGGCTTTTCATCCAACCAAAAATAACATTGTCTATTTAGCCGCACGCAAAGCAGGTAATACCCTTAGCATTTATCGTTCAACGGATTATGGACAAACTTGGAGTTTATTTATCAATACTAACCGTTCTGAGCCTTTCAAAATGGAGATTAGTCCTGCCGCTCCCGATAAAATTTATCTGTTTGAAATATTCCCAAGTTTAAGTGCACCCCAAACTCGTGATGGAATTATCAAGTACGATACCTCTGGCGTAAAAGTTCAATCCTTGAAATATCCCGTAACTGGTCACTTATTGGATGATTGCACCGTTTCTTGGACGGACTCAACGGTAATGTATTTAGGAGGATATGCTTCGGGCGAAGTTCATAAATCTACCAATGGAGGTTTGACTTTTTTTACCAATAATGGCTCAGGTTCAGTTTGTACAAATTACGTCCACGCTGACGTAAGAAGTGTATCTGCCGTAGGAAATTTACTGCTCGTTGGCTCAGATGGTGGACTTGCTATCTCAAAAAACGGTATGACAACTTTAGGTTCAACAGGGGAATGGGTAAGCGGTATTGACCTTTGGGGATTTTGCTCAGCATTTAAAGGAGATGTCGTTGCATCGGGTGATGACCACGGGCCTACGGAAGTTCGTTGGTTTGATGGCGATAGCGGTTGGGAATACGACGGAGGGGCAGATTCGCACGATGTAACCATAAACCCTGCACAACCCAAATGGATTTATGCGGCTGACGTTTACCGTAAATATCGCATGATTACGAAAGATGCGAGTTATGATAAATATTTTTCGGTGGTGGATGCTTCATTCAAATATTTGGCCATTCATCCCAATATTTACGGACGAGCTTATCCCGCAAAAGACCAATATTTAATGCAGTCAAACGACAATATGGCAACCGTGATTGATACACTTTATACTTTCCCTGCGGTTATTACAAAAGTTAAATTAGCCTTAAAAAATCCGTCTATTTTTTACGTTTTAACAAATAATAAAGACATTTATAAAAGTACCGACGGTGGAAATACCTTTACGAAAATAACGCCAAGTGCCACGATTACTTCCAATAAAACTTCTATTTCGGATATTGAGGTAAGTAATGATGGTTCAATAGTTTGGTTGAGTTATGGGGAAGTTCAAACCGTTTGTAAAGTCGTAAAATCTATTGACGGAGGGACTACATGGGCAAATTATTCAACAAGTTTACCATCTCCTGTCGCTTCTACCATTACTTTACAAAGAGGAACAGACGGTGGCATTTATGTAACAACCAATGGTGGTGGGGTTTGGTATCGAGATAATTCAATGGCTTCTTGGTCGTTGTTGGGTACGGGTTTACCAATGATGGGCTACGTTACTTCATCGTATGTTGTACCCAACAAAAAAGCCTTCCGCATGGGTACTGCTCGTGGGGCATTTGAACATGAATTAGCGTTTGATACAAAAGCTGATGCCATTATTGCGGTTGATAAAACCACCACCACGAGTTGTAATAAAGATACTCTGTATTTTAGAGATTATTCTGCTTATCAAGGTACAACGGGCATTCAATATCAATGGACTTTTGCGGGTGGAAATCCAGCGACCTCAACCCTTGAAAACCCCAAAGTTACCTACTCAGCCATTGGAACATATTCAGTAAGTTTGACCGTAACTGATGCTCAGGGTAATGTTTCGTCTCAGTCTTTACCAAATTTTATCACGGTAACAGATAAATATTGTGGCCCAGATACGCTTAGGGGAAATGCACTTAAAGCAACTGCCCAAAGTCAATATATGAGAGCAGTTGCAGCAATTCCGAATAGTACAAACACTTATTCTATGATGGCTTGGGTGAAAGGTACAGGTGTGCAGGTTGATTATGCAGGAATGATGTCATTAAAATCCTCTACGGGAAATGTCCATCTGAATGTACGTAGTGTAGGAACAGACAGTACACAAATTGGTTATCATCATCCCAATGGCAGTTGGTCGTTCAATACAGGTTTCTATTTGAAACCAAATGTTTGGACTCATTTAGCTTTGGTAGTTGAGCCTAATAAAATTTCAGTCGTAAAAGATGGCATTAGAGTGTCTCACACAGGTCTAACCGTTGCATCTACTACTTTTTCAAATTTTTCGGTAGGAGCAATGTTGGATTTAGAATGGTACAGAAACTTTATTGGAGAAATTGATGAAGTAGCCATCTATAACCGAGCATTGACTGATACCGAAATCAGAAATATGATGCACTTGACCAAAAATAATCCACGTTTTCCTGCACAATCTGATGCGGGCTTACTCGCTTATTATCAATTCAATGAAAATGATGGATTAGTTTATGACAGAATTGGTGGAAAAGACGGAACAATGATAAATGCCAGTAGAACGACATCTACCGCACCAATTTCGGGAGGTGAATTTCAAACGGTTACGTCGGCTCTTAGCACTGGTACAAATAATTTTGCAACTGTGGGCTTGAGTATAAAAGTCCCAGCTTCGGGTATAAAACCCGCCGTTCCATTAACCATTTACCAATTACATGAAAAAGCATATCCACCTACAGATTCACTTTACATGCATTATTGGATTTGGAGAAACTGGACAACGGCAAAGGCATTTGCGGTTTTGGATTCTATTTCCTTCCAAAGTGTTGATGTAAACAGTTCAGATTTGAGCAATCCTGCAAATTTTAGTTTACATTCCAGACTTGTCCAAAGTTTTTCAAATAGTTGGGTAATTAGTAATGTAAAAGCTGTCATAACTTCTATCAATGGAAGTGTGGTATTTCCGCCTGCATCCATTGGTTCTTTTGGACAATTGATTCTGAGCAGAAAATCAAATCCATGTATTAGTAATATAACAGTTAGTGTACCGTTTCTGACAACAACCCAAAAATTACAAGCATTAGGTTTTATCAATACTCAAGGTAATACGATTATTGATTTAGATAAGAAAATAGAATTTACTTCGGGGAGTTACATTCAACTTGACCCCAATTTTGAGGCTGCTAAGGGAAGTGTTTTCAGAGCAGATATTGGAGGATGTGATAATAGGTGAGGCGTAGCTTTTTGCGTTGATTAACTTCCCGAAAGTTATTTTTACTTTCGGGAAGTTGAATCTTCTAACCATTAAAAATTAATATTTAAACACTTTCCCTCCCGCCATAACTTCCTGAGTTTTCTCATCAAAAGTTACTCTTTGACCTGTGCGATATGCTGCGTTAGCCATAATGGTAGCAATTGAGTGTTGATAACCTGCTTCGATTGGAGCATTTGGTGTTTTACGAGAACGAACGCAATCCATCCAGTTTTTGACGTGAGCCGTAGTTAAGGCATCATAACCTGTGTTGGCATTGGTTTCAATTTTAGTGGCAGCACTCAAAGAAACTTTTTCTAAAAGATTAGTTTTCATACCCATTGCTGCTGCTTCACGTTCACCCAAGCCTCCCGTTGGAGAAATTTCGTTGGTATCTAAATTAATCATACCACCGTTTGAGTAATACAATTCTTTAGTATCACCAGCTCCGTTTGAGAAACGGCTTGTAAACTGCACTTGGAAGCCAGAAGTTGGGTCATTTAATGGGCCATAATCAAACACAACCGTCATGGTATCTGCATTAGCACGACCGTCTTTCCACTGATAAATACCGCCATTGGCAACAGCACTACGTGGGTGAGGTAAGCCTGAGAACCAGTGAACGGTATCAATTTGGTGTGACATCCATTGCCCAGGAATTCCCGAAGAATAAGGCCAGAATAATCTGTATTCCAAGTATTTACGTGGGTCAAAAGTATCAGTAGGACGGTTGATTAAGAAACGTTTCCAGTCGATGTCTGATTCTTTCAAATCTTTAGTCAAAGCAGGTCTTCTCCAACGTCCAGGTTGGTTTACATTCCAAACCAATTCAACCATGACAATTGGTCCAAATTTTCCAGATTTGATGTATTCATCTGCCGCCCAATAGTTTGCACCACTACGACGTTGAGAACCAATTTGCACAATTTTACCCGATGCTTTTACCGCTTTCAACACCGCACGGTTATCTTCCATTGTTTCGGCAAGCGGTTTTTCGCAATATACATCACAACCTGCACTTACGGCTTCAATCGTGTGGTAAGCGTGTTGAAAATCCGCTGTGGACATCATTACGGCATCCACAGATTTTGACGCATATAGTTCATCATTATTACGAAAAACTTTTACGTCAGAACCTAAAGCCTTATCAATAAACGCTTTACCTTCGTCTCTACGGCGATTCCAAATATCCGACAGACCTACCATTTCAAAGTTCATTTCTTTCTGAAACTGTTTGAATGGAGGAATATGTGAAGCTTTGAAACGGTCAGAGAAACCAACGCAAGCCACTCTTACACGGTCGTTTGAGCCAATAATTTTCCCGTAAGATTTAGCAGAAAAGCCACTCGCAATTCCTGCAATAATCGTACTTTTTACAAAATCTCTTCTTGTTGTCATTTTTCTATTTTTTGCTGATTTGAATAATGTTCTATATTGTATTTTGAAATTTTAATACGCTAATCCATCCCCTGCTTTAAACAAAGCATAACCTTTTGGTTTCATAAAACCTGGTACATCGGATTGATTTTCCATTACTACTTTTCTTGATGTTGGTGTACTGAATGGCATTTTTCCCGTTGGATTATATGCTCCTGTTACAACATCTAAAATCGCATCGGTCGTTGTTCCGAAGGTAGCCAATACTGTTTTTACGTTTGGATTATCCACTTCATCAATTACCCACGGATTTGTATAATTTATAATCATTACCGTTGGTTTGTGATACGTCGTTTCGTTTACATGAGCCACGTCAATTTTGTTTTTTGACAATTGTAACTCAATTGGACTTCCATTTGAACTGAACAAGCTACCACCATTTGGAGTCAACCAAAGAATCACCACGTCTGCTTCTTCCTTCGTAGAAACAAACTCTAAATTCCATTTATTAATTTCTGGCTTGAAAGTTTTTGCGGGCGTTTTTGTTTTGCCATCGTCAAAATAAGTCTCAAAATATACTTTCGTTTTGGGTGCAATTGGTAATAGCTTTGCATCATTTCTCAACAAAACAATTGATTTACGCATCGCCAAATTTCCTTTCTCTTGAAACGCTGCATTACCAACCGTTTTCACGGCTGCATCAACGTCCACATAAGGATTTTCAAACAAGCCTAAATCAAATTTTTCTTTCAACAATCGAGCAATTGATTCATTAATTCTCGTCT
Source organism: Cytophagales bacterium (assembly GCA_013298805.1). GTDB lineage: Bacteria > Bacteroidota > Bacteroidia > Cytophagales > Spirosomataceae > Arcicella. The sequence continues at coordinate 12,640 of JAAFIU010000036.1, read as the reverse complement.
CTGAAACCATTTCTTTTTTCACAGTTTCGAGTAACATACTTGGGTCAGCACCGCCAGAAAAAATATCTACGCCTGCCTCCAATGCTTTTTGATAACGTTGTAAAATCGTTAAATTTTCAACGCCCCAAGGCATCATGTCGATTGGACCTGTGTCAGAATTTACGATACCTTTGAAGCCTAATTGCTTTCTCAATAAATCTTGAATAATGGCTTTGTTGTAAGAAAAACCAACTTCTTCCATGTTCTTATCTTTCGGAGCAGAATAATAAGGCATGATTGAAGACGTTCCTGCATTAATTGCCGCAATAAACGGTTTTACATGATAATCAAACATTCCGCCTGGGTAATGAGCATTTTTCCCCCAATCAAAGTGTGAATCTTGTCCGCCTACTTGTGGCCCACCGCCGGGGAAATGTTTGGTAGTCATTGCCACCGAATTTAGTCCTAATTTCTCTCCTTGAAAACCCAAAACTATCTCACGAATCATGTTGGAAGTCCAATCGACATCTTCGCCAAAAGTACCTTCAATTCGTTGCCAACGTGGTTCGGTCGATAAATCAGCCATGTACATATAGCCTTTGCGTAATCCTACGGCAGCCCATTCTTTGGCGGCAATTTCAGCAAATTCACGAGTGAGTTTCAAATCTCTCATGGCGGATAAACCTAATTCTCCTGGCCATTTTGAAAAAACTGTCGTACCTACACTCAAACCAATGGAAGCATCAGCCGTAATATGATTTCGTGGATTTGAGGCAATAATCGCAGGGATTCCCAAACGAGAAGTTTCGCATAATGCTTGTAAATTATTCGACCATTCTGCCAAAACTTTAGCATTGGTATTGGCTCTCAAAATAAAATGACGAAGATTGTAAGTCATAACCCCTTTCGTAGTTCCTGCCGCCCCCATATTAGGCACTGGCAAAGGCTTACGGGTAAACATATTGATGGGTTGCATCAAATCTTCTTCGTTGAATCCACTCGTAATTTCAGTTTTTGGAGCATTTTGTTGAAATGAAAAATCACCCGCCAAACGAGTTGTACTGATAAGCATGAATCCAATTTTTTCCTCAATGGTCATTTGACTAATTAAGTCTTGAATTCTTGCTTCTTGCGGCAAACGCCAATCTTCGTATTTATCAAGTTTACCGTTTTTATTTAAGTCTTTGAACTCTAATCCGCTCTTTTTCAAGATTTTTGCAGAACGGGAGCCTAATTGGGGTTGTACTACTTTCTGAGCATTCAACTCAAATGTCAGCAAGCTAATGAGTAATAATATATTTCTTACTTTCATTTTGATGGTGGTTTTTAAGTATTGAAATGTATTTGGGTTTCAACTTCCCGAAAGTTTTAAACTTTCGGGAAGTTCTCAAAATCACTTCAACTCTCTAATTTTTAAATTCTTGAACGAAACATTATTACCGTGATCTTGCAAAAGAATATTTCCTTTATCGCCAGCTCCAAAACCATTATAGTCTTTGTATTTACTGCGGGCTACCAAAGCATTAAAAATGTTACTCTTACGCTCATACTCAAGTACTTTGAATCCATTTAACCAATGCTGAACGATATTATTTGGCAATACTACAATGCGTCCTTGATTCCAGTCTCCAATTTTTCTAATGAAACGTTTATCCATCTTCAACTCTTTGTCGATTTTATACGAAGGAATTAAATCATAAAGACTTGCCAAAGTACGGTTTCCAACTGCTCCCATTTTTGCATCTGGGTGTTTTTCATCGTCTAAAACTTGGAATTCTAAACCAATTCCTGATTTTCCGTTTGAATCAAATGCTTCGTTTACAAAATATTTTACGCCTGAATTTGCCCCGTCTGTCAGTTTAAAATCAAATGTCATTTCGAATGCTCCGAACTGTTGGTCTGTCACAATATCATTGCCTGTTTCTGAACCATCCGATGGACTCACGTTAATTGCTCCGTCAACTACCGACCAGTGTTGTTTTGGCATTTCAGTACCATGAACAGCACGCCATCCCGTAAAATCTTTTCCGTTGAAAAGCATTTTAAAACCTTGTGCTTTTTCTTGTTCTGAAAGATTATTCAGCACTAAATTTACCACTGGGCAATTATCTGTCGGACTTGGCTTTAAGTTTTCGGTCTGAATTCTGATATTTTTCCAACGAATTTTCATGCCTTCTTTCATGGGACCATAAATAGAATGAACTTGAAGAGCGATAAATCCTTTAGCTGTCATATCGTCAATTAAATGAGCCGTTGGCACGCCATTTATCCATGTACGAATGGTACTTCCAATGGCTTCGATACGGTATTTATTCCATTCGCCTACGGGTTTAAAAGCCTTTTTCCCTTCGGGATTCATGTTTGGAATGTATAACCAATCACGTCTTCCTTCGTCATAAATAGCGCCAGACCAAGCTCTTTCAGACGGGTCAACTTCCATTTGATAGCCATGAACACGTCCATTTTGATAATCAGGCAGAGACAAACTACGGAACTGAACGCCACCGTTCATGGCATCATCAAGTTTCAAATCCAATTCGAGAATAAAATCACCATATTCTTGTTCTGTTGTTAAGAAAGAATTGGGCGTATCTTTTACAGTTGTTCCTACTATTTCACCATTTTGAACTTCGTATAAGGCTTTTCCTCCTAATTGTTTCCAGCCTTTTAGTGTCTTCCCGTCAAAAAGGCTCGTCCATTGATTTCCTTTTTGAGCAAAAGATGAAAATGATAAAATACTGATAAAAAGGAAGATATTTGCAATTTTTTGTTTCATGATATTTAAAATAAATTTGATTTACCAGAAAAAGTCAAAAACTATAATTTTATACTTTGAAAATAATAAATATTAATTTTATCAGTCAAATTTTCATAAAAATCAGGATAAAATAGTGCCGTATTGTATGCTTTTGGCTTAAAGTAAGCTACTAAAATTGAGGGTAATCCTTAATTTATTATTCTTCTTTACAGGACAGAGCTTTAGCTTCTTTTCTGTAATTTTAAAGTATTAATGTTCCATTTTGGACTTTTATTCAAAACGATATTTTTTAAATTTATCGACCGAAAACGCATTTTAATATTTAAAGAACTCTTCAATAACAATGACTTATTTAGCAAATCCTGCTCGCTACGATTCAATGGAGTACCGCCGTTGTGGCAATAGTGGTTTAAAACTTCCTGCCATTTCGTTGGGACTTTGGCACAACTTCGGGGGTGTTGATGTATTTGAAAACTACCGAGATATTCTCCGTACCGCTTTCGATAAAGGAATTACACATTTTGATTTAGCCAATAATTATGGGCCTCCTGCGGGTTCGGCAGAGGAAAATTTTGGGATAATTTTCAAAAAAGATTTCGCTCAATACCGTGACGAGCTGATTATTTCATCAAAAGCAGGTTATTTGATGTGGCCAGGTCCTTACGGAGAATGGGGTTCAAGAAAATATTTAATTTCGAGCTGCGATCAAAGTCTAAAACGTATGGGTTTGGACTATGTGGATATTTTCTATTCGCACCGTCCCGACCCTGATACGCCTTTAGAAGAAACTATGGGAGCATTAGATAGTATCGTTCGTCAAGGAAAAGCCCTTTACGTGGGAATTTCCAATTATTCAGCCGAAGATACCGTAAAAGCTATCGAAATTTTGAAAGGCTTAGGAACGCCATGTTTGATTCACCAACCCAAATATTCAATGTTGGAGCGTTGGGTTGAAGATGTAACGCCAGTGGGCAACTTGATGGATGTTTTGGGTAATAAAGGCGTTGGATGTATTCCTTTTTCTCCTTTGGCTCAAGGACTTTTGACGAATAAATATTTAAAAGGAATTCCAGAAGGTTCACGGGCGGCACTTGCACATGGTTTTTTACAGGAAGGACAAATTACACCAGAGGTTATTACTAAAATTCAAAGTTTGAACGACCTTGCCCTTGAGCGTGGACAAACTTTGGCACAAATGGCTTTGGCGTGGTTGCTGAAAGACCAACGAGTGACATCTGTTTTGATTGGTGCAAGTCGTACTTCTCAACTGTTAGATTCTTTAGAATGCTTAAACAACAAAGATTTCTCTCAGGAGGAATTGGTGAAAATTGAAGAAATATTGAAATAAGGAAATAGGGGTTAGGTTGTAGGGGGTGGGCATTAGTTAAGATAGATTCCCCCCCTAAGGTTTTAAAATTCTTAGGAGGATTATTTAAACAAACCCCTAAAACCTAACTGAATTAGTTTGATATATTGTACTCAATAAAAGTCTTTCAAAAAGCCAAATTCAAACAAACATGCTTCTGAAGAAAACTGAAAGTTTTCAAATATCTATGTTTTCTATCCTACCTATATGGTCTATTTATATTACCATTGAGGTAGGATAGGGAACATTTTAATCAAACGTTCCGTTTGAACAAATCATTTTGAATCAGTATAAAAAACGGCGATGGGTACAATTCAACTAACCAATTCACCTAACAACTAAAAACATGAAATACAGAAAATTAGGAAAAACAGGCTTTGAAATATCAGAAATCAGTCTTGGAACTTGGCAAGTGGGCGGAAAATGGGGCGATGACTTCAACCATGAAACTGCCGAAGGAATTTTAAATGCAGCCGTTGATTCGGGGATTAATTTTATTGATACTGCCGATGTTTACGGCGATGGGGAAAGTGAAAAAGCCGTTGGAAAGTTTGTCAAAAGTCGTTCAGAACGAATTTTTGTGGCTACCAAATGTGGGCGTCAGCTCAATCCGCACGTAAATGAGGCGTACCAACCCGCAGTTCTGAGAAAATTTGTGGAAAATAGTCTCAAAAACATGGGACTCGAAACCCTTGATTTGATTCAATTACACTGCCCTCCAACCGAAGTGTATTATCGTCCTGAAATTTTTGAATTGTTCGATAGACTAAAAGATGAAGGCAAGATTTTAAACTTAGGAATCAGCGTTGAGAAAGTTGAAGAAGCATTGAAAGGCATTGAGTACGAAAATGTTACATCAGTTCAAATTATTTTTAATGTATTTCGTCAGCGTCCAGCCGAACTATTTTTTGAGCAAGCCCAAAAGAAAAACGTTGGAATCATTGTCCGTGTGCCTTTGGCGAGTGGTTTATTGACAGGGAAATTCTCCAAACAATCAACCTTTACGGCAGGCGACCACCGAAACTTTAACCGTAATGGAGAAATGTTCGACAAAGGCGAAACCTTTTCGGGCATTGATTACGAAATAGGATTAAATGCCGTTGAGGAATTAAAAGCCTTATTCCCAAATCAGGAAAACTTAGCTCCTGTGGCTTTACAATGGATTTTGCAACACGAAGCTGTCAGTACAATTATTCCAGGGGCATCTCGTCCAGAACAAGTTTTTGCCAATTTAGACGCTTTAAATTTCCCTGCTTTAACGCAACAACAAACCGCCGACATTAATGCGGTTTACGAAAAATACATCAAAAAATCAGTACATCAGTTGTGGTAGGGGAGTGGAGGCTGAGTGTTTTGTGATTGAGTGGTTATTTGAAATTAAGTAATTGATAATGAATAATTGACAATGGATAATTTTACAAAACACTGACAAATAGCATTTATCAAAAGCAAAAATGTCGATTATATTTGTCGAAGCACTTAAATCACTCAATCACCACTAACTAACTCACTAATTCACAACTCAATAAATAAAAACATGAAAAATATCAATCGTAGAGATTTTATGAAAAATGCTTCAATTGCCTCGGCAGTAGCCGTATCTGCTTCAACAGCAGAAGCAAAAGTTGTTAAAGACCTTTTTGTACATCACGTATATTTTTGGTTAAAAAACCCCAATAGCGAGGCTGACAAAGCTAAATTATTGGAAGGGTTAAATAAATTAGCCAAAGTTCCAACTATCAGAATGGTACACATCGGAACGCCAGCATCAACAAATCGTTCGGTGATTGAGCGTGGTTATGCTTTTTCTTGGCTATGTTTTTTCGATAATTTGGAAGAAGAAGAAATTTATCAAAAACACCCCATTCACTTAAAATTTGTGGAAGATTATTCGCATTTATGGGAGAAGGTAATTGTGTACGATGCGGTTGGACCAAAGCGATAGTTTTAATTTTTCAGTAGCCACAAAGGCACAAAGACTCAAATTTACTTAAATATAAAATTTACTACCTTGCGTCTTTGTGCCTTCGTGGCAAATCTACCTCCCTCAGCCAAACCCATCACTAATGAAAATACTTAACCCTCCTGTCTTTTTAACGATTCTGTTTTCGACGTGTATTCGTTTGGCTTTTGGCCAAAATGCAAGCATACGCCTTAATCAAGTGGGTTTTTATCCTGCTGCTCAGAAAATTGCCGTTTGGGTTGGCGATAAACAAGAATCATTTTTTATTCTTTCTGAGGATAAAAAAGATACTGTTTTTAGTGGGACACTTTCGGCTCAGAGAATCAACGCTATTTCTCAAAAAACAACTCAAATTGCTGATTTCTCCGCTTTTCAGAAAGTTGGAAAATACGTCATTTCAATTCCCAATATCGGCAATTCTTACACTTTCCAAATCAAACAAAATGTACACCGTGAGGCGGCTATCGCTTCATTAAAAGGCTTTTATTATCAAAGAGCATCAACTGCTTTACCAGAAAAATATGCGGGTAAATGGCACCGTGAAGCAGGTCATCCCGACGATAAAATATTGATTCATCCATCGGCTACGACGGCTCAACGTCCAGAAGGAACAGTAATTTCTTCGCCAAGAGGTTGGTATGATGCAGGCGACTATAATAAGTACATCGTAAACTCGGGAATTACGATGGGAACCTTGCTTTCTTTGTACGAAGACCATCCTGATTTTTTCAAAAATTTTGAAGCGAATATTCCAGAAAGTGGCAATAAAATCCCTGATTTGTTGGACGAAACTCTTTGGAATTTACGTTGGATGCTAACCATGCAAGACCCAAATGACGGTGGTGTTTATCATAAATTAACGAATCCCGCTTTTGATAAAATGGTGATGCCCGATAAAGCTACAAATCCTCGGTATGTCATTCAGAAAAATGTCATTGCCAGTTTAGATTTTGCGGCGGTAATGGCTCAGGCGAGTAGAATTTTAAGAAAGCACGAAAAAGTATTACCAAAATTGGCAGATTCATGTTTAAATGCGTCAGTAAAAGCATGGAATTGGGCGAAACAAAATCCAACAATTGTGTATCGCCAAAATGAAATGAACAAAAATTTCGACCCAGATATTACCACAGGTGGCTACGAAGACCGAAATGATGCCGATGAATGGATTTGGGCTTCGGCAGAACTTTACATTACCACCAAAGACGATTCTTATTACAAAGCGATCAATCTCTATCCCGAAACGACTTTGCAATTACCAACTTGGAATCAGGTGAGAATGTTAGCGTATTATTCGCTCATTAGAAATGAAAAAGCACTGACTAATTTAGGTAAAAATGATTTACCAAATCTGAAAAAGACCCTTATTGGTTTCGCCAACAACCTTTTATTAAATACTGAAAACCAAGCATTTAACACTGTAATGGGGAAGTCTGCGAAAGATTATATGTGGGGCAGTAGTTCGCACGCTGCCAATCAGGGAATTGCTTTGTTGCAAGCATTTCAAATCAGTCAAGATAAAAAATATCTCGTGGGAGCCTTGGGAAATTTAGATTATTTATTGGGTAGAAACGCCACGGGTTATTCATTTCTGACGGGTTTTGGTAGCAAACAAGTGATGTTTCCGCACCACCGACCATCGGAAGCAGATGGAATTGTTGAACCAGTGCCAGGTTTGCTGTCGGGAGGACCAAATCCTGGGCAACAAGATAAATGCGAAGGCTATACAACCAAAATTGCCGATGAGTCATTTTTAGATGCAACTTGCTCATTTTCAACCAACGAAATTGCTATTAATTGGAATGCTCCGATGGTTTATTTGGCGGCAGCATTGGAAGCTTTACAAGGGAAATTTTAAGAAATAATTTCACATAAATCTGATTCAAAATGAAAAAGCACCAGTCTCTTTTTGCATTCTTTTTCTTGTTTCAAATGAGCCTTTTTGCTCAAAATCAAGTACTTGAATCAAAGGTTTATGTTTGGAATGATTTACCCGTAAAGCAAAATCCAAAAGTGGAACAGCGACAGATTTTTTCGGGAACCACGCCTTCTTTTAAGTCCTTTAAAATGCACGCCACCACTTTACATCCGCACAGTTCGCTCAAGCCAATTCATAAGCAGGACAACGAAGAAATGGTGATTATTAAAGAAGGAGAATTGACCGTTACGATTGAAGGGCAGACTAAAAAAATAAAGGCAGGTGGCGTAATTTTAATGCTTCCGAATGAAGACCGAGGCTTTGAAAACACGAGCGATGCCAACGTAACTTATTACGTTTTACAATACGAAGCCAATGAGCCTGCGGATATTGAAAGAGGTAAAAAATCGGGAGGTTCACTGATGATTAATTGGGACGAAATTCCCTTCAAAGCACACGAAAAAGGTGGCAGAAAAGACTTTTTCAATCGCCCAACGGCGATGACAAAACGCTTTGAAATGCACACAACCACTTTGAATGAAGGCTTAATGAGTCACCCAGCCCATTCGCACAAAGCGGCTGAAATCATTTTTTTGATAAATAGTCAAGGGGATGAAGCCACCAGTCAAGCCCAAGAAACCATCAATGGTACTTGGTACGATGCCAAAGTGGGCGATATTATTTTCTTGCAGTCCAATGACTTGCACGGCATCCGAAATACAGGCAAAGGCACTTGTACGTATTTCGCTTTTCAGATTGAATAAATAAACTAAATACCATGAAAAAAAACCTAATTACCCTCAGTATTTGCTTGTTATGTATCGCAACATTTCAAGAAACTTTTGCTCAAAAAAGCAAGAAGCTTTTCAATTATCCTTTTGGTGTTCAAGCATATACATTTCGTAATCACTTTCCAAACAGTGTAGAAGGTACGCTTGACAAAATCCAGAAAATGGGCATTACTGAAATTGAAACCAGTGGAGCAAAAGGCGTAAGTGACGAAGAGTACAAGAAACTTTGCGTTGCTCGTGGCATTGCTATTCCATCAATCGGAGCGAGTTATGAGCAATTAGAACAAACCTCACAGGACATCGTTACGAAAGCAAAAATCTTCGGAGCGAAGTACGTCATGTGTGCGTGGATTCCGCATAAAGGCGATGAATTTACGCTTGAAGACGCTAAAAAAGCAGTGGACGTTTTCAATAAAGCAGGTAAGTTTTTGAAAGAAAATGGCTTGACTTTCTGTTATCATCCGCACGGTTATGAATTCCGTCCTTACGAAAACGGTACGCTTTTAGACTACATTTTCAAAAATACAAATCCAGAATATGTGTCTTTTGAAATGGATGTTTTGTGGGTACTTCACGGTGGTGGAAGTCCAGTGAAATTGCTCGAAAAATACGGTAGTCGCTGGAAATTAATGCACGTAAAAGATTTGAAAAAAGGCGTTGTGGGCGATTTTTCGGGACATACTCCTGCTGAAAATGACGTAGTTTTAGGAACGGGTCAGGCAGATTGGAAAAACATTTTCAAGCTCTCAAAGAAATTAGGAATCAAGCATTATTTCATCGAAGACGAAAGCGAACATGAAATGGAAAACGTGCCTTTGAGTATTGATTATTTGAAAAATTTGAAGTAAAAATTCAAGGACGGCTTCGTTTAAAACGAAGCCGTCCTTATTTATGCGTTACGAGAAATCAGAATCGCCAACTCTCAAAGAGTTGGCGATTCTATTATTCAGCATTTTTCGCTCCTTCCCAACCCAAAATCGCCTTTTTACGGTATTCTCCCCAACGATAATTACCAGTTGTTCCTACTTTTTGAATTACACGATGACAAGGAATTAAGTACGCAATATGGTTTGCTCCGATAGCAGTTCCGACGGCTCTCTGGGCGGTAGGTTTATCAATTAATTGGGCAATATCTTCATAACAGGCTAATCTTCCCGAAGGAATTTTCAACAAAGCCTCCCACACTTTTATTTGAAAATTTGTACCTCTTAATAACAAATTGAGTGATTTTTGGTCGGCACTTTCAACAAAAATCTGATTAATATATACCGACGTTTCTTCTTGATTTTCAACAAATTCCGCTTTAGGAAATTCATTTTTTAGACGAATTAATTCATCGATAGTTTGATTTTCAGTAAGAAAAGTTAATTCTAAAATTCCACGAGCCGTGGTAGCGATAAATGCAAAACCAAATGGCGTTTCGTGCGTTCCATAAGCTATTTTCAATCCTTCTCCTTTTCGTTTGTATTCGGCGGGCGTCATGGCTTCGTAAGTGACAAAAAGGTCGTGCAAACGAGACGAACTTGAAAGCCCCATCAAAACGGTGGTATCTAACAAATCTTTGGTTTCGGTCAAAACATTTTTAGCGTATTCTTTCGTGAGGAAACGCATAAAACGTTGCGGTGAAGTTCCTGCCCATTTGGTGAACATTCTATCAAAATGAAATTCCGAAAGATTAACATTTTCGGCAATTTCTTTTAATGATGGCTGCCGTTGGAAATTTTGTTCAATGAATCGAATCGCCTGTTCAATTCTCTGATAATCAATATGTTGCTGTGTATTCATTTTTCTTTAGTTTGAAGATTTCCAAATCAAATACTTTTCTCGCATACAATGTCCACAAGGACGAAATCCTGCTAAAATTGCCTCTGATTCATCTTTAAAAAATATTCTATTTTCTACTTTCATTCGCTTGCCCGAAGAACAATTTAATGTGCCGTAAATTTTGAGTTTTGAGTTGCCTCCTATCGAAATTTCTTTGGTATTTATGAGCTGCTTTAAAACTCTTAAACGACCAAATTTTGTGTTAAACAGCGTTAAGTGTTTAATCATAATTGATAATTACTTTGCATCGTGAAAAATAATTCCTAAAGTATGCCGAATTCCAGAAAGAACCTTGGAAACACCGTGACGCATATTGGTTCTATAATATCCTTTTGTACCTTTTACGGGTCGAAAATTAGTCGTGAAAATCAAAATATCTCCTTGATTTGGCGTTAAAACGATTGGGATTGACTGCATTCTCGGACGTTGCTCCACCAGTACAAATTCACCACCTGTAAAATCTCGTTTGGGTTCGCTCAGAAAAATAACCATTTGAAAGGGAAACCAAATATCACCGTATAAATCTTGATGAAGTGTGTTATAACCGCCTTCTGTATATTTTAAAATCAGTGGCGTTGGTCTTAATTGCTCATGTCCATGGCAAATTGCTAATAATTCCGTATGGTTTTCGGGAAATACCGTATTAATATTCAAGACATTCATCCAAAGATTTGCCACTTTGGCTAAATGCGGATACACATCATTTCGGAGGGTTTGAATAAGATTTGGAAGGGGATAATTAAAATATTTATACTCGCCCAAACCAAATTGATAACGAGCCATGTTGATGGTAGAACGATAAATGGGCTTCTCGTAGAGAGCCACCAATTCTTCACACTGAACTGTATTAAGAACAGATTTTAAGGTTACAAAACCTTTTTCGGATAATTCTTCTGTGGCGTTTTGCCAATTAATATTTTCGAGCATCTTGAGCTAATTTTATACCACAAAGGTAGATTTTAGCCCAAGAAGTTCTATTCTGAATTTTGCGGAATGTATAAGTCTTTAAAAATATCTAAACACCCCCGACTTGCCATTACCAGCGTCAATTTCGTAGCGTAACATTATTTGGTGAAAACCTTCATTTCCGACCAATGAGGTAGAATTTGTACCCGCAAAATCATAGGCATACCCAATTTGAAACTTTTTGAGTTGGACTTGCAATGAACCTAAAATGGCTTTATCCGAAAGGTCAGAGCCTGTATTTTGATACCAAATACCGATACCAAATTTATCATTTATCCAGCCCGTAGCGTTTAAGTCAATACTGGTTTTTCCACCAATATTGGTTGATTGCTTTCGTACTAAAGCTCCCGTTTTAATTTTAAAATCATCGTCAATGGTAAAGACATAACCTGCTGTTACAAATAATGGACGATTGTAACTATCTGTTGCATTGATATTTAACATTGAAACTCCCAAATAGGCATCATCATTATTGTAATAAATTCCTCCGCCCAAACTCGAATTGAAATTAGTACTTCCTACACCCGCACCACTTGTACTAATAAATGCAGGTACTTGCGTAACGCCCACTTGCACACCAATGGCAAGTTTTCCATCGTTGGGAAGTGTGATGCGATAAGCAAAATCACCATAAAGTCCTAAATTTCCTAAAACTCCACCTGTATTGATGTTTCCTAAAACTGTTCCTGCATTATATGCCTGAAAACCAATTGCCATTTTATCTTGGGCGATAGGCATATCAAAACTAAAATATTGTTGAGTAGTAGTGGCAACATTTAAGGCACTAAATAAGGGTCTTTTACGATAAATACCTGCTACGCTTATTACCTCTCTACTTCCTGCATACGCAGGATTGACACTCAATGGCATAAATGGATAAGAAATATACATTTGGTCTTGTTGTGCCTTCGTGGTAAAAGAGTGGCTGAAGGTTTGAATAAAAATGAGTGTTACAAATAGGTATTTAAAATGCTGTTTCATGGTCATGTATTTTGTTTTCAGACCTCAATTTACGAAAAAGCCCTGTTCCGATAAACAGAACAGGGCTTTTAATTTGATATAAGTCAGACTTTAAACC
>JAAFIU010000250.1 GCA_013298805.1 Cytophagales bacterium | reverse complement strand
CGATTCCTGATATGACAACAGAAAATAAACCAGAAGGATACAAAAAACCAGAGGGTTATAAAAAGCCATTTAATAATTATTTTAACCAACCAAAACCTGATAATAAGGATATTGTGTTTGGGATTCAGTCGGTTTTAGAAACCCTTCGTGCTGGTAAAGAGATAGATAAAATACTCGTACAGAGAGAATTAGGAAGCCTTGAAGTGTTAGAATTTGCTCGTATGCGAGGAATTCCTGTACAAAAAGTGCCTTCCGAAAAGTTGGATAGAATTACCCGCAAAAATCACCAAGGTGTCATTGCGTTTGTTTCGGCAATTAATTATGCCAAACTTGAAAACGTTGTGGCTGATGTTTATGAAAAAGGCGAAGTACCTCTTCTACTTGTCCTTGACCGTATTACGGATGTGCGTAATTTTGGAGCAATTGCTCGTACCGCCGAATGTACTGGCGTTCATGCCATTGTAATTCCGAGTAAAGGTTCGGCTCAAATTAATGCCGATGCCATGAAAACGTCTTCGGGAGCATTGAACTTTTTACCAGTTTGTCGTGAAGATAATTTATTTATGATAATAAAATATCTTCAAAATTCTGGTATTCAAGTAGTTGCATGTTCTGAAAAATTATCAAAAAATATTTATGATATTGACTTCACTGTTCCAACGGCTATCATTATGGGTTCGGAAGAAGATGGCATCTCAGAAGAATTATTGCGTTCAGTTGATGAATTAGCCACTATTCCAATGGCAGGACGAGTTGGCTCGCTCAATGTATCCGTAGCCACAGGCGTAATTCTTTATGAAGTGGTACGAAAAAGACTTTAGAGTAAGTTAACGGTAAGAAGATATTTGAATTTCAGTTTTAATCAAAAGGGGAATCTTTTAAATGACAAAATTTATCACATAGAAACACTAAGTTTATATCAATTACCAAATAATGAATCTATTTAAACTTAAATAGAAATTCTCTCAATATAATTTAAGGAGAAAGGAGTTTTCTCCTTTTCCTTAAATTTGATTTCCACTTATTTATCCCCCTCAATTTCCTCCCGAATAATAGCACGAGCATCGTCAGCAGAAATGGGTCTTACTATCCGTTGTGTAACTTTCCAACCATCAGCAGTTCGTATAAGTGTGTATTTATTTACCGTAACTTGATATATTGAAAAACCGGGAGAAAGACCTTTGCCTGGAAGCTTTACATGAGGGGCGGTAGAGTCAGGCATTACAATGAGTAAGTAACCTGTGGCAACAGCACTATCGCCCTTGAGCTTGATATGTGGAAGCATGGCTAAATGGGTCATTCCCGCTTTAATTGCCATTTTTTGCTCTGGAGCATTTACAATTTTTAAGATTTCTTCTCGTCCTTTATCTTGCATGATACCTCGGTCAAAAGTGGCATTTTTGGTAAACATTTTTGTCCAATACAATTCAGAAGCAACATCAGAACTAAAAGCTGAACCAGCCAAAAGGTTTAAAATTTCGAGCCTATCTTCTGTGGTTGTTAGGCGTGACATTATCTGTTTATGACTTAAATTACTTCTTGAACAGCCAACAGATAGGGCTAAAAGCCATAAAAGATTTAGTTTTTTCTTCATGGCTTAATGAATATGAATTCCTCCGTTTACATCAATAGTGGCACCTGTTACAAAACCTGAAAGGTCGGAAGCTAAAAAAAGACAAGCTCCTGCTAATTCGGAGGTTTTACCAACTCGTTTTAAAGGAATTCCAGCAATTACATTATCCAATTGTTCATCGGTCAGCCCGTCTAACATGGGCGTTTCTATCATGGCAGGACAAATGACATTGGCACGAATATTCATCGAGGCAAATTCTCTGGCTATGGAACGAGTCAAACTAATTACGCCACCTTTTGAAGCAGCATAATGCGAGCCACCAACTAATCCGCCACCACGTTGACCCGCCAAGGAGGCCAAATTGACAATAACACCAGCTTGTTTTTCTGCAAATACTTTCAAGACACTTTTACAAATATTGAAAGTTCCTTTGAGGTTTACGTCCATGATTAAATCATAATCTTGTTCAGTAATCGATAGCATTCCTTCTGATTTTACAATGCCTGCACAATTCACCAAGCAATCAATTGTACCAAAATGAGCCAAGCTTTTTTCGATAGCATTATCGCAATCTGCTGTATTGCTGATGTCACATTGGATACAGACAATTTCTGTTTTTTTACCGATTTGTGTTTCAATATGATTCGTTAATTGACTGGCTATTTGGTCATTCATTGCCAAATCTAAAATCACTAATTTAGCTCCATGTGCTGCAAAAAGTTCTGCCGTTCCATAACCGATACTGCGTAAAGATGCTGCACCTGTGATGATACAAACTTTATTTTCGAGTTGGAGAAAATTATACTTATTATTTTTCATAGTTAATTGCTGCTTTTTCGATTAAAAGATTTTCCATTTCAGTAGCTGAATACCCCAAATCGCTGAGAATTTCATTTGTGTCCCATCCCTTCGGAACAGCCCCTGAACGAGCAGAAGGATATTCTCCATCGACTTGGATGGTTGAGCGAATCACAGCGGTTTTTCCCTCTGTTGGATGGTTTTCAAAATCAATGAGTTCAACCGCTTTTAAGTGTGGGTCTTCGGTTAATGTTTCAAGCGTATGGCAAGGCATGGCTGGTAAATCAACTTTGCGGAATATTTCAAGCCACTCTTCGGTTGTTTTGCTATCCAATGCAGCCCCACGAATCTCAAACCATTCTGAAACGTATTTTGCTCTACTTGCAACCGTGGCAAATCGTTCATCGTTGAGTAATTGGGCTCTATCTGTTATTTTCAGAAAGGCTTTCACCTGAGTATCTGTGTTGATAGTAAAAGAAATATAACCGTCTTTTGTTTTAATCGGCTGATTATGAGGACTTAAAAGTCTCAAATCGCCTGCTATGCCAACGGGAGGCTGAAAACTTTGTTGAGCTAAATGTTCTTGTAATACAAAAGCTGACATGGTCTCAAACATCGGAATTTCAAGGCTTGCTCCTGTGCCTGTATTTTGACGTTGTATCAAGGCTGCCATAATTGAACCTGCCGCTATTTCGCCTACCACATGGTCGCAAATCAACATGGGTACATACGAAGGTTTTCCGTCACGTACCATCGTTAGTCCTGCAATGCCCGAAGCACCTTGCAAAACACTGTCGTAAGTTGGCAATCCCGAATAGGGGCCATCTGTGCCGTATCCGGTTATCAAACAATAAATTTTTTCGGGATATTTTGCTCGAATCGTTTGGCTATCTAAACCCAAACGCTCCAAAGCATCGGGTCGCATATTGGCAACAATCACATCTGACCATTCAACTAATTTTTGAATAATTTGCTGTCCACCTTCTTTTTTTAGGTCGAGACAAATGTTCTTTTTTCCTCGATTGAGGTGCAAGTACGCTCCAGAATGTTGCCCAGTTGGCGACATCCCACCCAAGCCACGCATCAAATCGCCCGATGGGTTTTCGACTTTAATGATTTCCGCTCCGTATTGTCCCAGTCGCCACGTAGCTAAAGGGCCAACTACAACCGAGGTAAGGTCGAGTATTTTTATGTTTTTTAAAGGTTCAAACATATTTTTTGAATTAATAATTTTTAATTAGGAATTAGGAGTTTTAAATTCCTAATTAATTTCATATTGAACCGCTACTTCATCATTATCATCATAAATTTTCCCTTCGCCATTTTCATAATCCAATCTTAAAGGGCGGTTGCAATATAATGGAGCAATATGTTTTACTTTGATTGCTTTTAGGTCAACGCCTTTTTCTTTTCGCAAAAATTCAGTCATCAATAGCGTAGCCAAGCCACCATTTACAACTAAATCAGGCAAACCTTCTACTTGCTGCGTGTAATTTCTATCTAAATGAATTTTATGAGAGTTAAATCCCAAAGCCGAGTAGTGAAATAAGAGAGTTTCGTCTGGAATGATAGAATTAGGAAGTTTTAAATTAGGAATTTTTAATTCACGATTCTTCATTCCTAATTCCTCATTCCTCATTCCTAATTCCTTCAAAATATAAGTTTGCGTTTCAATTATGGCAGGATTTGAATCTAAAATAGGACGTAATTCATGTTGAAGCGTTACAATTGCCATTTGTCCATTTTTCGTTGTTTTTTCGGTGATACTTTTAATAAAACTACTTTTTTCTATCATCGAACCAATCACAATTTCTCCATGATATGCTACTGTTCTACCACCTAAAAGGAGTCTTGGTAGTCCAAGATTTGGAATTGGCACACCCAAGCCAGGAAAGCCATCATTACGTAATTCAGATTTACGAGTTTCGCCAGCCAACATAAAAAAATGCCAACCCTTCGGAAGAATATCACCCTCAGAAAATGATTGCGTTTCTAAATCTAACATGGCAGCCACACGCCGAACCATTGTCAAACTGCATAGTTCCTTGGATTTTATGGGAGATGCTGAAAGGTAATCTTGCATATATAAATATGTTTACTGATATAATTTCTAACAAAAGTATAATTATATTTTTATATATGAAAACATGTTTTCATATTTGCAATATATTTTAATTCTTAAAAGCAATAAAAAATGAAATTTAAGTATCATCACATGAATCTTTGTACGGAGGATGTGCCAAGATTATCTAATTTTTACAAATCTATTTTTGACTTAAATCAGCTTCAAGATGAGGAACATGGTTTGACGACAGAAGACACTGTAAACCGTTATGATGGGCAGGTAGAATTTTTGACAGACGGTGAAGTAGAATTTCATATTACTAAAAAAGACCATACTACGGCATTCCGCATGAATATGCCTATCAATCCAATCCAAAATGGTCATTTCTGTTTTAGAACGGACGACATAGAAGCGTTTAAAAAGAAATTAGAGGCTCAAAATATTCCTTATGCTGATTATGGAAAATGGGCGTTGGCAGGCTGGTATCAAATCTTTTTTTATGACCCAGATGGAAATATCATTGAGGTGCATCAGATTGGGCTTTAAACAATTAGGAAATATCCAATTAGGAATTAGGAGTTTTCAATTAGGAATCAGGAGTTTTCAATTTGGATTTAGAAGTATTTAATTAGAAATTAGGAGAATAAAAATTTCTAATTATATAACCCCTAATTGAATAATGTGTTATGAAAACTGACAATGTTTTACAAAGTAAGACCTACTCTTTCGCTATTAGAATTGTAAAGGCTAGTCAATATTTGACTAATGAGAAAAAAGAGTTTGTCTTGTCGAAGCAATTGCTGAGAAGCGGAACTTCAATTGGTGCAAATACAGAAGAAGCAATAGGCGGACAATCTGAAAAAGATTTTTATGCTAAATTAAATATTGTTTATAAAGAGGCAAGAGAAACTTCATATTGGATACGACTTTTAAGAGATACTGATTATTTTGAAAAGTCTCATGCCGATTCGCTTTTGTCTGACTGTGAAGAAGTACTAAAGATTGTAGGCTCGATATTAAAAACAATGAAAGTCAAAATGAATAAGAATTAGGAATGGTAAATTAAGAATTAGGAATTAGTACTGTTGTACGAAGTACTGAAAACTCCTAATTTCTAATTAAATGACTCCTAATTCCTAACTAAATGATTCCTAATTAAAAATTCCTAATTAAATGATTTCCAATTTACCTTATTCAGCTCCAGCGTTAGAGAAAGGACTTGATATTTTAGAAGTATTGTGTCAGAGTGAAAATGGATTAACACAACAAGAAATTGCCAGCAAGTTAGGGCGAAATTTGAGTGAAATTTATCGAATGCTTAACTGTTTGGTACAGCGAAATTATGTTGCCAATTACGCTAATACTTATACCATTACGTCTAAGTTATTTCAGTTATCCCATTTTCATCCACCTACTTATCGCTTGTTAACAGAAGCACTTCCGATTATGGAAGGGCTTTCGAGATTAGTCTCTTTTCCTTGCGATTTGAGGGTGTATAATAATGGTGTTCAGACAGTTGTAGCGGCTATTCAACCTCCAAATGGACTTGGGTTTATGACTCGTGTGGGTTCTGAAATTGAGGTTGCTCCATCGGCATCTGGTTTAGTTTTATTGGCTTTTCAAGACCCTGTTATCAAAGAAATCAGGATTAAAGAAAGCCTTCCAAACAAATCTGACACGGAAGTAGAAGCCTTTAGAAATAGCTTAAAAGAAATAATGGTAAAAGGTTTTGCTTCCATCCAAAGTAAGCAATACGCAGGACTTCACGCCATTTCGTTTCCCATTTTGGATATGAATGGCAACGCCATAGCCGCCATGACGGTACCCATGTTAGCTCGTATTGATGGCACAAATCAATTCACACAAGAGCAGGTAGAAAATCTCTTACGAGAGAGTGTAT
>JAAFIU010000368.1 GCA_013298805.1 Cytophagales bacterium | reverse complement strand
CAAGGACTTCCCGAAAGAATAATTCCTTTTACAGATTCGTCGATAGTTGGGATTTTATTGAACGGGTGGATTTCGCAGTAAATATTAAGTTCACGAACACGGCGAGCAATCAATTGAGTTACTTGTGAACCAAAATCAAGAATTATTATTTTTTCGGACATTTTTTGGAGTGAATACTGCGGTTGTCTGTACGTATGCTGGGACGCATAGTCTGGAACGCATAGTCAGACAACGGCGAAAAAAAATTAAAAAGTAAATTTCGGGAAAATTTATGGTTTTAGGATAGAATTTCAGAGACAATTCTGAAAATGGTGGGATAATTTTAAAATATAAGGGCAATTTGAAGAGAGAAATTCATTTTTATTATTGAATCTGTTTAAACTTTCTGTTTTGAGATATAAAGTATTGTATTTTTGAAGTCTTTAAACTGAAATTTTTGAAGCATAGCAGAGCTACGGTGATAAAATTTTGATTTAAAGGATTCTAAAAGACTTAGTTTTAGACGAAAGAGAAAGTTTAAACAGGTTCATTTTATAGATGAATAAAATAACTTCAAAACAAACTTAATTGCCCCAAAATTTTCTTACCCGCCATCAAATATGGTTTTCGTTTTTCAGATTCAATAAGTCTTACATCTGTCTTAAATACTGTGCCGAGTTGCATTTGTTGGCGTTGTTGTTTTGAACAACTTACACAAAGTAATGGAATACCTTGCCCTTCTACTGGACGTACCCGTATTTTCTTACGCTTAGTATCGTAATACGTTTGGAGATTGATATTTGTAAAAACTTGGCTCAAGTTCAAAGTATTTTTGAGAATATAAATATACAGGATTATTTAGTTTTATCTACAAAACCCAAAGTATCACAAGTATTAAATTGACATTTCACCTCATTTTGTACTTTTCTAAGTTTTCTACCATTATAACGCTTATTTGTCGGAATATTGACTTTGATTTTTCAAAGAATGTGTATTTAACATTAGGATAATACAAAAATAATCTATAAATTCATTTAAGAAAACGCCCAAACATTGTCAGACCTTGTTATTTTTAGACAGGGTTTTTATGACAAAATCGGAGAGTTCTTTGACGATGAATTTGATATTCCTTGTTTTGGGTTTCCTATCTACATTTTTTTTGTGAATTGCTCGTAGATATTCAAACAAGAAATAAGTAATCGCAAGTCTATGCGAAGAACTGCTCCAAAGGGCAATAATCTTTGTTAATTATTCTATCAATCTAAACAAAGAGTGCGTATGAAATTACAAGTGCATTCAATTCACTTTGACGCTGACATGAAGCTGTTAGAGTTTATCCAATCAAAACTTAATAAATTGGATATGTTTTATGACCGAATTACTGGTGGTGAGGTTTTTCTAAGGTTAGACAAAGGAGATACCAAGAGGGTCAGAAGCAAAATGTTAGAAGTGAAAATTAGTTTACCTGGGGCTACCTTATTTGTGAAAGAACAAGCCTCTACTTTTGAAGAAGCAATGGACATTGCCATTGAAGCATTAAAAGTTCAATTAAAAAAATTCAAAGATAAAATTCAAGAAAAAGTTAATCCAACTCGAAACGTTTTAGTAACTATGGCGATGGAGAGTTAATCTGGAGAAATCATTTCTCTAACATACCAAAAAGGGTTGCTATCTGACGATAGCAACCCTTTTTTATATGTCAGGTGTTTGGTTTTAGTGTTTAGCTAACACCTAAAACCAAACCACTAAAACCTATTTCTTATAAAGAAAACTTAGCTTTCACTGCATCAACGAAATCTAATTTTTCCCAAGTGAAAAGTTCTACTTCAATTTCTTTCACTGTTCCGTCTGGGCCTTTGAAAGATTTAGTAACAACCTCATTTTTACGTCCCATGTGTCCGTAAGCGGCTGTTTCTGAGTAAATTGGGTTACGTAATTTCAAACGTTGTTCGATGGCATAAGGACGCATATCAAATACTTCTTCTAATTTACGAGCAATTTCTCCATCTGATAAACCAACTTTAGCCGTACCGTAAGTGTTTACGAACAAACCACATGGTTTAGCCACACCAATTGCGTAAGAAACTTGAACCAAGATTTCATCACAAAGACCAGCCGCTACTGCATTTTTCGCTACGTGACGAGTTGCATAAGCCGCCGAACGGTCAACTTTTGAAGGGTCTTTTCCAGAGAATGCACCACCACCGTGAGCACCTTTTCCACCGTAAGTATCAACGATAATTTTACGACCTGTCAAACCTGTATCTCCGTGAGGGCCACCGATTACAAATTTTCCAGTTGGATTGATATGATAAGTAATTGCATCATTGAAAAGAGTTTGTAACTCTGGCTTCAATTTAGCTTTTACTCTTGGAATAACAATATTGATAATGTCTGCTTTAATTTTTGCTAACATTGCCTCATCTTGGTCAAAATCATCGTGTTGTGTTGAAACAACGATGGTATCAATTCTTTGAGGAACGTTATCATCAGAATATTCGATAGTAACTTGAGATTTTGCATCTGGGCGAAGGTATCCAATCAATGCAGGTTCGTTGTTACGAATTTCTGACATTTCTTTCAAGATAGCATGAGCCAAATCCAAAGCCAAAGGCATATAATTATCAGTTTCACGAGTTGCGTAACCGAACATCATTCCTTGGTCACCAGCTCCTTGTGCATTAGCTTTTGATTCAAAATCATCCGCAGTTACTCTATCAACACCTTGGTTGATGTCGTCAGATTGGTCGTGAATAGCTGAAATAATACCGCAAGAATTAGCTTCAAACATATATTCAGCCTTCGTATAACCGATTTTACGGATAACTTCACGGGCAATTGCCTGAACATCAAGATAGGTTTTTGTTTTTACTTCACCCGCCAAAACTACTAATCCAGTTGTTACAAGGGTTTCGCAAGCTACTTTAGAAGAAGGGTCAAACGCCATGAAGTTATCAATTAATGCGTCTGAAATTTGGTCTGATACTTTGTCTGGGTGTCCTTCCGATACCGACTCAGAGGTGAAAAGATATGCCATTATTTATAATTTATGAAATATGAAAAATCTAATAATGCACAAATTTAAAAGGAATATTTTGATTTGACAATTTGGGTTGTCAAATGGCGATTTTATGGATAAAATATCTTTATAAGCCTTATAATTTAGATAATAACATCATTTTTTGTCAACTATTTTCACATTAAATCTACCAACTTTATAGACAAATAACCTCTTTTCTTGAATTAAAACTACATCAAAATAATTTCTTCTTTAAAATACTCCAAGCAGCTTTGATAAAGGGAGGCTTAGGAACGGTGTGAATCAAGGCAATATCTTCAAAAAATGAGGTATCTTCATCTAAAAACTTTAATACTTGAGACGGTTTATTGTATTTGAATAATCGGGTAAAGATTTCATCTTGGGGCGTTCTATTTTTCAACATCACATTTAAAAGAACAGTGTCTAAAAAGCCTTTCCAGTGGTTCGGTATCATGCCATTTTTGATGTCCATATTTTGCTCCAATGATTTGACCAATCGCTGTAAAAAACGTTGACTTCTCTGAAAACTATAACCCGTAGAAGCCTTCACATATCCACCCGACGTACCAATACGGATGACCTTGGGCATGGGAGAACCTTCGTGTGGTTCATCCGACATTGGAACGATGCCAAATTCAGTTTCAGAAATTTGATATTCTTCAGGTTTTATTTGATATTCTCCCACTTTTAGGGTTTCTTCGATGTATTTTTTTAGATAATATTCATACTCTAAATCACTAATAAGATTGTCAGAAAAAATGGTAAATTCAACTAAAGCTTTTGTTTCTGAATGAGGCAAAACATAGACAAATCGAAGTTCATTTTTTTGTT
>JAAFIU010000162.1 GCA_013298805.1 Cytophagales bacterium | reverse complement strand
GTCTAATAAAACAGGAGCAACGATTGTCTTTGGTCCAACTGCCCAGCCCAGCTATATTGCCTATATTGCCAAAGACGAAGAAGTATTTAAGGTAGGAAAAATCACTATCAAAGCTTTACATACGCCAGGGCATACAATGGAGTCAACGTGTTATTTATTGTCGGATGAAAATGGAAAGGAAACCGCCATTTTTACGGGAGACACGCTATTTATCGGTGATGTTGGTCGCCCCGATTTAGCCCAACACGTCATCAGTGATTTGACCGAAGAGAAGTTGGCGGGTCATCTTTTCGAGTCCCTTCGTAACAAAATTATGCCATTAGATGATAGCCTTATTGTTTATCCAAATCACGGAGCAGGTAGTGCTTGTGGCAAAAAAATGAGCAAAGAAACAACTGATTTATTGGGCAATCAAAAGAAGTTTAATTACGCTTTAAATCCAGCTTTGACAAAAGAAGAATTCATCAAAGAAATTTTGACGGGATTAGTACCACCGCCAAGTTATTTTCCACAAAATGTATTGATGAATATCAAAGGCTATGAAAATTTAGATGAAGTGATGGAAAGAAGTTCTCAGGCATTGTCGCCCGATGCTTTTGAGGCCGCCGCCAACGAAACCGATGCCTTAATTATTGATGTAAGAGATGCTCAGGTTTTTGCAAAAGGATACGTACCCAATGCCATTAATATTGGGCTTGATGGACAATTTGCCACATGGGTTGGGACACTTATTACGGATTTAAAACAACCAATTTTATTGGTTGCCGACGAAGATAAAGAGAATGAAACCATTACTCGTTTAGCCAGAGTTGGTTATGACAATTGTATTGGTTATTTGAAAGGAGGCTTCGATAATTGGAAAAAATCAGGGAAAGATATTGATAGCGTTGAGTCTATTTCAGCGGATGAATTTGCGAATCTATTTCTTGAAACCCCAACTTTAAATGTTTTGGACGTGCGTAAGAAAAGTGAGTATGACTCAGAACACGTTTTGGGAGTTGAAAACCTCCCACTTGATTTCTTGAATGATAGTATGTCACAAATTCAAAACGATAAAACCTATTACGTTCATTGTGCGGGGGGGTATCGTTCTATGATTGCTATTTCAATTTTAAAATCACATGGTTTTCATAATTTAGTTGATATTGCAGGAGGATTTGTTGCAATAAAATTGAATGAAAAACTACCTATTACTGAATATGTTTGCCCGACGACTTTATTGTAATATTCCTCAGAAATGAATGAAGCTATTATAGAGAATGACATAACTTATTGGAATAAGAACTTCCCGAAAGTTTAAAACTTTCGGGAAGTTGAGCCGAATCACTAAATTTTACTTCTAATAAGTTATGTCGCAGTCTATAAAACCCCGACAGTAGATAAAATCTGTCAGGGTTTTAATTTTCAGCTTAATTATTTTTCAAAAAGTAATTCCACTTTGTAACATATATCACATACATTGGCTTCATAAAAACGGAACTTTACATCATAAATTTAAAATACTAAACAATATATATTATGTTCGATTTTTTTAAAACCAAGAAGAATTACGAAGATGTAAATGCTTTTACCTTCAATACTTTAATCAGCGAAACACCGAATGCCATAATTATTGATGTAAAAACACCCGCTGAATTCAAGCAGAATGCGATAAAAGGAGCAATCAATATTGATGCAATGAGCAACAACTTCACGCAAAAAATTGCGGAACTTGATACAAGCAAAACCTATTTTGTGTATTGTAGAAGTGGAAACCGTAGCGGAAGTGCTTGTAAATTGATGGGAAATGCAGGATTTGAAAGTCTTTATAACCTCTCGGGTGGACTGATGAGATGGCCATATTAATCAACACGAAAATGACAACAATACTAAAAAATTGGGATTTCATGCGAATCCTTCGTTTGGGAATGGGCTTATGGGTTATTTACACCGCTTTCACCGACCACCAACCAATATTTGGGCTTTTCGGGGCATTTTTTGTTTATCAAGCCGTGATGAATATTGGCTGTTGTGGCTCAGGAGGATGTACTATTCCTGATAATAAAAAAATTGACAATTCTCAAACTAAAGACATTGATTATGAAGAAGTTAAATGAGAATAAATGGATAGTTTTTGGGGTAGTTTTAGGAGGGATTGGCGGATATTTTTATTGGAAAGATGTCGGCTGTGCTTCAGGCAAATGTATTATCCAGTCTAACTGGCAAGTAATGATACCTTATGGAATGCTTACTGGTTATTTTATCTCGGATTTTGTTCAATCAATGGCGAGAAAATTATATGCCAAATAGCCTTAGACCCGCTTATTATTTACCCGTTACATAGTCAAAATGTTTAATTTGTTTTTATGAAATATTATTTGATAATTCTGGGGCTAACTTTTACTGTTTTGCTTAATAATTGCAAAAGTGGAAATACCCAAAATAACGATATCGTTTTATCAGCAAAAGCCTTTGCCGATAAAATGAAAGCATTGCCGAATGCTCCAATTATAGATGTGAGAACGCCCGATGAGTTTTCAAAAGGTCATATACCCAATGCTCAAAATGTTGATTGGAATGGTAATGATTTTAGTGAAAAAATTGCTTCATTAGACAAATCAAAACCCGTTTTTGTATATTGTCTTAGTGGTGGAAGAAGCTCCTCGGCGGCAAGTCAGATGCGTTCAGAAGGTTTTACACAAGTTTATGAACTTGACGGTGGAATGATGCAATGGCGTTCGGAAGCCCAACCAGAAACAACAAATGCCCAAATCCTAAAACAGGAAGGAATGAGCATGGCAAAATTTGAAGAAGGATTAAAATCAGACAAATTAGTTTTGGTAGATTTTTATGCTGATTGGTGTGGACCTTGCCAAAAAATGAAGCCATTTTTGGATGAAATAGCCAAGGAAAATGCCGATAAAGTTGTCATACTTCGGATAAATGCAGACGATAATCAAGAATTATGTAAAGAATTGAAAATAAATGCTTTACCAACTTTGAGTCTTTATAAAAATAAGCAAAAAGTATGGTCAAATACAGGATTTATGGACAAACAAAATATTATTTTAGCATTACAAAATAAGTAAAACAAAACTCCTTAAAACTAAAAACATGAAAAAGAACATGGGCGGCACCGACCGCATTATCCGTATTATTGTGGCGATTATTGCCTTAGGTTTGTATTTTACCAACACCATTTCTGGTACTTTAGGTATTGTGGCATTGGTGGTATCTGGTATTTTTTTATTGACCAGTTTTGTGAGTTTTTGTCCACTTTATACATTAATTGGAGTTTCAACGTGTAGCATTTCAAAAAAATAAAATGGGAACAGTCATTTTCACCATCGTCATGTTACACCTTGTCATTGGTTTTGGGTGGGTATTTTATAAATTAGAAATACAGAAAGAGAACCCTGAAAAATAGACACGGATAAACCCTAATGGCATAAAATAAACCCGTCACTACGAATTTTAGTGACGGGTTTCCTTTTAAGTAACGATTATCTCAAATGCTCTTCAATCATTCTTATACCTTTTCACTAATCACATCATTAATCTGTTTATTTAGAATGTTACAGTTAAAATTTGGAAGAACACTCAAACTGAATGAGTGTCTTACTTGTACTACAGCATTGCAATAATTATAATTGAACCTATCTAATCTGCTTCATAGCAAATAGTGCTTTTTAAGTTGAACTATTTTTTCAGGCGTTAATTCCATTTCGACTTCAAGAAATTGTTTCATTGAACCGTAATATGCGTCAATTGTATTTAAAAATGTTTCAATATATTTTGGATTAGCCGCTAACATTGATTTTATAGTAGCTTCCGCCATTCCAGTTTTCATCATTCCTTGTATCATTTTTTCACGAGTATCTTTCCAATAAACATTGGTTGCGGCATAATCAGCAATTATATAATCTTTTGAAACGCCCAAAGCCGAGAGAACTAAGGCCGCCCCCATACCTGTTCTGTCTTTACCAGCTGTACAATGAAACATCAAGGATTTATCGTTTGGAAGAGCTAATAACTGGTCAAACATTGGCTTGTATTTTGCTTTCAAATGGTCTGTTTTTGTGTAAAATGAAAGCATCATCGAATCACGATTTATCGTTGCATAATTCATGCTTACTTTTGTGTTTTCGCTTCCTGCGGGTAAGTTGATATACTGAATACCAGCGGGTAATCTATCAGGATTTGTTTTTAATTCATCTGGCCCACGCAAGTCGCAAACGGTGGCTAAATGTAAATCTGATAAAGTTTTCAAGTCATTATCCGATAATTTACTCACATCTGCCGAACGATAAATATGCCCCCATTTTACGGTTTTGCCTTCTGTATTTGGATAGCCTCCTAAATCTCTAAAATTACTGCCTCCTTCTAATTTTATTTGGCGTTTTGAATTAAAAACGATTGAACTATCTTGGGCAAAAAGATTGATTTGAGTTAGAAAAAGGAACGAAAGTATGAATATTTTTTTCATGATAAACTTTTATTTTAAAATGTGATGCCTACCTGTAAACCCGCTCCAAATGAAGCAGGGCGGTCATTTCCAAAGCGAAATGGTACAGGTACGGCTATAAAATAATTGTACTGAGGAGTCTTTACGATGACTTTACTAAAAACGGCAGTTGCTCCGTACCGCCCAGATGTTTCAAATGCCAAACGGCTGGTAATGGTAAACCCATTTTTTCTGCGAAACATAATACCTGGGTGAAACAAGACATTTGATACTTTGCTACTACCGCCCGACGCTCGAATAAATGGCGTAATTTCAAAACTGAAACCGAAATGGTCGCTTTTTAGCATATTTATGCCAACAGGAAAACCAACGGTATATTCATTGGCGAAGTTGTAAACCGTTTCGTTTTCATAAACGGTGACTAACGGATGCACAATGCTAAAATAATTTACCGTTTTGGGATACGATTGGGGCATTATTTGAGCTTTAGATAAAAAACTCATCATGGTAAAAACCGTAAAAAATAAAGATTGTCTCATTATAAAATTAGGGGACTTCAAGTTGAAGTCCCCTTGTACAGTAACAGATTAGAGATAGTTATTTCAATAACCACATCGGACTGTAAATATCGTCCTTTCCACCAAACTGACTCAAAGCCGTAGTGTAATTTGTGGTATTGTAAGTAGATTCGTCCACTGGATATTGCCAACGAGAAGGAACTTTTCCTGTTGAATTGATACCACCACCCGAAGTAATAAACGTTTTAGGATAACCAGTACGGCGTTGATTATAGAAGGCTTCCCAAGCAGAATTTTGGAAAAACGATACATATTTTTGATTCAAAATTTGTTCTAAACCATCCGTATTATTGCCTTTATAAACGACATTGGTATTATTCAAGAAATTTTTTAAGGACACATTTACCGTTCCTAAAGTCTTGCCCGTCAAATCTCCGATTGTTAAAGTTGCTCCTTCTGTTAAGCCATAGAATGCTAAAGAAGCGTTGATTCCTTTTGTGTAATATGAAGCGGCATCACCCGTTGCCCAACCACGATTAATTCCTTCCGCAATGTTGAAATTCATTTCTGAATAACCCATTAAAATATACGATTCTGGTCCAACAACCGAACCATAATAGCGGTTGAAATTGGTGAAAGAATACTTTCCAGCCGTTGAGTTAGTAAATAAATCCGCAATGGCATCCGACATATCTGAACCTACGTAAGCCGTGAAATCACTTACTTTTTTGCCTTTCGTGATTTCAGCAGGAGCAGGCGTTGCCACAATAAAAGTACGTGGGTCTTCGGTTGCCGTGGTCAATTTCAAATACGTTGAGCCAATATTTTGGTAGTTATTATTACCATCTTTTGGCGTATGCGGATAAGTATTGTAAGCCGAATTGAAAGTAAAAGTCATGTTATCAGCATTACTTCCCATCAATGGATATTTTGTTGGGTTGTTAATGATGTCCGCAAATTTTTGTTTAATTCCTAAATCTGCGGTATCATCAGCTCTTTTACTCAAAGAAATCAACACTCTCAATTTGTAGGTATTTACCGCTTTTTGCCATTTTTTGATGTCATTCCCCAATAAAATATCACCTGCTAAAACACTGGCATTGGTAGTATTGGCAATCAAAGTTGTGAAATCAGCATTGGCATCTTCCAATAATTGTAAAGCGTTTTTGTAAACATCTTTCTGCGAATCATACTTTGGTGTAAGGTTATCAATGCCTTGTCCTGCTTCACTCATCGGAATATCACCAACTCTTTGGGTCAACCAAACTGCCGTGTAAGCACGCATAAACTTGGCTACTGCACCGTAAGCATTGGTTTTTGTGCCTAATGTTTTGTAGGCTTGTTCCTCCATTTTGATGACGTTTTTCAACATTCCATAAGGCGTTGCCGTTACCGACCAATCGTAAGTGTTTTTGCCACCGTAGTATAAATTGTTAGAAACGATAAATTGATTCCAACGGTGAGCTTGTTCAAATGGCTCTTCCGAAACTCTACCCGCACGCCCATCCACTACGCCACCGCCTACATACATATCATATGTGATTCTTCCCAAAAGGTATTCGGGTGGAATAGTCTTGCTTTCACTGGCAACATTGGGGTTTGGTAAAAGGTCATCATAGTTTTGGCAACTGGTAGTAGCAACCAAAATTGGAAGGATGATGAATAGTTTTTTGAAATATCTTTTCATGTTGAATGTATGTTTAATTTAACCGCAAAGACGCAAGGTCGCAAAGGTTTTTATTGTGTTTTTCAAGAATAATTGCTTAAAATTTTATCTTCTAAGAATCTGAAATCCAACTTAATTGTAATAACTATCTTTTGCGTCTTCGTGTCTTTGCGGTAAATGTTAATTAAAATGTCAAGCTAATATTAATACCGTAACGACGAGTAGTAGCTGACTGCAAACCTGGGTCTTTTTGGGTACTTCTGCTTGAAGCACTATAACCAACACCATACTGGTCTAAATCGAAGTCAGTACGTTCAGCGAAATACAATAAATTACGTCCAACCAATGAAACAGAGGCATTTCTGATAAATTTATTATTAGCCAAGAATTTAGCAGGAACGTTGTAACCGATTATGATTTCACGCAATTTCATGTAGGTTTTGCTCATCAAATAAGGCTCGCCGTATTGGAAAGTATTGTAAACACCTTGCATATAACTTTGAACAGTAACGGCTTTTGTGTTTGGAGCAAACGATAATTCACCGTTGTTGCTAATATTTCCAGCACCATCATATTTAATTGTTCCGCTTGAAACGACCACACCGTCACCCACATAAGCTGGCGTAGCGGTTTTTGTCCCCAAAGCGGTACTTTGCCATTCTTTCAAACGAGCATCACCCAAAGCACCCGTAACTGATTCCATCGCTGTACCTGAATTTGATTGATACGCCCAAACACGGTCGTTGATGACTCCGCCAACACGTCCGTCTAATTGGAAACTAAAATTGAAGTTTTTGTAAGAGAATTTGTTGTTGAATGACCACACAAAATCGGGGTTTGTATTTCCCAATAATTGCTTATTGTTTGTTCCCGTTGGAGGAACTAATGGCACACCGTTTGAAGAATAAATCACTTTTCCTTCGCTATTTCTCAAATATTTGTAGTCATAATAGCCGTCTAAACGGTCTCCAATGTTGAATACGTGGTCTGGACCTGATAAATAAATGCTTGTTTCGCCACCGTAGATTTCTTTCAATGTCTCTTTATAAGTCGAGAAATTAGCTAAAACATTCCAGTTTAAACCGTTTGGATTTTTTAATACCGAACCGTTCAAAGCAACTTCCCAACCATTCTTTTGCGTCGTAACCCCATTGATTGTTTGTGCATAATATCCTGAAGAAGATGCTACTGGCAATGGGAAAATTTGTGGCCCATTGATTGATGTAAAGTAGGTTACATCCAACGACAAGCGATTTTTTAAGAATTTAGCATCAAACCCTGCCTCATAAGAAGTTACCGAGAAACTCTGTAAAGCTGGATTTGCAATTGTTCCTGAGTAATTGGCAATCGGTGTATTGTTGTAGATTGAAGTGTTGATGTTGTATGAATTTTGATTATCATAACTTGGACCATCGTAAGAAGAAACGATTTCATTTCCATAACCTAATAATCCACCTGCAAGCGATTGTCCAGTTACGGCTGAGTATGCCGTTCCAATCGTTGATTGTGTTAAACCACCTTTTACATTCGCAAAAGAAGCACGAAGTTTCATGAAAGAAATTGCTCTTGGCAGATTGATATAATCTGAAACAACTGTACTCAACGAAACCGAAGGATAGAAAATATTACGGTTGGCGGCTGGCAAAGTAGAAAGTCTATCCACACGACCAGTTGTTGCCAAAGTAAGCAAGTTTTTGTAGGTAAAATCTGCCGTGTAGTATGCACTGGCAACTTCCATATCTGCCCGATAATTATAGGCTTTTACAGGATATTTCGAGTTACTAAAATCATAAACGCCTGGAACAATCAAAAAGTCAGTTGATGCCCAACTTGAATTGTAACTATAAGTTCTCAAATTCGCTCCTGCAATTGCCGCAATGGTGAAATCTTTTGTAACGGGTTTATTAAAACTCAACAAAATGTCTGAGTTATTCTCAAGCATATTTCTTCTGTCTTCACGATAATCACCTTGTCTTAAATCAGGTGTTTTGTAGGTAATCATCGAGTATGGCAACTTTTCAGTACGGAATTGATTCCAAGTGGTTACTTGCGTTCTTGCCGAAAGATTCAAATAATCATTGATTTTATAGCTTAATTTAGCGTAACCATAAACGTCTGTTTTCTTGTGTTCGTGCAACCATTCGTAAGCCATGAAATATGGGTTATTCTCACGACCATATTCTGCGTAATATTGCTGTACACCTGGTTTTCCTTGGGGTGCTTTGTAATAATCTTTCATGTCAGCAATGTCCCAACTACTTGAACCATACACGTTAAAGATATACGTGTAACCTTCTGGACCAGAACTTGGCTCTGGAATATTCGGGGCATTTTGAAGACTCAAATTGATGTTACCTTCCAATCTTAATCTATCCGTGAAGTTGTAACCCGCATTAATATTGAAGTTATTGATGTTCAATTTAGTGTTTGGAGCCATACCTTTTTGGTAATTATTGGCGATTGACAAACGTAAATCGTAACGTTCTCCACTGGCAGAAAGTGAAATATTATTGGTAGAAACAATACCTGTTTCCATGAAACGAGCATAGTTGTCTTTTCCAACATTATTCCAAGGTGTTCCTTGACGAATACCCGTCACTGGGTCAACTGGAGAATTGTATTGTGGAACATTTTGTCCTTCAAAACGTGGCCCCCAGATGTTTGTACGGCGATATTTACCATCTTCATCGTAAGTCTTGTTTCCGTAAGCGTACTGATAATTGACACCGTAACCGTATTCACTTTGACGAGTTGGAACTGCCAAAAAGCTTGGCTCAATCATCGTACTCGAATTAAAATCAACTTGGAATTGACGTTTATCTTTTGAGCCTTTTTTAGTAGTAATCAAAATCGCTCCGTTTTGTCCACGGAAACCGTAAAGTGCCGCCGCATTTGGTCCTTTCAAAACAGAATACGTTTCAATATCATCCGAAGAAATATTCCAAGTATCGGAGTTGATAGGTACGCCATCCACAACAAAAAGTAAGTCAGAGTTTCCACGTAAAGTTAATTGTGGACGACCCAACATTTCAGCAGACGGAGAAACGGTTAAACCCGCAATTTTACCCGTCAACGAGTTAATTGGATTGGGTTCACGAGCTTTCACAAGGTCTTCGCCTTTCACATCCTGTGTGGTGTAACCAATGGAACGAGCTTCTTTTTTGATACCCAAAGCCGTTACCACAATTTCTTGAAGTTGTTGATTTTCTGGGACTAAAGTCACATCAATGTTTGTCTGTGTTCCAACAAGCACTTCTTGTACAGCAAAACCGATAAAACGAAAAGTAAGAATTGATTTTGGGTCGGTAGAACCCAATGAGAAAAGACCGTTGGCATCAGTCGTTGTACCACGATTTGTACCTTTAATTTGGATGCTTACACCTGGGAGAGCAGAACCGTTTTTTTCGGTTACTTTACCTTTAAGAATTCTGTCTTGGGCAATGATATTTGCCATTGACAAAAAGGTAAAAAGAATGGATAATAGTAAAAATTTGGACTTCATGTAAGTATGAGTTTGGTTTCAAGATGCAAACCTAC
>JAAFIU010000092.1 GCA_013298805.1 Cytophagales bacterium | reverse complement strand
TTAAACGAAATTTTCACTGGCGAAGCACTGTTCATTACTTCTCTTGCTTGCATGGCTTTGTCCATACAAATTTCCATTGTTAATTGGAAATCAACCGCAGTAGACTGAGAATCAGCTAAACTTCTTGCAATTGCTTTACGCATTTGAGTCAATGGAATTTCCTCAAAGCTTTCTACACCGCTAACGGCAGGTGCAGCATTTGAAACTGCTTTTGCAGGAGCTTCAGCAGGTTTTGCCGATGGAACAAAATTATCAATGTCAGCTTTAACGATTCTTCCGTTTTCTCCAGAACCTTTCACTTGGGCAATATTAATACCTTTGTCTTTTGCCAAAGCTTTGGCTAATGGAGATGCTTTAACACGTCCATCTGCATCACTTACTGCTACTGCTTCAACTGCTGGTGCAGGAGTCGTAACGGGTGCAGGTGCTGTTGTTGCCGCAGGAGTTGGTGAAGGTGCTGCAACTGGTGCTACTGCTGGAGTTCCTCCATTTAATAATGCTTGAAAATCAGCCCCAGGTTCACCAATAATTGCAATTACTTGGTCAACTGCAACGGTTTTACCTGCTTCAATACCAATATATAAGAGTGTACAAGGGTTGTATTTTGTTACATCTAAGAAATTATCTAACTCAAACTCCATGGTAGCTTTGTCGGTTTCAACTTCAGCCAAAAGAGTATCGCCAGGTTTTAAAACATCACCTACTTTTTTGAGCCAAGCTACCAAAGTTCCTTCTTCCATCGTATCGCTCATTTTTGGCATCCCGATGATTTCAGCTTTTATTGAAGATGTATCAACCGCTGGTGTACTTGCCACAGGTGCAGGTGCTGCCGCCACTGGAGCGTCAACTGCTGCTGGTGCAGGAGTTGCTGAAGCACCACCAAGGAGGTGTTCATAAGCCTCTCCGTTTTCACCGATGATTGCAATGATACTATCAACAGGAACAGCTTTACCTTTTTCTAAACCAATGTATAATAGACGGCAATCTTTAAAATTGCTCAAATCCATTCTTTCGTCTAAATCAAGTTCCATCGTTGCTTTATCGGTTTCGATTTCAGCTAATAGTCCGTCACCAGGTTTTAAGACATCACCAACTTTTTTGAGCCATTCTGCCACAACACCTTCAGTCATGGTGTCGCTCATTTTGGGCATGGTTATAATTTCTGCCATTTTTCTTTGTATAGGAATTTAATCTTTCAGCAAAATATTTGCCTTTTGAGTATATTGTTCGATTTAAAATTCAAAAATAACGCTAAACGATTGCTTTCAAAAGCTATCTTGAAAAAATATAAATTTGTCTTGATGATTTCTTGGTTTTTTCCTGTTTTTTAAAATTAGGATATAACAATTGACTTTCTCAAAACTTCCATTTTAATTGAGATTGAATGATGTTTTGTACTGCATTCAATCACTATTCGAATTAATCATATTTGAGGTATCGTTTATCAATATGAGGTAAAGCGTATCGAATACCGTATTATACTTAAAATAGGTGGTTTAAAATAAATAATAAATATGTAATGTGTTGATTGTTAGGCTGTTGTTTTGTTATTCGATGGAGTCATTTTGTTTATAAAATTTTTTGTTCAAAAGCCTAAAGTGTGTTGATTAGGTTGGAGTTTTAGCAAATAAATTAATCATTTTGGTGTGCTATATTATAGAGGTTTACCTAAATACCGAGCGAATTCTTGGTAAACGCCCACAAAGCGTTTAATTTTGTAGCTCTGAAAAAACAAACCTCAATGTCTTCGACTAAAAACTCTTTATTTTTTCCTAATCTCAATGGTGTACGATTTATTGCAGCTTTTTGGGTTATTGTGCATCATATAGAACAATTTAAAGAAAAGTTTGGGTTTGTTAATCATCAGTATGCCACCCGATTTATCAGAATGATTGGTCCTTTGGGTGTATTCTTGTTTTTTGTTTTGAGTGGTTTTTTGATAACGTCTTTATTATTTGTTGAAAAAGAACGTACTCAAACAATTGATATTAGAAACTTTTATATTCGACGGGTTCTCAGAATTTGGCCTTTATATTTTTTGACGGTTATTTTAGGGCTTTTTGTGTTACCTCAAATTCATTTTCTTGATGTTCCTGAAGAAACCGCTCAAATTGGCATTAATTTAACAGAGAAAATTATTCTTTACGTGTTAATTCTGCCCAATATTGTAACAGGGGTTTTTAACCATATTCCGTATTTGTCACAAAATTGGTCGATTGGTGTAGAAGAACAATTTTATTATTTTTGGCCTTGGGTAATTCGTCAGACTAAGCCAAAACGCTTATTGATGGTGATGATTATCTTTTTTGTTTCGATTTATCTGATTCGCTCGCTGACGGTTTTGTATATGCCCGAAGTAGGTTGGTGGAGGTATTTGAATGAGTTTATCAAATCTTTACGATTGACTTGTATGATTTTGGGAGCAATTGGGGCGTATTTTACGTATTTTTACATACATTCAAAATTAGTATCGCTAATTTTTCATAGAAATTTTCAGATTGGTCTTTATATCGTTTTAGTTGGAATGCTTTACTTTGGCGTTTATTTACCTGGCGTAAATCAAGAAGTGTATGCTTTGATTTTTACGCTCATTTTAATGAATTTAGCCAAAAATCCAAACAATATTCTTAATTTGGAAAATCCAGTATTCGATTATCTCGGTAAGATTTCCTACGGAATGTATATGTATCATACCATTGCAGTTGTTATTGGTGTAAAAGTTTCAATGTCTTATCATCAAAGTAGTTGGTTGAGTTATCCAATTGCTTTTGCTTTAACATTTGTGATGGCTTCGATTTCATATCAATTTTTTGAGAAACCATTTTTGAGATTGAAAGATAAATTTACGATAGTGAAAAGTGGAAAGTCTTAGAAGTTGTTTACGTTAATTTATTCGAGTTAAAAAAAGGTAATTTTCTGGCTACAAATCCTCCTTAAAATTGAAACGTAACGCTGTTATGCTTAAATTTTATGAATAATTTTCACTAAAAAACTTATCATTTTCACTTTCAAAAAATTAACCTAAACAGCTTCTTAATGTTTTTAATACCTTTAAATAAGTGCTAATTAGGCTTAGTGCCATGTAAATATGACAGATTACGAACTTTACGAAGTAGTATATAATAAAGCCTACATTTCGGCAACCTTGTGTTTGTTGGCGGTTATTGCCTTTCGTTTTCGGAGTGAAATAGAAAACTATTTTGCCCGTTTAGGAAAAGCAAAATCGTATGTATTAATGGCTTTTCTGCTTAGAATTTTACCCTTTATTGTAGTTTATATTATCTATGGCTACGATGCACAGTCGGATGTGCAGATTTTTTGGAAGTCTGCTCAGGAAGCAGCCAAATTCAAATTAGTTTATACTGATTTTGAATCCTTATACTCGCCTTTTTTTCCATATATAACAGCCATACCTTTGTTTTTTTGGGATGCCGCCCGTGCGGTTACTTTGTTAATGATTTTTATTGAATTAGGCGTTTTGTGGCTCACCATGAAAACCTACCCCGATAGAAGTTCTGCTTCAACTTTGTTTAAAGGTTTGATTTATTTGTTATTGCCAGCTCCCTATATTTTTTGCGTTTTGGGAGGACAAGAAGACATTTGGATGTGGGGATTCGCCTGTTTAGTTGTGTATGCTTGGCAACGGAAAAAATCGGACTTTGTATTAGGAATGATTACTGGTTTGGGCTTATTGGCTACGAAAGCATTTTTTGTTTTGTTGCTTCCATTGTTATTATTGAAACTTAAAAATAAAGGGCAATTTATACTTGGTAATGTCGTAGTAGGGCTTCCAATTTTGTTGATTTTGTACGTTTTTGGGGGAACATCCTTTTTGATGCCAATTCGTTTGGCACAAGAGCCAATGGCAGTAAATATGTGGTCTATTGTTAATCCTTTGATTTGGGATTATGGTATTACGGCAGACATAAAATTATTAAATTGGATTGGGCTTTTCGTGATTTTAGGAATTGCTATTTGGCAAACACTGAAAAGCAAATCAATTGATATTCAGCAATATATGCCTAAAATATGGATGCTTATTTTTGGTGTAATGATGGTTGTTCAAATTGGAGCTTATGCCAATTATATCTTCATTTTTGCCATGCCTTTACTATTTGGTTTTAACTTTTTTAAGAATAAAACCTTTCTTATTTTGACATTTATATTTCAGTCTTTTGCAACTGTTCAACCCTCGTTTTGGTTTAGAATTGGAAAGCCTTTCTTGAGGTTTGATAATTTTTTAGGTGCAAAATTTGCTATTGAATACGCCTTAGAAATGGTTGTTTTTATTGGGGTAATTTATTGGTTAGCAAAGGTTTGGAAGAGTGAAACAAAGTGATTTTAGGTAGGGACGAATAGCATTCGTATCTATAACGACGGATGAATGCTATTCGTCCCTACTTAAAATTTAGCAACTATTAATTGTTAAAACTCAAATGTTCTAACCTTCCCCTGATTCACGCCCAAAAATAGAAAATTATTGATAACCAACCCACTTCTTACATCGCCTTTAATTCCCAAGGAGGTATTGAAACTGAAGTTTCCTTTTCCATCATTCTTGCAAACAAATCCTTTGTTGGCATCATAATTTCCAAACCTTAAACGGGCATGGTGAATGTTTCCTGCAAATACTAAATCTTTCTTACCATCGTGGTCAAAATCAATAGCATTAATCGTGAAAATTGGGGCGTATTGAATTTCTTTTGGCAATGATTTTTCCTCAAATTTTCCAGATTCACGGCCTACAAAATACATTGTTTTTAAATAATTGGCTGTTAAATGCCCAGCTTTGTCTAATTCTCCATTCTTGAAAACAGCCTCAACAGTTGCATCGGCGTAGGTTTTGTAATCCGTAAATGTCTTTTTATAAATCGGAAGTTGTTCCAATAATTCGTCACGAGTCAGGTAAGGATAACTTTTTCCTTGAATGTTTGAACAAAGAATTGGCTCAACTGAACCGTTTTCGTCAAAATCTTTGAAATAGAGGTCTAATGGCTGATTTTCGGAGACTTTCAATTGTGAGTTTTGCCCTAAATTCCCCACGATTAAATCAGCTTTACCATCGCCATTGAAGTCGTCAATCAATAATTTATTCCAAAGTCCTGAGTAAGTTTTATCAAAATAATTATCACTGACATTTTCAAATTTTCCTTTTTCAACTTTAAAAACTATGATTGGCATCCATTCACCCACGATGATGAGTTCTGGTTTTTTATCACCGTCCAAATCGTGCCAAGCAGCATCAGTAACCATTCCGATTTGCTTAATTTCTTCGGGCGTTTGATTGGTGAATTTCCCTTGACCGTTATTGATTAAAATAGAGCTGTTTGGAGCAGTTGGATAACTGCCAATAACAATTCGTCCGCCCACAAATAAATCTAATTTTCCATCACCGTTTGCATCACCTGCACGGACACAACTTGTACTCGTGAGCATAGCAGGAAGAGCCGTCAGATTTTTGGTGAAATTACCTTTGCCATCGTTTAGGTACATACGGTCTTGCAAAGCCTTGTCATTCGTTTGATAATTTCCGTAACCACCGCTACAAACGTACAAATCCAAGAATTTATCGCCATTGGCATCGAAGAAAATAGCGTCAGTGTCGTAGCTTATTTTGTCAATTTCAATAGATTTTTGAGCTTGACTCGTAAAGTTTCCTGCTTTATTTTGAAGATAAATTACACCTGCTTGATTGGTTGCTCCACCGATAAAAATATCTTCTAAACCATCACCATTGACATCTCCTTTTGCCATGCAAGGGCCTGAATATGACATTGGATTAGTCATTATAGATTGTCGCTTGAAATCGTTAATGGTATCTTTCTTATGTTCAAAAACCAATGTTTGTACTTCTTGGAAAATAGTTTTTGAGTCTGAGTTTTTTGAATTACTATTTTTAGCATTTTTCTCCGAAATTGTCAAGGTTTGGTTGGACTTAACTGACTTCAATAATTCTGATTTGCCCGTTAACCAAACAACTTTTAAAGAGTCAATTTGGGTGTTTTTGCCAAGTCCAAAATGGAAAAAATTAGTCACACTTGATTGATAACCATGCGTTGGCATTT
The DNA here is from genome assembly GCA_013298805.1 of Cytophagales bacterium. Taxonomy (GTDB): domain Bacteria; phylum Bacteroidota; class Bacteroidia; order Cytophagales; family Spirosomataceae; genus Arcicella. The sequence goes on along the minus strand of JAAFIU010000092.1, from coordinate 8,680 downwards.
TCTCTTGAAATTGTATTTTACCTTGACAATACACTGTAACTTTTGCCCCAATTCCTTGGCGATTCATACCTTCGCCATCCAATTTTAGTTTGAGGTAATTGTTTTTATTATTGGATTGATTTTGATATATAAATGCGGGTTGATTCACATTATTGACCACCAAATCTAAGTCACCATCATTATCCAAATCTGTGTATGCCGCTCCATGACTGTTTGAGGTCTGATTTGTTCCCCAGGAGGAAACTTTATTTGTAAAAGTCAAATCGCCATTATTTCTGAAAAGATAATTAGTAACGTTACTCGAAGGCATCTGATTTACCAATTCCAAAGCTCTTTCACGGTTCATAAGTCCTTGATTTTGAGCCGTAAAATCATTCATGTATTTGATAAAATCAAGATTGGTATAGTCTCGTAAATATCCATTGGTGATGTACAAATCTTTCCAACCGTCATTGTCATAATCGGCAAAAAGGGCAGCCCACGACCAATCTGTATTAGAAATTCCAGCGTATTGTCCGACTTCGTCAAATAGAAAAGACTTTTCATTTTCAGCGTTGTTTCCACCATTTATTTGCAACATATTTCTCATATATTGATAGCCAAAACCGACTTGAACGTTGAAATTGAATTTTTCGTAACTATCCGAAGCCATCAATAATTTTTGGCGACGATTATCTTCTGGCAACATATCAAGTGTGAAAATATCCATTAAGCCGTCATTGTTCACGTCGGAAACATCATTTCCCATTGAGTACATGGAATTGTGACCTATTTTATCATTGATTTGATTAATGAAACCGCCTTTGTGGTCGTTGATGTACAAATAATCAGGAACGGTATAGTCGTTTGAAATATACATATCTTGCCATCCATCTTGGTTGAAATCGGCAATTCCAATGCCCAAACCGTAGGAGAGGGGCGAACTCGAAATGTGGGCTTGTTTAGTTACATCAGTAAAATGAGGCTGACCGTCTTTACCTTTATCGTGTCTGAAAAGGCGAACACCACTAATTGGGTCTTCAATTTTTAGCGTTTCAGCCGTGTTTAAAACATTGAGAACTGGCAAAGATTTAATGTTATGATTCAAGAGAAACATATCCAAATCTCCGTCACGGTCGTAGTCAAAAAAGGAGGCTTGCGTACTGGTAGAAACGTTGTCTAAACCATATTCTACGGCTTTATCCGTAAATTGTGGAATTCCATTGGCATCGTTTCCTTGATTTATGAATAATTGCTTCATCCTATTTTCTGGACGAACTGCCCCCGAATAGCATACGAAAATATCCAATAATCCATCACCGTTTACGTCTGCCATGGTTGCTCCTGTTTTCCAAGGACCTTCCCTGCCTTTTACGCCCGAAAGTGCCGAAACATCCTCAAATGACATATTTCCTTTATTCAAATACAGTCGATTCACTTGCATATTTGAGGTGAAATACAAATCTTCGAGTCCATCATTATTTACATCACCAATGGCTACACCGCCACCATTGTAGAAATATTCGTACATCAAAACATTGGTATTCAGCCCCTCTTCAATCACATTTTGGAAATCAACGTGTGTTTTTTCGGCGGGAAGTAATTGAAATAATGGTTCAGAACTATCGCTTTCCTCATTTTGAGCTGTTTTTTTACAATTAGTCAAAGAGAATATTACAGTAATGAGGAGAATATATTGGTTGAATTTCATGGATTCTAAACTTGATGTTTTGAGTAGCATAGGTTTTAACCTTTCGATTTGTTTGATAATAGCTTAGAAAATTGTTCTATTTAGATGAACGTTTTTTAAAGAATAAACCTCCTCCCAAAGCCACAAGTAATCCAATTACACTCCACTTAATGAAAGGATTGATTTTTGTCGATTTTTCTTCAGTTATGGTAATAAATTGATTTACTTTTTGATTGTTTAGTGTTTGAGTATTCCCGCCCGTCCAATGAATAATGATTTCATCTATTTTATTGGCATTTCCTACGCCAAAGTGTGCGTAAGGGGCATTTTGTGATAAATGACTTGAACCACCTCCGTCAATTTCTTGGTAAAAATGCTTGCTATTTACGACAATTTCTACTTTTGAACCCAAACCACGAGACTCAGCTTCAATACCTTTCAAAGCTATTTTTATCCAATTGCCCTTTGCAGAATCATTGCGGTATAAATGTGTTTCTGAAACGGTTGGAAAGTCTAAAACGGGTTTTTGATTTACGACTAATAAATCTAAATCCCCGTCATTATCTATATCTAAAGTTACAGAACCACGTGCAATGCCATAGTCATTTAAGCCTTTTTCTCGGGCTTTGTCGATAAATTTGCCGTTGACATTATCGAATAGAAAGTCCGCAATTGGTGTACAATTAGGGTTTAAATCACCGTTTGCTACGAATAAATCAAGGTCGCCATCGTGGTCAAAATCTGCAAAATTTGCTCCCCAACTTATTGTCATCATTCCTAAACCCAATTCTTGTGATTTCTCTAAAAAAGGTTTCCCAACACCTTGATTGACCATAAATTTATTGAAACGAATATTGGTCACGAAATAATCCATTAAACCGTCACTGTTATAATCTCCGACAGCCGTTCCCATTGAATTTATTTTCAAATCCATGCCCAATTTTGGAGCAACGTCCTTAAATGAATTCCAAGGGGATTGATTTTCTAACAATAAATCGGGTGTGCGTTTATAGCCAAAATCATGATTTACAAAAAGGTCTTGGTCTCCATCGTTATCAAAATCGGTAAAAACGCCTCCAAAACCAAAGCCTTTATGCGACAAACCGTAGTCTTGATACACATTTTTGAAGGACTTTCCTTTTTCGTTTAGCAATAAATAACCTTCCGTAATTTGGTTGGCTGATGCAATCATGGCATCGTTTATGACACTCAAATCGCCTGGATATTCCGTGAAATAATTTCCTACGTAAAGGTCGGGAAAACCATCGGCATTAAAATCTCCGAAACTTGCCCCCGTGCTAAAAGAATTCAATTTGTCTAAGCCAAATTCTTTGGTGGCATCTCTAAAAGTGTTATTGCCATTGTTCAAATATAGTAAATTTATTGCCCTCGGAATCAGTTTTTTTGTGCCTTTCGAGGTTATGGTAGTAATGTATAAATCCACATATCCATCACGATTTACATCGGCTGAAACAGCTCCTTGCGTTACAAAATTCTTTGTGCCAAGAAGTCCCGATTTTTGATAAATATTGGTAAATGTTCCGTTTTTATTATTCAAATACAGAATATCATCTGCCATTCCACCCGCAAGAAAAATATCATCAAAACCGTCATTATTAAAGTCGAAAACGCAAGCACCTCCACCCAAAAAGCCTTCATAAACTTGAAATTGATGCTTTATGCCAGCTTGTGAAGTAATATCCTTGAAAGCGGTTGGAACACTATTTTGGGCAAGTAATTTTACATTTGAGAATATTGTTAAAACTGATGAAATCAATACTATTCTCTGAAACATATTCTTTAAAAATCTCATTTTTTCCAAATTAAATGGTTAATGTTTTCCCCCACTTCTTTTCCTTTTTCTATGCCTCTTTCGTTATCTTGTGGAATGTGAATTCCTCCGTAAAAGCGTGAATTTGCCGTTTCTTGGGCAACTTCCCAAAAGGAATTGTAATTTCTTGCTTTGTAATCGACGTTTCGGAGTTCATCTCTTTTTCTGCCTACATGAGCATCGTCTGTAAAGGTAAAATTATTGCCATAAATACCTGCTAAAACTGATGCTGTTGCAGCTGCTTGGATGGCGTGTCCGCTCGGAAAAGCTGGAAAAGGAGGGTCTGGCCAAAAAGACTCCCAACGTTGATTGATATGTTGGTTAACGTAATTATTGGGTCTTTCTGTAAAGAATTTATATTTCCATTTCCAACAATTGATGAAAGCATCGGCAACTGCCAAACCTACTTTTGCGTAAGTTTCTGTGCATTTGATAAGGTCTGGTTTTGCTTTTTTTATGACTAAAGTAGCCAAATAATAAGAATGACCAGGGGGGGTAAAAGTCTCGTCGGGGTCATCGCTCCACCAAATAGCCGCTTCTTTTTGGGATTGACTCAAAGACTCTTTTTGTTGGGATGTTTTTAGAAATTGCTGATAATATTCAGAGTTGGGCAAGGTGTCGAATTGAATGATTTTCGGGTCTTGAATCTCGTGATTTACTTTTAAAAAAGTACGGTTTTCACCCCAATGCGGATGTAATGGATAATGGCTGAATGATTGAGCATAAAGCGGAGGACTCCAAGAACCTGCCCGGTGCGGATGAACCATTTTTTTGTCAAAGTTCTTTAAATATCCACGATGACCACCATCTGTTTTTGACCATTCAAAAACACGTTGAGCAATCGATTTTCCATAAGTTACTGACCTGTCAATCAGTATTTTATCTTGAATATTTTGTGTGTAGTTTTCATAAATTACTTTTTCTAATGAATCAATTTTGAGTTTATTTTTATCGGAAGTTTGATTATAAATATTTTTTAAGATAGTCGCTTGTGCTGCGTTTAAGGACAATTTCCAATCGTATTTTTTACTTGTTTCTGGTTTTGGAAGGCTATCCAAACCGTCTAATTGCCCTAATAATGATTGATAATTGGGATAGCCATTCACGACTGATTCGTACATCGTTAAGCCAATATAGCCTAAACATCTTGAAGAATATGTGGGTGAATTTGAAGGGGTGTTTTTTGTAATATAGAGTGTCATATCTGCCCATTTTGTCGTTAATTCTTGGTCAGATATTGGGTGGTTGGATTTGCAACTTATGCAAAGAATGATGATTGAAATCTGAGAAATTAAAAGCAGTAATTTTATTTTCATATTTATTGGGCTTCGGTTTTTCAGGAAAAGGATATGCTGAAAAATTAAAAATCTACCCCAAAATAGAGGTAGATTTTTAATTATCAAAAGTTATTTAAAATTAATAACCAGGATTTTGAACCAATTTGCTATTTCTACTGATTTCATCTCTACTGAGAGGTCTGAAATACATTTTATCAAGCCATTTTCTGGTTTCATTTTCTGTATTATCAACCACAGTGTAAGTATAGTTATAAGTATTTTTATCATACTTATATGGTTTCAATGGCTTAGCACCTGCTTTCAATTTGGCATCAATATTAATAGCTTTTATACCTCTACCAACTGTCGTTGGAGCGATTAACCATCTACGTGCATCATGGTATCTATGTTCTTCATAAACTAATTCAACACGTCTTTCATTACGAATTCGTTGGCGAAGAGCATCTCCTTTATCAGTTACAGCAGGCATACCTGCTCTGAACCTAATTCTGTTTACCCATTTCAAAGCTTCTGCTTCGTCGCCAGTTTCAAGGGCGGCTTCAGCATAGCTTAGTGCCATTTCTGTAACTCTGATAAATGGCCAAGGAATTACTTGCGCACTCGACTGGTTATCTGCTAAACCAGGATTGGCATCAATGAATTTACGAGTATAGTAGTGTGTTCTACTACCGTTCCAGTTTTCAACTGCCGACTCTCTTGTATCAATACCGTTAACTTTTCCTCCTGCACCATCATCGTAATATCCTGTTTGAACCTGATTCACAGGGTCAAGTCCAACTACGTCCGATGGTCTTGGTTTCCAAATTGCTCCATCATATAAAACTGTCGCATATAAACGTGGGTCACGGTTGGCGTATGGAGCTGCTTTCTGTTCTGTTTTTGTCCAATCAAATTTAGAGCCGTCCATCATTTCATAGTCATCTACTAAGTTTTGGATTGGTGTGTTACCAGCCCAGTTATGATAACCGTTTGGTCCGTTGTTGATACCGTAGTGAATACCTCCCAAAGGCCAGTTGTCTTCAGCAGTGTAAAGCCCAGTGTGCGTTCTTTGGAAAATTAATTCCGAGGTTGCAGAGGCATCTCCCACAGCACTTTGTCCACCCATGGCAATTGACATATAGTTAGCAGTACCTTCTGCTGCTGAGACAGGAGCCGTTAAGTTCAATTTATAACCTGCTGTTGCATCTAAAACTGCCTTTGCCGCTGTTTTTGCTGCTGCCCATCTTGCTGCTCTATCTCCAGAAGTATAAGCTAACAACTCAAGGTTGGTGAAATTTCCTAAAGTTGGAGATTTTGCTTTCAAAGCCGTTGCATCGTGTATATCACTGGCTGCATATAAAAGTACACGGGCTTTAAGAGCCATTGCACTAATTTTTGTAGCTCTACCAGCAACTGTACTTTTGCCATCCAACAATTTGATAGCATTATCAAGGTCACTGATGATAAATTTAACACATTCTTCATAAGAACTTCTGGCAATAGTATAATCCTCATTTAAACCATAAGGTTTGCTAATGAGAGGTACACCGCCATAAAATCTTACTAATTGTTGGTAATAATATGCTCTAAGGAAATAGGCTTCACCAGTAAGCTTTTCTTTTAAAGTTGCGTCCGTAAATGTTGCAATTGGAAGACTTTGTAAGGCAACGTTTGCTTGTCTGATGGCTAAATACATTCTGCCATACTCATACGTTGGACTTTCCCAAGCTTTGTTATTAGCCGTTTCAGAACCTTCTGTAAATGTATTGATATTTCTACCTGCGTGAGTAAACATTGCCTCGTCTGTATAGGCTGCAAGTGCTTGTTCTTCAAAACCGCCGTAACCCAAATATGAATAAACGTTAAAGATGAACGCTTCAGAAAGTGCTCCATCCGCCCAAGTGGCTTGACTTGAAATTTTATCAAGCGGCTTAGTGTTCAAGAACTCTTTATCGCACGACAAAACAAACGCCATGGATACAAAAAGCACGCTTATTTTTATGATTGATTTTTTCATTTTATTATCTTTTATTAATGAATTAAAAACTTAAACTTAAACCTGTATTAATAACACGAGATTGTGGATAATACACTCCGCTTTGTACCGTTGACTCTGGGTCAAAAACCTTAGTTTTATCAATTGTAAATAGGTTTGAACCATTTACATAAAGTCTAAGTCCTCCAATTTTATATTTATCAGTAATATGTTTTGGAACTGTATAAGCTAATTGTAAGTTTTTCAAACGAATATAATCTTTGCTGAAAAGGTAATAAGTATTGTTTCCGTAGTTTCCACCTGTAAAATACGTATCACCTCTACTTGCCAAACGTGGATGCTCGCTACTTGGATTGTCGATTGACCATCTGTTATCGTAAGAATATTTCAAGAAGTTACCAATATCTCCTGATTCTGTTTGAACACGGATAGCGGCACCTGTTGCACCTTGTAATAAGATATTCAATTCAAATCCTTTGTATTTTAAATCTAAAGTTGCTCCGAAGTTGAAAGTTGGTGTGGCATTTTGGTCCAATCTTTGTCTGTCATCACCGTTGATTTTACCATCACCGTTTACGTCTTCAAATTTCATATCACCAGGGATTAATTTTGAAGTTACTCCGCTGTAATCAATTTTATTTGCTTCAATATCTGCTTTATCTTTGAAAACTCCTGCCGAACGATACACTAAATAAGCATCAATTGGTTTTCCTTCCTGTAATTGATAGCTTGGTGCTCCAGGAATTTCATCCATAAAAATCACTTTGTTTTTAGCATAACCACCGTTAATTCCAGCTCTGAAAGTAAGGTCTTTTGTGGCTCTACCGTTATAACCAATATTGAATTCAAAGCCTTTATTTTCTACAATACCTGCATTTACAGGAGGTAGCAATGAGTTGATACCCGATGAGGCAGGAGTTGAACCGTTTTTCTGAATCAAGATTTGGTCTCTTTTATTATAGAAATATTCTAAAATAACATCAATCTTGTTATTCAATAAACTCATGTCAATACCAAGGTTGTAGTTATTGGCTCTTTCCCAAGTAAAATTAGGGTTTGCCAAAACTGTTTCTCCCAAAGTCGTTACCACTTGGCTGTTGATTGGGTAGTTTCCGAAACCATAAGTTGATAAATAAGCATATTCTTGAAGTTGTCCGTTAAAGAAAACTTGGTCATTACCCATTTGTCCATAAGAAGCACGAACTTTCAAGTGGTCAATAGCAGGAACTTTAAAGAAATCTTCTTTCGATACATTCCAGCCTAATAATACCCCTGGGAAGAAACCGAATCTACTTGATTCAGGGAAAATATATGAACCATCGTAACGAGCAATAAATTCTGCTAAATATTTCTCATTATAGTTGTATTGCACACGACCGTAGTAACCCAATCTTGCTCTGTTATAAGCACTACCGTCTGTATTTTGTTGTAACGAACCACCCGCAAATAACTGGTCGATGGCTGGTGAAATATAGTTTCTTCTGTAAGCAGAGAATCTATCTCCAGAGAAATTTTCTTTCGTAACACCCATCATCACACCAATGTTGTGCAATTTGTTGATTTGTTTGTCATAACTTACCATAGCGGTTAAGTTAGTATTCAACAAAGAGCTATAGGCTTGCGTTAATCTTGGGTCTGTAAAGTTTGAACGAATTGCACCCACCAATTTAGGTGTCACTCCATCAGCTTCATAAGAGATTTTGTCCCAGCTATAAAGACTCCAAGGTGTTTGCCACATTTTGTTTGTTCCGCTGTTTTTATCAACCGCTGCTGATAAAGTAACTTTCAAACCGTCAATCCAAGGATTGGTAATGGCTACCGAAGCATTGGTTTGTAAATAATCTACTGGATTATCAATATAACCTGTTGCATTGGTCGTAATTACATAAGGATTTTGACCATTTTCA
>JAAFIU010000039.1 GCA_013298805.1 Cytophagales bacterium | reverse complement strand
GTACAATGATGCAACCTTTTTGTTTTTTCTGCATCTTATTGAAAAAGCCACACCATTCATCAAATAAAACAACCATTTATCCCGATTTTAAGAAAATTTAAGGTATTGTGTATTGCATAGTACCTAACAAAACACTTAACTTTGTTTTGTAATTCAAAAAGCACCTTTTCGACTAAACAACTAAATAAATATTTATTACGCCTTCGACAATAAAAATTAGTAATCAAACTCTCAAACAGCAGCATCAAACGATGAAAAATTTCACGATTATCGCCATTTTATTTTTGTGTATCATCCTAACTAACAATGCTTTAGCAATGGGTTTTCCACACAATTTGTTAGCGGGGAGAAAGGGAGTCAAGAAAGAGAAAGTAAGTCACAATGTGCAGAATAATATTCCTAAAAAAGTAATAATGTTAAAAGATGGACGTTTTATTCAAGTAGGTAAAAAGGTATTTATTTACCTTCTCACCCATAAGATATAGCACATTTTTAGAACATATTATCTATTTAGTTTTGGTTTAAGGATGATTTGTAGCGAAGCTCATTGGGTTTCGCTACATTTGTTTTAAATTAGCGTGAAACAATGATTTAAACCTTTTTAGGATTCGATAGAGACACTAAATAAAAGTATTTATACCCGTAATATACCGTTATATATTGCCTTATTTGTTACCTTTTTTGTTACCGATAGGCTCACGGTTTTTATTCCTACGTTTGCTACTGTAATTTAAAAAACAGTAAAATCATGTATGGAATAACAAAAATTGATTTACGATTTAATCGTAAAAATCAACTTGATACCCACAACAAAGCACCGATTGAGATTAGAATGTATCTTGACGGTCAAACAAGTTATAAGGGTACAGGCATAAGCATAACGCCCGAAGGTTGGAGCAAACTAAAAAACCGACCAAAGGACTATCAAATTAATCAAGAATGTGAAAGACAGATTTTAGAACTCAAAAGTTTTGAGAAAGAGTTTAGGCAAAAACATGGACGATTTACCATTAAGGATTTCAAACTTTTACATAAACCCGAAGCCGTACCAGAGCCTACCAATGTATCATTTACAAAATACTTTGCGGAGCAACTCGAAGCAGAAAAAGAAGGTCATAAAGTAGTGCTGGCGAATAAAAAATTAACCCTTAAATATCTAAAAGAATTACGTCCAGAGATTGCGTTTTGTGAAATTGATTTTCAGATGATTAGGGATTTTGATTTCTTTTTGAAAGCTAAGAAACTTCACATCAATACGATTAAAAGACACCATATTAACGTGAGGGCATACATTAAACTCGCAACCAAGAGCCGTTTAATTTCTTTCAATCCTTATGAAGACTTTAAAATACCGAGGGCGGATGCTTATTCAAGTTTTTGTACTGAAGCGGAACTTAGACAACTTGAAAACTTGACTTTTAATGTAGAAAATAGAAAAGAGCGATTTATGGAGCGATGCCGTGATATGTTCCTATTTTCAGCATACACAGGGCTACGTTACAGCGATACGGCAAAAGTACAGGCTAATCATTTTCAACAAACCAAAGACGGTTTAATACTTGACTACCAAGCTAACAAAACCCGAAAATTTGGCGTAAAATATTTGTCTATGTTGTTTGGAGGAAAACCCGAAAGGCTCGCTTTGAAGTATATGCAAAAAGATGGCAGCGTATTGTTTAAAAATATGAAGCAGCAGCAGGTAAATGTAACCCTAAAAGTATTGGCAGAACGGGCAGGAATTACCAAAAAATTACGGTTTAAGGATTCAAGAAATACGTTTGCGGTGGTGCTATTGGACAAAAAAATACCTATCAATATTGTCCAATCTGAAATGCAACACTCGAATTTAGCAACAACCCAAATTTATACAAAACATACGCCTGAACAAACTATACAGGCATTTAAAAAAACTGATTGGACATAATGGAAGTAACTAAACGAAAATATACCAAGAAAAATAATGAGGGGAAAATTACGGTTAATTACTACCTCAATACAAGATTAAAGCCTGTTATTAATCCAAAATTTGCCCCTGATTTAAAAGATAGATTTCCAATTTATATCCGTGTAATGGTTGCCAGACAGACCATTGAAATTAAAAGTAAAATTGATTTTCCTCTTGGATTAGATGAGTTTGATTATTTCTTGCAAGAAGAAAAAGAGATATTTGATAAGGAGCGTAAACGTATTGAGGGAATTATAAGAGCATCAAAACCTTTTGAAAATCAGTATTTTAAACTTAAAGAAGTATCGTTAATTTATAATAATGTATCTATTCCACTTAATGAAGCAATAGAAAATTCCTTAGTAAAAAAGGTTTATTTAGTTGTAGATGAAATTGCTAAACAAGAGGAAATAGAGTTTCAAGAAGCACGTAAAAAAGGGTTAAGTTTGAATGATGATGAAGGTAAAGAATTGCCTTTTTATGATGCAGTAAAAAATAACATACGTAAATATCCACGTATTTATGGAGAATTAATTAAAACTTTAAATTGGAAAAACACGGCAGATGGTTTATTACATTTTTTATTAATTTATAGCCTTACAACTAATGAAATGATATATGAAAAGTTTGTTTCATTGCAAAACGAATATTTAGGTTTATGGAATTTCAAGATAATGTATGATAAAGTTTTATCAAAATGCGACTTTTTAGAACCAACTGCAACAGATTGGTTTGAAGATAATTCGATACAAAAAATCATTAGAGAAGTTGAAGAGTATTCAGGTGAAAAAATCATTCAATCTATTGATAAACTATTGGGCGAAAATCCGTTCAATAGATTATAAGCCTTTTTTTTAAATTATTTGTCCTTATAAATTTTTATCTTGACAAATAATTTGTAGTATTGCCATATAATTTAAAATCAAACATTTTAAAAATATGGAACTGCAAACGAAATTACTACAAGAGGTTATGATAGAATTGAAATCTATCAAATCAATGTTAGGCGGTAACTCCGCAACCGCCACTCCCAAAGAAAGATATATTTCTCCCAAAGAAATAATGGAGCGTTTAGGTATTGGTCGTTCTAAATTGGACGAATGGGCAAATACAGGATTTATCAAAAAGATAAAACCAGACCCAAACACGAAGAAGGTTTACTTTTTACATTCAGATTTAAACCAAAAATTTCCCAACGTCTTTCCGCTTAGTGCTTAATTGCATTAAGAGGAAAGGCGTTTTTTTCTTCAAAATAATGAAAGAGCCAAGACGAATTTCTGAAATTATTGTGGAAATGTTACTTATGCAGATGGCACAAAAGCAAGAATGTAGCACGATTAAGAAAACAAAAAAGCGGTAAAGTTGGAGACTTTACCGCTAAAAACTAAATTTTTAAATGCTTTCTTAACAGGAGCGAAATTACTAAAATGAAGCAAGAAAAACAAGAAGTTTTAGAAGATTTAACAATCCTAATAAATCAACATAGTCAGGAACAAATTTTTGATAAAATACTCAATAGTGTAACGAAAGTAGATTTTAGAAAATTGGCGGATATAACAGACGAGAGTAAGAAATTAGAACAAAAACATTACATCGTACTTGTTACTGAAAATGTGCTAAAAAATGCTCAACATTTAGGGTATCGTTTGGCTCAAAATAATGGTGTTACCTATATTTTTAATGGTAACTATTGGGTATCAATTCCAGAATCAAAGTTAGAAATTCTATTGGGTGAATGTGCTTTAAAAATGGGTGTAGATGTAATTGAATCCAAATTTTTCAGATTTAGAGAAAGTCTTTTAAGTCAGTTTTTTTCGTCTGCATCTTTCAATAAACCCGCAAGTTCGCAAGATAGGGTACTGATTAATTTACGCAATGGAACGTTTGAAGTTAGCCTTTATAAACAAGGTTTAAGACCATTCCAAGACAATGATTTTTTGAGGTATCAATTACCATTCTCCTATGATACAAAAGCAACCGCACCACTATTTGAGAGGTATTTAAAGAGGGTTTTACCCGAAAAGGAATTACAAGATATTTTAGCGGAATACATTGGTTATGTGTTTATTAAGAATCTAAAATTAGAAAAAGTTTTGTTGCTTTTTGGGTCTGGGGCGAATGGTAAGAGTGTGTTCTTTGAGATTATCAACGCAATATTAGGCAGAGAAAACGTAAGTAATTTCTCTCTTACTTCGCTCAATAATGAAACCTACCGCTCGAATTTAGAGGACAAACTTTTAAATTATGGTAGTGAGATTAAAGGCAGTTTGGAAAGTGATATTTTCAAGCAACTTGCGAGCGGTGAACCAATCGGAGCAAAACGACTTTACAAAGACCCTTTCACGATGTTTGACTATGCTAAGTTGATGTTTAACGCAAACGAATTGCCAAAAGATGTAGAACACAACGAAGCATATTTTAGACGGTTCTTAATCGTGCCTTTCTTGGTAACGATACCACAGGAAGAAAGAGACCCCGAACTACCTAAAAAGATAATTGCTAATGAGTTGTCGGGTGTGTTTAATTGGGTATTGGCAGGGTTGAATAGAGTGTTAGAAAAAAAGGGTTTTACTAATTCAAAAACTTCTCAAAGTTTCTTAGAAAAATACAAAAATGAATCTGATACGGTTTTTATGTTTTTAGAAGAACAAGACTACAAACCTTGTTACGATGGAAATGGTAAAGGATTAGCCGAACTATACGGAGAATACAAGGCATATTGTCATGCCTTTGGTTACTTTCCAAACAATATAAAAAACTTTGGTATTAGGTTGGAGTCCAATAAGTTACAGATTGTAAGAAAAACAAGTGGGAAGTTTGTAAATGTTATTAAGATACCTCTTTCTTAATTCAACGCACGGGAGAGTTAAAAAAAAGTTTAAGCAAAAAACCTACATATCCTACATTCCCTACATGAAATATAAATATTTAAAGATTTAAAATTATAGGTAAAATACAAAATGATGTAGGGAATGTAGGATATGTAGGTTTAAACAATTAACTTTTTTTTGAGATACACACGCAAACAATAGCATAAAATTAGATTAATACAATTTTAGAAATGAAAATTTCACCCGAACAAATAAAGGAATTAAAGCAGAAAGTTAGAATAGAAAACTATCTAAGTGGAAAAGGCATTTATCCTACTTCAAAAAGTGGTATTTATTTTATGTATCATTCACCACTAAGAGACGATAGTACACCGTCTTTTGGGGTTAATCCTACCAAGAATACATTTTATGATTTAGGCAATGACAGCGACAAAGGAAATATCATTGAGTTAGTGATGAGAATGGAAAGTATAAGTTTTGCAGAAGCGTGTCAATATTTAGATAGTCAAGACTTTATGAAAGAGAAAGAAAATCAAAAATCTCATTTTCTTTCATTAAGTCCAAACCCTAATAATGAGATTAAGAACTACGAAGTTACAGCCGTGAAGGACTTACAGCACCCCGCACTAATCCGCTATGTGGAGAGCCGTAAAATCACCTTGCATACAGCGTTTAGTTACTTGAAAGAAATACACTATAAAAATGCCAAAGGTAAATTCTTTGGAGTTGGTTATCAAAATGATAGTGAAGGTTATGTTTTAAGAAGTGAGATAATGAAAAAGCCTATCAATTTAGGACATACAGGAATCAAAACCTTTGCCATTCCTGACAGTAAGAGCGTATCAATTTTTGAGGGAATATTTGATTTTCTTTCCGCAATTGAACATTTTAAAAGCCGTCCAAGATGCACCGCAATTATTTTAAATTCAGTAACCAATTTATCCAAAGCAATACCACAATTAACAGGAGCAACCACAATTTACAGTTACTTGGATAATGACGAAGCAGGACAAAATGCAACCAAAAAAATGAGAGATGCAGGATTGAATGTTTTAGACCAATCCAATATTTATAAACGTTACAAAGATTTTAACGAATATTTAACAAAAAGATAAAATGCAGAATAAACAGAAATTTCAAAGAGCAACATTAGTCTCTTTATTTGGACAACCACAAAGCCCAAATATGACAATTACAAAAATCATTCGCACCATTACGGGCAACGATGAAACGAAAAAAATTATCTCATTCGCCTATGAATGTTGCTGGTGGAATGAAAAGAGAAAACAGTTATATAAAGAAATTTTTGAAGAAGATACACTTGTAAAAGTGAGAGGAAAACCCAAAATATAACCACTTTTCATAGGTCGTTCAACGTTTGAAGGTCGTAAAATACCGTTCAATCAACAAAATGAATGACTTTGAATAAAAAATATTTATATAACTAATTGATAATCAGAAAGATAACCATTTTTAATTTTCAATTCTCAATGAAGGCTCACAGTTTATGACGTTGCACGCCCTATCATGTAAAGGCGTTCGCCAATTTTTTTTAAACAATATGTGATTTTTTTATCATAAAATTCTTACTAAAACAAATTTCAAAATGAACATTTTAATTTTAAGTACGGGGAAACCGTCTAAATATCTAACAGATGCACTTACAGAACGCAATCATACTTACGAATGCTATGCACCTGACGAATTATACTTGTTAGTATCTGATAGCGTAAACGGTTATGACAAATTATTTGCTGAAAACGGGCAAAAAGAGCCTAAGAAGCTACATTTAAGAAATTTTGATGCTGTTATGACCCGTTTGGGCGGTGGTGGTGAATATGGTTTAACAGTTTTAAGTCATATCACCGAAAATTTGGGGATTTATTCCGCTCAATCTGCGAATGGCATAAAAACGGCATCGAATAAGGCGTGGACATCACAGGCGGTTAGTAAAGCAGGGTTAAGAAGTCCTGTAACTATTTTCGCAAAGAATCCTGTTAATATTTCTTTCCTTATTAAAGCGGTGGGAGGTTTACCATGTGTAGTTAAAACACCTTATGGAAGTCAAGGCACAGGCGTTGTCAAAATGGAAAATGAGCAACAAACAAAAGCCACATTGGAGTTATTGCATGGCAAAGGGATTGATACTTTACTACAAAAATATATTGAAGGAGGTGGCAAAGATTACCGTGTGATTGTTATAGGTGATAAGGTTATTTGTACAATGGAGCGTAGTTCTAAGGACGGCTTCAAAGCTAATCTTTCACAAGGTGGGGACGGTAAAAGCGTAGAATTAAGTCAGGAATATAAAGACTTTGCCGTAAAAGCAAGTAAGGCAATAGGGTTAGATTTTTCGGGCGTTGATATTATGATAAGCGACAAAGGTGGTAAAGCGTATTTGATAGAAATTAATTCAAATCCTGGCACGGGTTCAATAGATATTTGTAAGCATAATTGGTTTGTGGATTGGGTAAAGTTTTTGGAGTCAAAAGTTGCATCAAAGTCTAATACAAATCAAAACAACAATCAAGGGGTAAAATCTTTTGCACAATGGTTAAATGATGGTGCAAATGACGCAAGGCAAGGTAAACCATGTATCATTCCGACTGATTACAATAAAGAAATAAGATTAGCATATTCTAACGGTTGGGATATGGAAAATAAACTAAAACTATAAAGCAATGAGTTATTTATATATAAAGTCTAACGAGAGATTTAGCGATAATCCACAAGAAAGAGACAGACAAAGGGCAAAATATGATAGGGCTTTTGATACCTATATTAGAAAAATTTGGATTCACGAAAACCCCCAAAATTTAACGGTTAAGGAACTCGAAGAAATACATCACCCAAGATTTCATTCGTATATGTGGGATTGGCAAAATCATTGTTTAATTCCAGAAATAAAGGAGGACGTGAGAAGAAAATGGCGAATGATACCAAATAAAAACGAACTTGGAAAAGATGTTTATGAGATTTGGGACGAAAACAGAATGACATGGAGAGTAATGGATGAAAAAGGAAAAATGATTTAAACTATTCCATTTTTGTTACCATTTTGTTACTTTCTATTATAGAATAACATAACTATCTGATTATCAGTAATGTAGCGAAGCTCATTGGGCTTCGCTACATTTGTTTTTGATGGATTAGAACACGGATTTTACGGATTTAACAGATTTTCACGGATAAAATTTAGTCTTTCAGCTAAAATTTAAAAAAAATAAATCGTCGTCTCAATTGTTCAAAACGGATAATAAAATCCTTAGAATCTGTGGTCTATTACTAATATAAATTCATTTGTTCCTGAACAAAAGCTATTATCTCCCCCTCACTTTTAGCATCAAACCAATTAAATTCATCTTGATTTTTAAACCATGTCATTTGGCGTTTGGCGTATCGTCGAGAATTTCTTTTTAATAACCTAACCATTTCATTACGGTCATATTCGCCGTCGAGGTGTTCATAAATTTCTCGATAACCCACTGTTTTTAGGGCGTAATGTTCTCGAAAATCCATGACAGATTTAGCTTCGTCTTCGAGTCCATTTGCCAACATCATATCCATACGTTTGTCAATGCGTGCGTATAGTTCCTCACGTGGGCGTTCCAGAGCGATTTTTATCATGTTAAAAGGTCGCTCTACTTTTTGATTTTTTCTAAAACTTGAAAAAGGCAAACCCGTTGAAATACAAACCTCCAATGCTCGCAAAACTCGTTGTGTATTCTGAATATCAACTTGTTCGTAATAAACGGGGTCGAGGATTTTCAATTCATTAGCCAATACGTCAAGACCTTCATTTTCAAGCCTTTTTGCTAAATTTTGACGCAATTCCAAATCCGCTTCGGGCATTTCGTCAATGCCATCGGTTATCATTTTGATAAACATTCCAGAACCTCCCGTAAGAATTGCCACGTCTTTTTTCTGGAAAATTCCGTCCAAAACCGCCAAGCAATCACGCTCAAAATCTCCCACAGAATAATAATCTTGAATAGAATGCGAATCAACAAAATGGTGCTTTACACCGTCCATTTCTTCAATGGTGGGTTTTGCCGTACCGATGGCAAGTTCACGGTAAAACTGACGAGAATCCGCTGAAACTACTTCGGTGTCAAGCAATTTTGCAAGTTTGACACACAAATCAGTTTTACCAACCGCCGTTGGTCCAACAATAATAATAAGGGTTTTGGAAGAAATCATGTTGCAAAATTAATGCAGTCTTAGCGATTTACAAATTAGCATTGCTTCTCAATTAGAAATAAGCTATTTTACACCTTTGTTGGAAGATTTTACCCACAAATACTGATAATATCCCTTAAATAATCATGAAAAATAGTTTAAAATTTCTCGAAAAATTAAAAGAAAACAACAATCGTGAATGGTTTACTCAGCACAAATCAGAATTCGATTTGATTGTACAAGAAAATAAAGTTTTTTTCAATGAGCTTTATGCTGAACTTCAAAAACACGATAGTCTGAATAAAATTCATATTTTTAGAATTTACAAAGATGTTCGTTTTTCTAAAGATAAATCGCCTTATAAAAATAATTTAGGCGTTAGTTTTTCCCGTACTAAACCCTTGTTGAGAGGTGGCTATTATTGTCATATTGAGCCAAATAACAGTTTTGTTGGGGGCGGATTTTGGGCTCCTAACAATGAAGATTTATTACGTATTCGTAAAGAATTTGAAATGGATACCTCTGAAATTGAGAAGATTACAGCCGATAACACTTTCATGAAATACTTTGGAGAACTTAAAGGTGAAGATGCCGTAAAAACCGCCCCAAAAGGTTTCGATAAAAATCATCCTGCCATTGATTTGATAAGAAAAAAGCAGTTTGTCGTAATGCGTTCTTTTTCTGACGAAGAAGTTTTATCTCCTAATTTTCAGCAAGAAATAATCGCAACATTTTTAGCCATGCGACCTTTTTTCGATTATATGAGTGAGGTACTTACTTCGGACTTGAATGGAGAACCGTTAATATAAATGCGGTCTTGTTTAGTCGCTTGCACAATGTCATTAAGTTAAGGGATTTATGAAATTTAATTTGGTGCAACCTTCCCGAAAGTTGTTGTACGAAATAAAATTAAGTACATTCACATGAAATAAAGCTGAATACATTTAATTATTGATACACCTTAGTGAAAGTATTTTTTGGTTTTCAAATTCTCTCCTTCATCAATAGCGAGGGAATTAATTCCCTCGCTATTGATGAAGGAGAGAATTTAGCTTATTATTTTTGACAGGGATTAAACACTATTTTTATTCAGGTGTAATACTATTGAATGTACTTAACTTTACAACATAATAGTGTACTCAACTTTATAGCGTACAACAAAGTTCTAAAACTTTCGGGAAGGTAAATCGTCGAAAAACATAGCCATTATTTACACATCTCCTTAACTTAATGACATTGCGCAAGCGACTGAAATAGTTTATTTTACTTCAAAACCTCAACCGCCGTCAAAGTTACTTTACCTAAAATTCCCGAATCCTTTGGAGTCCAGTCTTTGGTCGTGAAATAGCCATCTTTGCCCAAGTTTTGCTTCAATCTTGCCGAAACATTGATGTTATAAAATTTCTGCCAAATAACGCCTTTTTTCTCCAACGCAATTACTCTATTTGCCATTGAATTAGCCACTTCAACCGTTAAGGTATTTTGCGATTTTAAGACATTCGCAGGGATAAAAACTTGATAACTTGGTCCAATCAATGTCCCTAATTCTTTACCATTTACGCTTACTTTCGCACTTTCAGCTACCTTGCCCAAATCAAGCCAATATCCTGATGTTGAAATGTTTGCTAATTTAAAATCGTGCGAATAAGTCGCAATCCCTGAGAAGTTTTTATAATCATCACCTTCAAAATTTGTCCAAGAATTCAAGGATTTTGTTTCAATTGTTTTTGGTAAAACTTCTCCGCCTTCAGTAAAAGAGATCTTCCAATTTCCTGCTAATTCTTGGGTCGATGAGGCTTTGAAATAAGGGTATTTTTCAGCCTTTAAAATATCATTATGCGTTTCCAAAATGATAGATTCTCCCGCCATCAATTGCAGATAAACTTCGTTAGTTTTTGCGTTGAATTTGGCTAATCCTAATTTTTCAGTCATCGGATTATACAAGGCTACCGACTGGAACGGCGTTTCTATTTTCACCCAACCATCAAAACTTTGACCCGACTGATTATTGATAAAATAGGTTTTACCATTAGCGTTGATTTTACGAATATTTGTCAAACCTTTATCAATCATTGTTTCTCTTTGTACTTTGGCAGCGGCCAAAATTTCGCCAAAATTTTCACCCAAAATAAAACGTCCTTTGCCAATATTTGCCTGACTTACCCCTGCATTTTTAGTAAAGTTTAATTGAGCAATTAAGGCTTTAAATTTCGCCTGACGTTCTGCTAAATTCCCAAGCCCTGGAACATCTTGTGGTAATTTATTGTGAATAACAATCGTTGCTCCTTCTTTGGCTAATTGAACTAATTTCTCAAAAGTCTCTAATGGAAGCGTCTCATTTTCAGACAATAAAATAGTTTTCCAAGTGGTCGTTCCATTTGTAATACTTTGATTTTTAACATTCAAATTAGCAATTTGTCTATCCGAAACATAGTCGAAAGAATAGGATTTATCAATCATATTCTGAGCAACTGCTTTGAAATCTGTATTGTTAAATTCAGGCGTTACCCCGTCAAAATGTTGTAATAATCCTTTTGGCGTTTGTTCTGCAAAACGGTCATAAATCGGGAAATACAGAAGAATATCGTTATCTGGTTTGGTTTCTTGCAAGAAAGTTTGCGTGCGAGCCACGTATTGATTTAAAGCGCCAAAATGTTTCCAGAACGGGTTGTGTGGCGTAAAATGCGTTGCGGCATAAAACACCCAACCCGGAAATGGCTCGTTTTGTGGCGAGTAGTTTGTTCCGTGATAAAAAACGTGATTTACACCTCCTAAAAAGAACAAATCAAGGTCTTTTTTTACATCGCCTAAATTGGATAAAAAATGCTCATTATCCCAAGTTGCGGATTCGGAAGAAGTCAATTTTTTACCCATCACATTAGAAGCCGACGACGCAAATTTGATACGCAACAAATCTGTTCCTTCAATTTCTGGAATATCCACCATTGAGTATAAATCCAACGTATTTCCCGGAGAACCATGAGCCTGATTTCTCACGATTTTTCCACGAGAATGTCCCCATTTTGCCCAAGCAGACGTATATTTCTCAAGAATCAAGTCCGAAATTGTCGTTCTATAATCACATAAAACACGACTATTTAATTCAGTTTTTTCTTTGCTAAAAAGATTCGGCAAATAGTTACGAAGGTCATAACCACGTCTTTTTTGAAATTCGTTAAAAAGCTCTGGCGTCCAGTCGGCTTGTCCTTTGGCATCATCTACTTCGTAAGAATCATTGAAAAAAGCACGCATCGAACTTACGTCAGTTCCCGCAAAAGCCTTATCGAATTCTTTTAAATAATTATTGATTGCTTTTTCTGAAAAATGGTCAATTACGTCACCTTCGCCACCCGGCCCAGCACGTTCTACCATTTTACCATGCCAACCAGAAAATATAGCATAAAGCGTCCAATTTCCACGAGTAGCCGTCCAATTCAACTGTCCGTCTAAACCAACTTTATCGGTTAAATTTACTTTATCACCTGTGTCAGAATATGCCATTAATGTCTCCAAAGGCAATATTCTATCAAATTTCACTTGGTCGATGGCTAATTCTTGTAAATTATCATTCTTGCCAATTGGCTGTTTTAAATCTTTCGGTTCAACATTTTTCGGCAATACAAAACGAATCATGGCTTGTTGCTGAAAAGTGATGGCTTCGGCTAATTTCTCACCTTCTCTCAAATTATAAACTTTGTGAGCCACGTATCGACAAGCATCTTCTGGCTCAACCCAACGACCACCAAAAGGCCAACCCGAAGCATTTGCCAAGTCGATGCCCAAACCTAAACGTGTCCCTTCATTGAGAGTATGTTTAAATAACGAAACCCATTTTGGCGAAAGAAAATCAACAAATTGACTTTCAGCACCTTTTACGCCATAAATTGGGGTAATTTCCAAGCCACCTAAACCTACTTTTTGGTAGTTTTCCATGTTGAAGGTCAAGTCTTTAGGATTCACGGCGTTGCCTTCCCACCACCAGCGTGACCACGGTTTTGTCTGTTGCGTAATAGGTTTCCATTTGAGCGTTTGGCTATTTCCACAAAAAGGAGAAAACATGAAAAGAGCAACGAATAATCTTAATTTTGAGATTGTCATAATTGATTTATTTGGTAATTTGGAAAGGCTAAAAGTCGTATTCACTACTGTTACAAAAATAAGGATAGTTAGAAAATTCGCCTTTCCGTACACACATGGGTAAATGAAATGATTTTGGTATTGGTTGTGGCGTATAGCATACGCCAGCATACAAGTTGGCGTATGCCATACGCCGCTACACACCATTTTGTCTATTCCCAAAACCATTCTTCCCATTTTTGACAAAATATTTATCTTTTGCAATACATTTGTCCCGATAAAACCAAAACAATTATGACACTTATACGCAAGCATTCGTTTATTCGCCAAATCAAAGATATTTCTGTGAGTGGTACTTTGGCATTGGCAATTTTAGGAAACTCGGTCATGCTTCAAAGTTGTGGCAGTAGCAATTCATCGGAAGATGAGGTCGATTACGAAGAAGTAGAAGTTTATACAAAAGGCGTAAAAACCTATATTTCCGAAACATCAAAAGGACAATTCAAAATTACGGATGAAACGCAAGTCCCTGCTGATAGTTCAGTTGCAATTGTGACCTATTTAGATGGCAAACAAGAACGCCTTTCACCGAGAGCAGTTCAAGCATTAATTGATAAGGATATTAAAGAACGCCCAACCATTATTGGACAAAACAATAATCTTTCAAATGCCCTTTTATTTGGTGGAATGGGTTATTTATTGGCAAAAACAATGAGTCCAACTTACGCTAATTATCGCCCCGATTTGAATCCAAAAATGAATAATTCAACGGATACCACTCACCGCAGAAGACATCATTCGGGAGGATTTTTCTATTATCCAATGATGAGCCGTTATTATTCTTCGCAAAGTGCTTTTCAAAAATCAAGCGGTATTCACGAAAATATTGGAAGCTCTCGCACCATCACAAGCCGACCTGCAAGTGGAAGAAGTGGATTTTTTAGAAGTACTGGCAGAAGCGGATTTAGTGGATAAATTACTTCGTAATGATGGAACACGGATTTTACAGATTAGACACAGATTCAAAGTTTTCTTTAATAACAAAATCTGTTTGATCCGTCACAGCGGTCTAATCCGTTAAATCTGTATTCCATAAACCAACACACAAAATGAAATTCCAAAAACTTAATATCTCCCCTACTCAATCTCTCCAAAATGCTGGATTTGATTGGCTTTTGGGTGAAAATACATTGCCGTACGTAACCAACGAAATGGTTGTAGTTACTGAAAAAGAGGCAGAAAATTATTACGAAGCCACCAACGAACTTTACGAAATGTTCATTGAAGCTGCTCAGTATGTGATTGACAATGAGAAATTTACCGATTTGGGCATTCCCGAAGAATTGATAGAATTGGTCAAATTTTCTTGGGAAAATGATAAAAACTGGCACTTGTACGGACGCTTTGATTTATCGGGTGGTTTGGACGGCAAACCCATCAAACTTATTGAATTTAATGCCGATACTGCCACTTGTATTCCAGAAACGGCTACCGTACAATGGGCATCTTTAAAAGCCAATGGGTTGGACGAAAGTTCACAATTCAATACCCTTTATGAGTCGTTGGTAAGTCAATTCAGAGAACTAAAAAATCAAAATGCTGAGTTTGAGCCGACACTTTTAATTTCAACGATGGAAGGTTATCCAGAAGACGATACCAATATGCAACTCTTGGGTGAAGCCGCCGAAGAAGCTGGTTTTGAAGTAAGTTTTGAACACATCGAAAACGTAGAATTTTCGGTGGAACAAGGCATTTATAAGCAAAATGTTGAAGATGGAAGTTTTACGAGATATGACTTTTGGTTTAAACTCGTGCCTTGGGAATATATCGGTTGGGACGAACCCGAATTGGCAGAAATTTTAACGCAAATTGTGCAAAGCAAAAAAGCCGTTGTGATGAATCCTGCTTATACTTTATTGTTTCAATCAAAAGGAATTTTAAAGGTTTTGTGGGAATTGCACCCTAATCATCCACTTTTGTTAGAGACTGATAATAAGCCACTTACCAATAAATCTTGCGTACAAAAAGTGTTATTTGGGCGAGAAGGAGCGAATGTAAAAATCATTTCAGCCATAGGAAACACGCTTGAAACTACCGAAGGCGAGTATTTTGAACAGAACGTCATTTACCAAGAATTCACCGAATTTCTACAAGACGAAACAGGCAAATATTATCAAGCAGGCGTATTTTTTGCGGGCGAAGGGGCAGGTTTAGGTTTTAGATGTGGCGGAAAAATCATTGATAATAAAGCACAATTTTGTGGTCATTTAATTTTGTAGAGACGTTGCCTGCAACGTCTTTGGGTAACATCAAATTTCTCCATTGGTGCGAGATAAGAGCCTCGCACCAACATTCTTCAATATTTAAATTCGAACGTTCTTACTTCACGATATTCTCTTCCTCCAAGACGTTGCAGGCAACGTCTCTACACAAATATTCTATCACATCAAATAATGGTAAAATATTTTTCAATTTCTCCGCAAGTTTTTTTTTCTGTTTGCATCTAATAAGTTGTTAGCTTTCTTCGTTAACCTTCCAATACTTAAACTCTCTTTAAAATTTGATAAAAATTATACGTAAAATGATTTCTCAACAGTCCCATTCCACGCAAATTTTTATCTATTATGAAAAACCACCACAAGTTATCTTCAGCTCTATTTTTCGTATTATGTACTGTTTTATTTTATGCTTGTCAAAAAAATGACGCTACCGAAACTGTAACACCCGCCATTGATTCTTTGAGCCAATCTCGTTTGGCGGCATTTGCTAACAGTCCTGCTGATAATCCAACAAGTACCGCCAAAGTTACACTCGGGAAAATGCTATTCTATGACCCCATTTTATCGGGTAAAAAAGATGTAGCTTGTGCCACTTGTCACCACCCAAGTACAGGATATTCAGACGGCTTAGACCTTTCAATCGGTGTAAATGCCACAGGTTTCGGGTCAAATCGACACTTTCTCACACCCAATACTATTGCATTTGTGAAGCGAAACTCGCAGACGATTCTCAATACGGGTTTCAATGGCATGAATACGGCTGGCGTTTACAATCCATCAACCGCACCTATGTTTTGGGATAACCGTACCCAAAGTCTTGAGAATCAATCTTTAGGCCCTATTGCAACACTTGAGGAAATGCGTGGCAATACGTATTCAGAAGCCATTGCTTTAGATAGCGTAGTGGCTCGTTTACGAAATATTACGGAATATAGGACACTTTTCCAAGCTGCTTTTGGTAACACTCCTCAGCCCGTTACGACAGTCAATTTAGGAAAAGCTATTGCCTCTTTTGAAAGAACTTTAATTACCAATAACTCCCCTTATGACCGTTTTCAACGTGGTGATAGAACCGCTTTGACGGCTCAACAAGTACAAGGAATGCAATCGTTTAGAGATGCAGGATGTGCAACTTGCCACTCGGGTGATATGTTTTCGGATTATCAATTACACGTTCTTTCTGTTCCCGATAATGCCAAAAATGCAACAAGCGATGCAGGAGCAAATAATACATACGCTTTCCGAACTGCCAGTCTACGAAATTTACAATTTACTGCTCCATTTATGCACAGTGGCGTTTTTCAAGATTTGAACCAAGTTTTAGGATTTTATGGGCGTATTGCAGGAGGAAATTCTCAGAACCCGAATGTTAATATTAGACAAGTTGACCCACTCATTAGACAAGTACGCATTGGTGGAAGACAACAGGAAATCATTGCGTTTATCAATGCACTTTCGGATAATAGTTTCGACAAAACTGTTCCTACTCGTGTTCCAAGCAATCTAAATCCTGGAGGAAATATAAGGTAAAAGACTTATTGATATATATAATTTTAAAATAGCCATTTTCTTAACTTCCCGAAAGTTAAAAAACTTTCGGGAA
The DNA here is from genome assembly GCA_013298805.1 of Cytophagales bacterium. GTDB lineage: Bacteria > Bacteroidota > Bacteroidia > Cytophagales > Spirosomataceae > Arcicella. Next base: position 5,940 of record JAAFIU010000039.1, on the reverse strand, counting down.
GTTCGTAATTCGTCATCAAAGTTAAGTTGGAAAAACACTAATTGGAAAATACCTCAAAATGTGATTAATTCGTATTTCGCAAAATAGACATCACATACTAATACGAATCCTCTCAGATGCCAATCATAAAATCAACCTATCAGCCTTTACATATTTGGAAAAACCAGCACTTTTCCACCATTTACCCAAGTGTTTTCCGCAAAGTAAATGGTATCAATTATACCCGTGAACGCATAGAATTATCCGACGGTGATTTTTTAGATTTAGATTGGTCAATATCTACCGAAAACAACACAAAACTTGCCATTCACACACATGGTTTTCTTGGAAACTCTACTCGCCCTTACCTTTTAGGTGGCGTAAAAGCCTTTAATGTAGCCAATTATGACGCTTTAGCTTGGAATCACCGAGGATTAGGCGGTGAAAATAATCGCTTGGAAAGAATCACAATTCATGGAAGTTCAGATGATTTAGAAGCGGTTATCAATCACGCTTTAAGTCTAAAAAAATATACAGAAATCACCTTAGTTGGGTACAGTAAAGGCGGGAATATCTCACTGAAATATGCAGGCGAAAAAAGCGACAAAATTCCTGCTGAAATCAAGAAAATCATTGCAATTTCCTCCCCTACTGATATGCAAGGAAGCGTTGATGCCATGGGCAAAAAAGGTTTTTATGCCGAACGTTTTAAAAGTAAATTATTGAAATTTCTTCAAAATCGTGCAGAATTAATTGATGCACAACTACTTAAAGAGTTTCCCAAATACAAATATCTCGACGATTTTACGGATTATTACATCGCACCTTTGCATGGCTTCAAAGATGCCCGAGATTATTACAATAGTTGTGCTGCCATGCACGTAGTGGATAAAATTCGTGTACCAACATTATTGCTCAATGCCAAAAATGACCCCGTTTTATCGGATAGTTGTGCGATGTTGGATATTGCTAAAAACTCTGATTTTATCTTTTCTGAATTCCCAAATTATGGTGGACATTGCGGGTTTTACCAACCCAATTCTAATGAACTTTATTGGGGAGACAACCGAATAATTGAGTTTGCAAGAAACCATTAATCTCCTCATTTTCAATAAATTAATCTCTATAAAATTTCTTTCTTCAATAAATTTCAAAAATCTTTTTTGGTTATTTCAAAAATTAATTTAAAATTTACGTAATCAATTACGTAATTAGTTACACAAATATCACAACAACCTTTTCAATCTTATGGATTTATTATTAGAACTGGGAACATTAGCTTTTGCCAGCCGACTGAAACGATTAAGCGACTTAGGTATGCAAAGCACTTTGGATGTTTACAGGTTTTATAATGTAGATTTTGAACCAAGATTTTTCCCGCTTTTCTATTATTTATCCCAAAAAGGAGAAGCAAGTATTATGGAATTGGCTGAAAACTTGAATGTTTCGCATCCTGCCATTATTCAAATTGCGAAAGATTTAGAGAAAAAAGGCTTCATCATTTCCAAAAAATCAGCGGAAGATGCTCGAAAACGGAATTTAAAACTCTCGAAAAAAGGCAAAATATTACTCCCCATTTTACAGAAAATTTGGGCAGAAATCAGGGCAATGAATGATGAAATCATTGAAACTCGAGAGCATAATATCATGATTGCCATTAAAGAAATTGAAGACGTTTGGGCAGAAAAAAACTACTTAGACCGCTTCAAGGAATTTCATAAACTATAATGTACCACGATTTTCCAAAATCGTAATTCAATTACACGATGAACTTAAAAATATATCAAATAGACGCATTTTCAGATAAGGTTTTTGGTGGAAATCCTGCCGCAGTTGTGCCATTACAAACATGGTTTTCGGATGAATTAATGCAAAAAATTGCGGCTGAAAATAACCTCGCCGAAACAGCATTTTACATTCCCGAAGGCGATAAATTTCACATTCGCTGGTTTACGCCTACGGTTGAAGTCGATTTATGCGGTCATGCTACTTTGGCAACGGCTTTTACTATTTTCCAATACGGAAATTATTCAAAATCATTGATAGAATTTAATTCTCGAAGTGGCATTTTGACCGTCGAAAAGCAAGGTGATTTATTAGAATTAGATTTTCCTGCGGATAATTTACAAGCCTCCGAAACTCCTCAAGCCTTAATTGATGGTTTAGGAATTAATCCAACAGCAACCTTCCGAGGTATTAGTGATTATTTGTTAATTCTTGAAAATGAATCAGCTGTAAAAGCCTTAAAACCAGATTTTCGTAAAATTAACGAAGTAGCTTGTCGTGGCATAATCGTTACCGCCAAAGGTGACGAAGTCGATTTTGTCTCTCGCTTTTTTGGTCCACAAGCAGGCGTTGACGAAGACCCCGTAACGGGTTCAGCCCATACAACCTTAACTCCATATTGGGCAAACGCTTTGCAAAAAAACACTTTATCTGCCCGACAAATATCTGCTCGTGGCGGAAATTTAACCTGTCAATTAATCGGCGATAGAGTAAAAATAGCTGGTAAGGCAGCCCCTTATTTAATTGGAGAAATAACTGTTTAGCACGAACAACCTTGCCGTCAATATAATAGCATTAAAATTATGATTACAATACAACCATTTAAAAATCAAGATACTGAGCAAATAGTAAACTTGATTTTGAACATTCAACAGAATGAATTCCAAGTACCAATAACTATCAATGAACAGCAAGATTTATTAGATATTCCTAATTTTTATCAACAGAAAAAAGGAAATTTTTGGGTAGCGAAACACGAAAATGAAGTCGTTGGGACAATTGCTTTAATTGATTGCGGAGAAAATATTGGAGCTATCAGAAAAATGTTCGTGAAAAAAGAATTTAGAGGAAAAGAACATGGAATCGCTCAGAGATTATTAGATATTTTAGTGGAATCAGCCCAAGAAAATCAGATAACAAATGTTTATCTTGGTACACTCGAAAGACTGCAAGCTGCCATCAGATTTTATGAAAGAAACGGTTTTACGCTCATTGAAAAGCAAAATTTGCCGAGTGTATTTCCAATTATGCCAGTTGATACGCACTTTTTTGAGAAAGAATTGTAAGTCGAAGTTTTACTTCGAAAATGGATAAAATATTATCATTCCAAATCCTAACATCATGGAACAACCAATACAAATTATTGAATATCAGAATATTTACAAAGAAGATTTCAAAAAAATCAATGTAGAATGGATTGAAAAATTCTTTAAGATTGAACCACACGATTTAGAACAATTAGACGCTCCCGAAGAAATTATCAATAATGGTGGGCAAATATTTTTGGCAAAATTAGGTGATGAGATTGTCGGGACTTCCGCTTTGATTCATGATGGAGACGGAGTTTATGAACTCGCAAAAATGGGCGTAACTCCCAAGGCTCAAGGCTTAGGTTTGGGAAAAAAACTGTGCATTTATACCATCGAAGAAGCCAAAAAACGAAACGCTAAAATTTTGTACCTGCTCTCGAATCGTAAGCTTACTCCTGCTATTACGATGTACGAAAGTGTTGGCTTTGTAGAAGTACCCATCGGAGAAACGCTATATGAACGTACAGATATTAAAATGGATTATACCCTTTAATATTTGTGATTGAGATACAACTCACCTTAATTCTTTTGAAACCATGTTTATCAAAACCATAACCGAAGCCCCCGAAATAAAGGCATATTACGAATTGCTGACGAAAGCTGTTACTGAAGAACCTCAATTTTTCAGACTAACACCTGCCGATATGGTAGGAGAAAGTTTCCCGACAGAAGACACTCCCGAAAGTTTTACGCTTGGAGCTTTTTCGGATGAAGGTGAATTATTGGGAACGGTAGGTTTTAAGCGTGATTCATTCGTGAAACTTCATCACCGAGGTTTAGTTTTTAGAATGTACGTTTCTGAAAAAGCCAAAGGCTTAGGACTTGGCAGAAAATTATTACAAACCTTAATTGAAAAAGCCAAACAAGGCGAAGGTTTACGACAAATTTATTTGACCGTAATTTCCAGTAATTCACGAGCAAAAAACTTGTACATTTCAGAAGGTTTTGAGCGTTACAGTTTTGAAAAAGAAGCGATTAAAATGGCTGAAAATGAATACGCTGATGAAGATTCGATGGTAAAATATTTATGAAAAAAGTAGAGAAACCTCACCCCCAGCCCCTCTCCAAAAGAGATGGGAGTATAACTCCAATGGACAACTCCCCTCTCTTTTGGAGAGGGGCTGGGGCGACCGACGCTTCGGGTGAGGTTTTTATTGACGACCTTATACAAAAAATTGCATCTTTACAAGATTCTGCCGACCGAAAATATTTTCCAGAAGGCATTTTTGAATCTTATCGAAGCAATGGCTTTTGGCATTATCATCGTCCAGATACTAATGTATTTTTTACGGCAATTACCGTTTTTACACTCAATAATATCAAGGATAAATTATCCCCAAAATCTCAATTATTAGTTGAAGAAATTACGAAAAAAGCACAAAAAGCATATCCGTTTTTCAGAAATAAAGATGGCTTAAATACTTACAATTTCTTCCAAACAAATCCATCGCAACATTTTCCGCATGGCAATATTTTGCACCGATTCAATTACTTCAAAATCCCTGATGACATTGATGATACTGCCTTAATCTACTTGACTACCCAACAACCACAAGAAGCCGCTAATTGGCTAAAAAACAAACTCATACAACATTCAAATCTTTATCAAAAACAGATAGAAAACACATTCTCAGAATACAAAAACTTAAAAGCTTATTCAACGTGGTTTGGCAAAAATATGTACATCGAATTTGATGTTTGTGCCATGTCAAATATGCTTTATTGCTTGCTTTCCTACAATTTAGAGTTGGACGAACACGGGCAAAATTCCGTAAAATATATCCAGCAAACTATTCTTTCAAATCAATACATCGAACAACCTTTTCGAGTGGCACATCAATACGCCCGCACGCCATTGATTATGTATCACGTCATGCGGTTGATGAATAGATTTTACATTCAAGATTTAGAAATTTGTCGAGAAAAATTGGAGAACGACATTTTGTATTATTTACAGAAAAAGGATTTATCATTAATGGATAAAATCGTTTTAGAAATTAGTTTAAAAAATAAAAATGTCGTTGAGCAGTTCCACTGGGGATTAAATCTCAACGACATTGATACAAATTATCCTTTCTTCATTGCAGGCTTTCTGACCGCTTACGAAAACCCTTTGCTTTATAAATTAGCGTCATCGTCACTTTTTCATATTCAGTGGACTTGTGAAGCTCACAAGTTGGCACTGATTGCCGAATGGATGGTGCTTACTTCAAAAAAATAGTTCTTGTTTCTTTTCCCGATAAACTCAAGTTGCAACTATCGCCCAAAACAACATTTTTGGATTGTATTTGCGAATGATTAATAGCTAATGATGAGAATTTTTCCAAATTGAGATTCAGTTCTTTTACTCTACATCTGTCTATATTTACGGATAGATTTTCTTTACTTTTTACATCAATTTTATCCAATTGACATTTTGTAAAGTTTAAAATCCCATTTTTTTGAAAAGTAGCTACAAAATTCCCTGATGTGAAGCTACTGTCAATACTAATAGTTCGGTAAGTTTCAACATCACCATAGGTCATAACTTCCTTGTTTTTATCATCTTGCTCACTATTATCAATAAACCGTGTAATCGGTAGATTGGGAGTAAATATCGTCACTCCATCAGTTTTCGTTACATCCAAGTTTAATGTATCATTTTTGTAGTTTAAGATTAACGAATCCGCTAAATTTCTATCAATTACAATCTCAAATTTACTCCCGTATTTAAACGTAACATCTCTATTGTAAGTAAGATTTAGATATTGAACAGTTTTTAAAGGTACTTTTATTTCTGCCGATATTGGATTTTTTAACGCCTTTTGGTACGCTCCTCGCAAGATATATGCGTATGAAACAACGCTCAACATCAAGCCTATTCCAA
>JAAFIU010000114.1 GCA_013298805.1 Cytophagales bacterium | reverse complement strand
TTATAAGGAGCAGTTGGGTCAGCTTTAGTCAACACTGTATCTCTTGAGTTTGCAATATCTAAATAAGCTTCGCCACGAGTAAGCCATGTTTTGGCTTTAGCAGAATCTTTTTTCATTACTGCCTCGTCAGCTTTCTTTCTGGCTTCGGTAAATGCTTTGCGATTTGCTTCAAGCATTAATTTATCCACTTGAGCGAAGGTTGCTCCTGCCGTCATTAAAATAGCAAAAAGAGCAAGGGTTATTTTTCTCATTGTTGGTTGAAATGGTTTGTTTATTGTTTTATTTAGATATGGGATAATTTACTGTTTTAACGTACTAATATCTCTGAAGTTACTTGCTTAACAAAAGTTTAACAAAAAACTTAACGTCGATAAGATTTTAGGTCTCATCGACGTAAGGAAATTTTATTCTTCGCCACTTTCATCAGCCAAAGGAACGCTTCCCTCCTCTTCTTCTGATGTTTGTGGTTCTGTTATCACTTCTGCGGTGGCATCAACCACTACGGCATCTGAATCAACAACAACTTCTTCTTCTGGGTCTTTTACGATTTTTGTTACTGAAGAAATTTCGTCAGCTTCATTTTTCAAACGAATCAACTTCACTCCTTGTGTATTTCGTCCCATTACTCGAAGGTCAGCTACGGCAATACGAATCAAAATACCTGATTTGGTAATAATCATCAAATCATTATTGTCAGTTACTTCCTTGATTGCCACCAAGTTACCTGTCTTCTCCGTAATATTAAGAGCTTTAACACCTTTACCTCCACGGTTTGTCAAACGGTAATCTTCTACATCTGAACGCTTTCCGAAACCTTTTTCTGAAACTACTAATAATTGTTGTGTTTCTGGATCTTCAATACAAACCATTCCGATAGCTTTTTCGGTCAACTTTTCTTCGTCAATCCAAATACCTTTTACACCCGCTGCAGAACGACCCATTGGACGAACACGTGATTCTTCAAAACGTACTGAACGACCTGTATTGGTTGCAATGATGATGTGATTATTTCCGTTTGTCAAAGAAACATCTAATAGACGGTCATTTTCACGAATCGTGATGGCAATGATACCATTTTGACGTGGACGTGAATAGGCTTCTAAAGTTGTTTTCTTGATTGTTCCATCTTCTGTACACATCACAATAAAGTTATTATTGATGTAGTCAGGGTCAGTCAATGATTTAACGTTGATAACCGCACGGATAGAATCACCACTTTCAATGTTCATCAAGTTTTGAACAGGACGACCTTTGGCATTTTTTGAACCTTCTGGAACAGCGTAAACCCTTAACCAGAAACATTTTCCGCTTTCGGTAAAGAATAACAACCAATTGTGCATAGTTGCCGTGAAAAGGTGTTCAGTATAGTCGCTGTCTTTGGTGGCAACAGCTCTTGAACCTACTCCTCCTCTACCTTGTGCTTTGTATTCTCCGATTGGTGTACGTTTAATATAACCTTGATTAGAAACGGTAATTAACATTTCTTCATCGGCAATCATATCTTCTACCGAGAATTCATCGTCCGTCATGTTGATTTGGGTACGACGAGCATCTCCGTAACGTTCTTTTATCTCAATCAATTCTGTTTTGATGATTTCTAATTGACGTTCTGGTCTTGCCAAAATATCTTCTAAATCATCAATGATACGCTTAATTTCTGCGTATTCAGCCATGATTTTATCACGCTCCATACCCGTCAAACGTTGTAAACGCATTTCAAGGATGGCTTTTGCCTGAATTTCAGAAAGTCCAAAATTAGACATCAATCCTGCCTGAGCAGTATTTGGGTCTTTTGATTCACGGATAAGTTTAATTACGGCATCAAGGTTATCAAGTGCAATAATAAAACCTTCTAATATATGGATTCTTTTTTGGGCTTCACGTAAATCGTATTTTGTACGTCTTACAATTACTTCGTTACGGTGTTCTACGAAATAATGAATCAAATCTTTCAAATTCAAGGTATAAGGACGACCTTTTACAAGGCATACATTATTGACCGAGAATGAATTTTGAAGAGCTGATTGCTTATATAAATTGTTAAGAACGACATTTGGAACGGCATCACGTTTTAAATCAAACACGATACGCATACCTTGACGGTCTGACTCATCACGAATTTCTGAGATTCCTTCAATTTTCTTATCGTTCACCAAATCAGCACATTGTTTAATCAATGATGCTTTATTGACCATGTACGGAATTTCCGAAACGATGATTTGGTCTTTACCAGTTTTTGAAGTTTCAAACGTTGCATTTCCACGAACAACGATACGTCCACGACCCGTTTCAAAGGCATTTTTGATACCTGAAACCCCGTAAATTGTACCTCCCGTTGGGAAATCTGGAGCTTTGATATATTGCATCAAACCTTCAATTGTAATATCACGGTCTTCGATATAAGCAATAATTCCGCTAACGACTTCAGTTAAATTGTGCGGAGCCATGTTGGTTGCCATACCTACGGCAATACCTGACGTTCCGTTCAATAAAAGATTAGGGATTTTTGCAGGAAGAACAGTTGGTTCTACAAGAGAATCGTCAAAGTTTGGTTGAAAATCAACCGTTTCTTTGTTCAAATCTCCTAATAATTCCTCGGCAATACGCTTCAAACGTGCTTCGGTATAACGCATGGCGGCTGGTGAGTCACCATCTACCGAACCAAAGTTACCTTGACCATCTACTAATGGATAACGCAATGACCAAGTTTGAGCCATACGAACCATTGTATCATAAACTGAGGTGTCTCCGTGTGGGTGAAATTTACCAAGAACTTCACCAACGATACGGGCTGATTTTTTGTAGGACTTATTATAATTTACTCCCAACTCATCCATCCCAAAAAGGACACGACGGTGAACGGGTTTGAGTCCATCACGGACATCTGGCAAAGCACGGGAAACAATAACGGACATTGAATAGTCAATGTACGCTCCCCGCATTTCGTCTTCAATGTTAATGGGGATAATGTTACTGGTTTGTTCTGACATAGTTTTTTTGAATGGATTGGATGAGTATATACTGCGAAAGCTTCATAAATTTTCGCTATGCTATCCTTTTGAATTCAAGTAAAGATTTTTGACATCAATTAATAACAAAACATTACAGATTAATGTACTTATTATACAAATTTCGTGAAATTTGGGGTGTTTTGCAAATATTGACAATAATAGATGCAATGGACAATGAGTTTTCGGTAAATTTGTTAAAATTAAAACAACATGGCATTCTTAAAAAACCTTTTCTTACTCTTTTTCCTCTTCATAGGCACATTAACAAGCTGTCAGCCTTCTGAGAAATCTACCGTTAATCATGATAACAGTTATTCTGAACACAGCAACGACAATGATTCTACTTACAGACATAAAAAGAGGCATAAAAAACGCCACAGAAAGAACGATTATGACCGTGATGAGTCAAATGATCAGCAAGAAAATAACAGTCCACAGACTAAAATAAATGCAGGAAATGTACCACAAAAAGCATTGAATGTGTTGAAGTATGTTAGAGATAATGACTCGGCTATGGATGGTTATGTGGGTGGCAGACGATTCGGGAATTTCGAGAATTTACTTCCCCAAAAGGACGCTTCGGGCAAGAGAATTAACTACCAAGAATGGGACGTAAACCCAAAAGTAAACGGCAAAAACAGAGGAACAGAGCGATTAATTACGGGTTCGGACGGAAAAGCGTATTATACCAATGACCATTATCGGAGTTTTGTTGAGGTTAGGAATTAAAGCACGATAATGATAGTACAGTAAAATTAACAAAGTCCCAAGCAATATAAAATTGATTTAGAATTTCATGAAATCAGAATTTATTACATTAATATGGATAACTACATTTGAGAACCTAACTAAATTAGCCAACTACGTGGACTGGAAGTATTACGAAAATGAGGAAAACCCTAAATGTAGTTTTGCTGATGATATTGGTATTGAATATTTTGACAGTGACTTTTTGGAAAGCGTTTTTGTTACGACACCCTCTGATCTGTTAGGGCAAATTGTTAATATATCATTCGTTGAAAACTTTAAAGCTCAACTACTGACTAAGATTAACGAAATACATTATTCTGATAAAAATTCTATTATTTCACTTTCAGGCAAGAAAGATGATTATGGGAGTATAAATGAAGAATTATTCCACTTTACACCCACTTTAACTGACAAAAAAATGTTAAAGTTTGTTGGAGCATTTAAATACGAGATAACATAGTAGCAATTTCAAGATGTCCCAGACATTCCAAGTAAAATATTCGCCATTGTTGGTGTTCTTTACCACCAACAACTCATGCGTAAGCAACTCGCCAAATTAACTATAACAGAGAACGCTAATTTGGTAAAACCTTCCCGAAAGTTTAAAACTTTCGGGAAGGTAAAAACAAGCTATTCCAGGTGTTCCGAAGGACAATCTGAAACTTTTGATAAATAGGATTTCCAATTAGGGGTGTTCGGTAGTTGAGATATAATAAGAAATTGTCTGCGTCTCTGTCTGAATTTGGATTCATCAGATTAAAAGATTTATGGATTTACTACCATTTTAATCTTAAAAATCCATAAATCATGCGAATCCAAATTCAGATAAAGAACTTCCGAATACCCCTAAATTGAAATCCGATGTAAATGATAGTCGAATAGCGTGAAAAAAACTAAACATACCATAAAATGAAAACAAACAGCAAACCTTATCAAACGCTCATTTTTGCCCTAACATTCTTATTTTCAACAAGTTTATTCGGGCAAACGCCAGTAAAATTGACAAAATTGGATATTAATAAACTGCCATTCAATATCAAAGTACAGGGAAAAGTACAAAATGCGGTTCGGTGGACGGATAGTTCGGGAGATAACATTGTCGTAACTTCTGAAACTGGAAAATATATAAGCAAAAAAGCCAAAGGCGATGATGAGGATTTGGCAAATGCTGAACTGTTTGCGTATCGTTATATTGTTGCTAATAACGAAGCTCAACAAACATGGAAAGTATATGATTTTATTAAGGATTGTCCATTAGACTTGGAAGCTACTTTTATCAAAAATACGCTACAAGTCACTGACCTTAACAAAGATGGCGTTTCCGAGATTTGGTTGATGTACAAAACCGTTTGTCATGGCGATGTTAGTCCTTATGATATGAAAATTATCATGTATCAAGGTCAGCAGAAATACGCCATGCGTGGTAGAAATAAGGCAAAAATCACTGAAAAAGAATTTGAAGGTGGTGAGTATAAACTTGACCCAGCTTTTAGTAACGCTCCAAAAGAATTCATTGATTTTGCGAAAAAACTATGGAACAAAAATATTATGCAGACATTTGAATAATATGAACATTGGAATTTATACCTACGGCACACGAGGGGATTTACAGCCATATATTGCGTTAGCACTTGGTCTTATCAAGAAAGGGCATCAGGTAACCATTTCGGCAACAGAAGACTTTAAGGATTATGTAGAAGGGTTTAATATTCGGTTTCGAGGCTTATATGGAAATGCAGAGATGATGATGAATTCTTCCGAAGGACGAGCCATTTTGAAAAGCGAAAACCCGATAAAACTAATGAAGTTTTATTTTCAAGTGCTTCATGAAACAAGAGTGCCACTGCGTGAAAGTTATTATAATGCTATTAGTAACGTTGATTATATTATAGCTAACGCAATGACATTACCAATTGTAAGTGCTATTGCGGAGCAACAACATAAAAAAGTGGCTCTTACTTATTTTATGCCTCCAGTAGTTCCTACACAAGAATTTCCATTGGGTGATTTTGATTTTTTAAATTTCCCTTGGTACAATAAACTGACTTATAAAATTGCTCAAAGCTTTTTTTGGAAATTTGTCAAGCAAGATACAAATGAATATCGTCAAGAATTAGGATTACCCATTCTGACAGAAAATTTAATCACATATTTAGACAAACAAAATATATTAGATTTATACTGTATTAGTCCAAGTTTAATTCCACAGCCCAAAGATTGGGACGAGCATCATAAAATAACAGGTTTTTTAACTGTATCAGAGCAACAAAGGAAGAATCAAGGTTTAGACAGCACTCCTGATAATTTAGAGAAATGGCTTTCAGACGGAAATGCCCCAATTTATATGGGTTTTGGAAGTAATGGCATTGGCAATACAGAAAAGTTTGCTCATATTATCTCTGAAATTTTAGAAAAAACCAATGAAAGAATTCTATTCTGCACAGGTTGGTCTTTGTTTAACAATTTGCCCCAACACAAGAATCTATTTATCATTAAATACGTAAATCATGAAACGGTATTACCCAAATGTAAAATAGGCATTTTTCATGGTGGAGCAGGAACATTAGCTGCAATGCTAAGGAGTTTTTTACCTGTTATTATAATTTCTTTTTACACTGACCAACCCACTTGGGGAAAAATAATAGAGCGCAAAAAATTAGGCGTACATATTCCTATTAAAAAACTATCTGCCACCAAAATACTTTCTGCTATTCAAAGCGTTCAATCTGAAGAAATAAAGAATAATGTTAAGTCTATTAGTACAGCAATTATCAATGAAAACGGACTTAACAATGCAATAAATGAGCTTGAAACATATTTCTTGACTTAGTAAATTACAATTTTATAAAAATCATTCTCAAACAAGATGGCAAATTATACCCTTTTAAACTCTCTATCTGAAAAACATTCTACCGAAAAAACCTTGGTAGCAAACATAGACGGCGAGCAAGTTGATACGCTTGATAAATTTTATCAAGAGTTAATCACTCAATTGAAGTTTCCTGATAATTTTGGGCGTAATTTTGATGCTTTCGACGAAATGATTAATGATTTGGATTGGTTGGATGAAACCATTATTCAAATTGTATTCAAGAATTATGACGATTTTCTATCGGAAGAAAACGACGAAGCTCGTGAAATTTTATTGACCATTCTCGACGACGCAGCGGCTGAATGGAAACGTAATGATGATACAAAAAAATTGAGAATGTACATTGAACCATCTGAATTAGCGGAAGAAGATTTAGAGACTTTGGGAATAGAGTATAAGCAAGATTAGGGGTTAGAATTTAGCGGTTGAGCAATAGATAAGTAACCGATTAATTTTAGATTTGAAAGTAAATGATGAAGTGTAAATTCCTAAGTATTAAATATTTGGTTGTGATGATGCTATTGTTGAATTTAACACAAGCATTTTCACAAAAAATTGTACGTGGGCCTTACCTTCAAATGGCTACATCAACCAGTATGACCATTCGTTGGCAGACGGATGTGGCTACTGCTTCAAGAATTAATTATGGACTTTATTTAGACAAACTAAATACCTCATTATCAGACGATTCCCCTAAAACTGAGCATCAAATAACAATTCATAAACTTAATCCAACTACTCAATATTTTTATGCCGTAGCGAGTTCAAACGGAATTTTACAGGGTGATAAAGATAACTTTTTTGTGACTGCTCCTATCGCTACTACTTCCCAAACTGTAAGGATTTGGGCTTTGGGTGATATGGGTATGGGAACAGAAACCCAGTCGAGAGTTTATCAACAATATTTAAAATTCACGGGTAATCAATACACCAATCTTTGGCTACTTTTGGGTGATAATGCTTACGGACAAGGAAGAGACGAAGAATATCAAATGCGTTTTTTTGACTATTATCAAACAGAACGTTTGATGAAACAGACGGTTATTTTTCCAGCTCCAGGCAATCATGATTATACTCCAACTCCTAATAATTACAGAATAGAAGACCCCTTAATTGCCTATTTCAACATTTTTTCAGTACCAACAAAAGGAGAAGCAGGAGGTATTCCATCTAATTCAAAAGCCTATTACTCCTACAATTACGCCAATATTCATTTTGTAAGTTTGGACTCTTACGGACAAGAAGGTGCAGATAGAAGTATGTTTTCAAGAGAAAGCGGACAAATGAAATGGTTGGAGGAAGACCTCAAAGCCAATAAACAAAAATGGACAATAGTGTATTGGCATCACCCACCCTACTCTATGGGTTCTCATAATTCTGACACAGAAAATGACCTTAAAACTATCAGAGAAGGCGTTGTACCAATCTTAGAAAAATACAAAGTTGACTTAGTATTGAACGGTCATAGCCACACCTACGAGCGTTCGCAAATGATAAAAGGGCATTATGGTTTAGAAGCTACTTTTAATCAGAAAATTCATGGCGTAAGTTCCTCTTCAGGGCGTTATGACAATTCGACAAATTCTTGTCCGTACATAAAAGATAGCAAAAAAACTGATAATGAGGGTATTATATATGTTGTCAATGGTTGCGGTGCTGCAAATAGTGGAAGCCAAAGTACCTATCCACACGATGCAATGGTGTATTCAAATAACAAAGATGGCGGTTCTCTTTTTTTAGAAATATCAGGAAACCGTTTGGAAGCTAAATTTATCACAGAAGACGGTAGTATAAAAGACCAATTTAGTATTTTCAAAGATGTAAACAAAAAGACAGAGTTAAAATTAGAAGCCAATCAACAATCCGTTATTCTACCTGCATCGTGGGCAGGGACATACAATTGGCAACATGATAATTCAAAAAATGAAGCTGTTTCTGTTTCTCCAATTGTCACTACAAAATATATCGTTCAAGATGACCAAAAGTGCCTGCAAGATGAATTTACCGTAAAAGTAGCAAGCACTTACACGCTCAAAGATTTTAACTTGACCGTTACCAAAAGTGGAATGGCAATAGACTGGCTCACAACGCAAGAAAGAGGAATTGTTCAATTTGAGATTGAAAGACAAAATAAAGGAGGCAATTTTAAAACAATTGCTGTCATTTCGACCAAAGCAAAGAATCAATTTTCAGATAAAAACCTATTTTATCGCTATCTTGATATGGTAAATGACGCTGACCAATCTGTAAATTACCGTATCAAAACGACTGACAATGAAGGAATTAGCTATTATTCCAATATTCAGTCAGTCAATACTACTTTGAAAATTACAGATTAGGCTCACACCTTATTTCTTCTTCAATTTTAATAAAGGAAAGGCTTCATCCTTTTTAAATACTATCACTATAAAAATTGTATGCGAAACCTTCTGTGAACTGGACAGATTGAAGCATAAAAACGACATTTTATGTTTCTTTTTCACCGAAAATTCTTTCAGGAGCCTTAGTATCTGTTTCGTAAAAACCCGCAGGTGTTAATTTGGTAAAATCTTTATAATCTCTCACCAAATGCTGATAATCATAATAGCCACTGTGCAAGGCAATTGTCAGCCAATCTAAGTCTGGACAAGCATTTTTCATCCGAAAAGCCTTTTCAAAACGAACAATTCTATCAAAAACTTTTGGATTCACTCCCATCCTTTCTGTAAATTTTCGATGAAATTGTCGTGGACTCAAACAAGCTTGATTCGCTAAATTATCAATGGAAATTGCATTATTTTGCCCTAAAATTAATTGGCTCACTCGGTCAATTCCATGCAAATCTTGTTTAGATTTCCGAATTATATTCTCTAAAAATGCTTCTGCTACCAAAATACTTTTATCCACATCATCGGTATTCGACATTTGTTCATGGGCTTCCCGAATATCTTTTCCCCAAACTGCTTCAGCATCAATAAAAGTATTGGTAAGTTCATAAGATGGTATTCCTGTTAACCTAAATAAAGCTCCTGGTTGCATCACAATTTGTAAAGACCAAAAATCACGGGGTACATACCGATTCGTAACAATGGTATGTTGTCCATTAATGGTACATTTAGGGTGGGTTAGCAATTTATCAGAATCCAGATAACTCACATTTAGTTTATCTCTCAATAGAAAAATCAGACAATGCTCTAATCGAGGAGAATATGCTTTGAAGGGCAACACATCAGTCGCCCCAAATACGAAACGGATAATTTGATGTTTCCGAACGTATTCTTGCAAAGCTGGACTTGGCAAAACATCTCTGAGTATCATATTATTTTAGACTAAGGGGTGGGCCAACAACTTTCATTCCATGGGCTGCGTGAATTTTATCCATTTCTTCGGGAGTGGGTCTTGCATTCAAATTGTTCATAGTCATGAAAAACTCTTCCATTTTGCCCGCAGGTTGTAAAAAATAAATTAATTTTCCTAAATCACTCAACTGAATCCAAGTGTGCGGTACTTGTCTGGGTAAGAAAATGGTATCACCTGCTTTTAAAATATCTTCTTTATCTCCTACTTGAAAAAGATACTCTCCTTCTACTACTGTAAAAATTTCGTCTTGGTCAAAGTGAACATGGAGAGAAGGTCCAACTTTTTGAGTTCCAATGTATTCAAAAACTGATAATTGTCCATTGGTATCTTTCCCTGAAATTTTCACATCATTTGGATTAACACCCATAAAAGGCGTGTGAACTCCAAAACGAGCTTCTTTGGCTTTAACAATAAATGAGTTAGTCAGTTTTGACTTAGCTTTTCCTTCTGACACAGTTCCCATTGCCAAGGCTAATGATGAAACCGTTAAAAATTTTCTTCTTTGCATAAAAGTAGTTATTTATTTCCTATACAAAGTTGTAAAATCTTGATAATTAGTTAGTGGTAAGAATCGGACATATTTTCAGAAACACAAAAAGGGTCGTCGTCCTTTTGATGGACAACGACCCTATGTTTATCACTTTTTATTTCTTATTTCCCAACTTCCAATTTTTGATTAATCCCTTTTTCTAAAAGTGGTAAGCCTTCCGTCATCCATGCTGGAGCAGGAGCATCTTTTAGATAATGGTCAAAATATTGATAAAGTCGTTTAGCAAAATCTTTTTTATTTTTACGAAGAGTCAACCCGTGTTTTTCTCCATTATAATTCAATAACCAAACAGGTTTGTTCAAACGTTTGAGAGCCATATAAAATTCAATTCCTTGATACCACGGCACAGCACCATCGTCGTCGTTGTGCATCATCAAAACGGGAGTCTGTATTTTAGGTGCTTGGAAGAGTGGAGAGTTATCAATGTACTTATCAAATTTCTCCCAAAGCGTCCCTCCTATTCTGGTTTGCGTTTTTTCATACTGAGCCTGACGTGAAAGTCCTGATTCCCAACGAATTCCACCATAAGCAGAAGTCATATTTGAAACTGGAGCTCCTGCTTCGGCAGCTCTAAACATATTGGTTTGTGTAACTAAATAAGCAGTTTGATAACCACCCCAACTATGTCCTGATACGCCAACTCGGTCTTTATTAACAAAACCTTTGGCAATGATACTTTCAACACCAGGAATAATACAGTTATATGCACTTTTTCCAGGGTCCCCTGCTTTGTAAACAATATCTGGAACAAAAATCACATATCCGTTTGAAGTGAAATATGGGTAATTAATATAAGAACGAATTGGTGATGGACTGAAATGTGTGTGTAAATTGTCAGAATTCTTTTCGTAGAAATAAACCATCATCGGATATTTCTTGGTTGAGTCAAAATTTTCTGGTTTATACAAAAGTCCTTGTAATGGTGTACCATCTTGAGCTTTCCAGTCAACTAATTCCACTTTACCCCACAAATATTCCTTTTGTTGTGGATTTGCGTCAGAGATTTTCTTCACATTTTGAAAACTTAAATCTGAAGAATATAAATCTGGGAAATTTTGAAAGTTTTGTTTCGTAAATATCAGATTATCAGCACCTTTCGCTTTTATTGGGTTCGACAAACTGAACGATTCTTTATAAATTTCCTTCGGTTTTGTTAGCGGATTAGTCGGAATTGCGAAGCCTTCGCTCTTATCTTTCTCATAAAACAGTTTCCAGAGGGCATTTTTACCCAATATAAATCGCTCATCCGTATCTAAATTCACGTAGCGATATTTTACACGATTCTCACGCCCTCCAGTTATGAGCATTGGGGTGTTATTTTTCAAATCAATTGCCCAAGCATCATAATTATCATAGACCACAAACATTGGGTCTTTCAAATCATCAACCCAACCCGCCGAACCATGAGCAGGTGGAAAATCTGGATGGTCGTCATCTTCTTCATAAAACTTAACCGTTTTATTATCAGTGAGTTTTACTGTTTTTTCATTCTTGATAGAATATACAAACCAAGCAGTATCGGGTAACGACCACCAAGTGACATATTGGGCATTCGGTGACAAAGATGGATTTCCCTGTAAAGCAGTCGCAATTTGTTTTCTTGAACCATCTTGAAGGTTGATTAAATAGACATCTCTTTTGGTGTTCCAATCCCAGTGCTGATTTGAGTACGGAACATCAGACATAGCCAAAACTGTATTATGGTTTGCTTCCTTATCCAAAACGACAGTTGGTATTTCTAAAAATCCTAATTGCACTATTTTGAGATTATCTAAATTAAGGACAGCTAAATACGAGCGCTTTTTATCGTCCTCTAAACTAACTTTTTGTTGTGTTTGAAGTTTTTTATCTTGCCAATGCCAAACTTCTACATTTACAATTTCTTCTGGTAAAAGAGTCGTGTCAGCAACAATTGGTTTGGGGTTTGTACCAAAGAATAATTTTGAACCATCCTTAGAAAAACGTGGCTGAAAATGCTCACTTATAAGCCAACCTTTGGGTGCAAAAGTCTGGTTTTCATCCGCAACAAGTTTAGCTTGAGCATCGCCCGACTTCCAAATATATAATTTTGGTAAACGAATTTGGGTTTTGGCATTGGTATCTAAATCGGCAATAAAAGCAATTTGTTGACCATCTTCAGTTTGTGTAAATTTCTTAAATTTCCCTTTTGCTTTTAAGATATTCACTAAATTGCCCGACTGCAAATCATACGTATAAACTCCTGACAACAAGGTGGAATCATTGCCTGTGGTGCTAAAAACGAAACGTTTGGCGTATTTAGCAAAATCATAATCTACGACAAAATTAAATATTTGACTGTCATTAGTTTTAAGGTTTTTCAATACTAAACGATAGCCATTTTCTTCAGATTCTTTCTTAGAAACTTTCTTTTTGCTTTCGCTTTTCACTAAAGTATCTTTCTTTTTTATGATGTCATTTTTCTTTGTGTCTTCCATTTGATAAGCAACCCACCCTCCTACTTTCTCTGGAATTTTATAAGATAATACATTCGGAATTTTGGTAACAGCATAAGTTTTTAGATTATAAATTCCTAAAGAATCTTTGGGCATATCATCTTTTTTCTTCTTCAAACGTTTCATTGATTTCACCAAATTCAATGGTGGTTTTATCTTAAAAATAGCAAAATCAGAATCGTCAGTCAAACGAATATCAGCCGCTCTTTGCACTGAATCTATTTTTGTATTTTTCAAAGAATGAAATACTACTCGCCCATCGCCTTCTTGTGGATTGAGCGTATAAACAACGTGCGAGCCATCATTGCTTATCATACGGTCAGGAATTTCTTTCCATGAATCATAGACATCGTGAGTCAATACCTTTTTGGGGGCTTGCACTACCACTTCAATATTTTTCTTTGATTTTTTTT
>JAAFIU010000378.1 GCA_013298805.1 Cytophagales bacterium | reverse complement strand
TCAATAATCATAAATAGGCTTCCGTTACGGTCAAAAACCTGAATATCAGTACGTTTAAGTAATTGATTGTAGCTCAGACTACTTTCCAATTTTATCAAACTTTTTGGGTATTGATATTGATTAATTAAGAAATGAACAAAATGCTGACGAACCCACTCCTCGGGTGTGAGAATAATATATTTTTTTCTGATAATATCCCAAATACATAATTTGTCATTGATTTTTTTTAATTTGTGTTCAAATGAAGGAAGATTGAGTAATGTTAAATCGTTGGACATGGGATATTTTTTAGAATCTAATCCAAGTTACAAACTCTATTTTAACCTTCGATTAATCGACAAATAATTTTATGAAAACAAAACAAGAAATTGTGGACAATTGGCTTCCACGTTACACAGGAATGCCATTGGAGGACTTTGGACAGTACATTTTATTGACCAATTTTACTAATTATGTTAAAATGTTCGCTGACCAATTTGACGTAGAAATAAAAGGCTCTGACCGCCCAATGCAAACTGCAACCGCTAATAATATTACCATTATCAACTTCGGGATGGGGTCGCCGATGGCGGCAACTGTCATGGATTTATTATCTGCCATTGAACCAAAAGCCGTTTTATTCTTGGGAAAATGTGGTGGATTGAAAAAGAATTTGGGTTTAGGAGATTTGATTTTACCAATCGCAGCGGTACGTGGCGAGGGAACATCAGACGAATATATGCCTAAAGAAGTACCTGCTTTGCCTTCTTTCCGTTTGCAACGCTCAGTTTCTTCCATGATAAAAAAACACGAAATGGATTACTGGACGGGCTTGGTTTATACCACCAACCGCCGTGTTTGGGAACATGACGAAGAATTTAAGCAATATTTACAGGATATTCGTGCGATGGGTATTGATATGGAAACTGCCACGATTTTCACGGTAGGTTTTGCTAACAAAATTCCACACGGAGCATTATTATTAGTTTCTGATAACCCAATGACTCCCGACGGCGTAAAAACCGAGGAAAGCGACAAAAAAGTAACGACTAACTTCGTTCAAAAACATTTACAAATTGGCATTGATGCTTTGGAAGAATTAGCAAGTTCTGGCGAATCTGTGAAGCATTTGAGATTTGAGTAATGGCAGTAAACAGTTAGCAGTAATCAGTTAACAGTTGAAACCATTATCCATCAAAAAGCCTCACAGAACAATTCTGTGAGGCTTTTTACTATTTGATAACTGATATTAGTTGCAGTAATCTCTAATCACCGAATAAGCTGGTGTATATCCTAATTCTCCAGATTTACTTAGGTCATTACAACCGTCAGTATCACCCAAAGCATGACGAATAATTCCTCTTACGTAATATGCCTCAGCGTATTTTCCGTTCAATTTAATGGCGTTGGTACAATCTTGAATTGCTCCACGTTGGTCGTTAATTTGCGACTTCAACATTCCTCTTGTGAAGTATGCTTCTGAGTACGTTGGGTTCAAAGCAATTGCCTTGTTATAGTCTTCAATGGCTGCTTTTGTTTCACCAGTACGAGCTTTTGAAAGTCCACGATTATAATAAACTTCTGAACGCTCTAATGACATTTCTGCCATTTTCAAACGCTCTTGAACGTTATTTCTTAAGTCGTCCAATACTTGTTTGGTGATACTTCCAGTGAATACAACTTTATTATTTTCAATATTTCCGATTGAAATTGCTTTGTTAAAATCTTCAATGGCAGATTTTGTGTTTCCTAATTTATTTTTAGCAAAACCTCTTCCATAATAAGCAGTAGCATTTTCTGGGTCTTGTCCTAAAGCACGGTCAAAGTCAACTAAAGCACCTTGATAATCTTCCATTTGACTTTTGCAATATCCTCTGAAATATAATGATTCTGCATCTTCTGGTGTGATTTCTAAGGCTTTACCATAGTCAGCAATTGCTCCTTTAAAATCACCCATTTTCATTTTACTGTATGCTCTTCCAGAATACGATGCAGCACGTTTTGGACTAATTTCAATGGCTTTGGTGAAATCATCTAAACTTCCTCTAAAGTCTTCTAATTTCTGTTTTGCAACTCCTCTTGCAGTATACCCTTGGGCATTGTCTGGCGTAAGGTCAAGTGATTTATTAAAATCCGACAATGCACCTTTATAATTTTCCAATTTAGATTTACTCAAACCACGGATAAAATACGTGTTAGCATCAATTGGATTAAGAGCAATACAGCTATTATAATCTTGCAAAGCACCTTTGTGGTCATCTTGGCGAGCTTTACTTTGTCCACGTCCAGCAAAGGCTTCTGCATATCTCGGGTTCAATTCAAGGGCTTTATCAAAGTCGTTGATTGCTCCACGATTGTCTTTAAGGTTTGCCTTTGTAACTGCTCTGTTATAGTAAGCATTCGCATCTTCTGGCTTCAAAGCAATTGCTTGCGAAAATGATGTTTGAGCTGAAGCATGATTGCCTATGTTACTTTGTTGTACACCATATTCCATCAATTCTTGGAATGACTTTTGTGCAAAAGAAGTGATGCTGAATAGCAATAATACTGATGATAATAAAAAACTTTTTCTCATGGGTCTTATCTGAAAAAACAATTTTTAGTGATTAAAACAAAACATTGAAATGCGTCATTGATACATAAGGAAATACACGAAAATTTAACTATTTATAGCAAATTACCTCATTTTCAATCAAGTATATTTTTTAATATAGAATTCATTTTTTGATGAGCATAATCCTATATTTCTTAAATATTAACTCATCAATCATACCCCAAATTTACTTAATAAATGCCTTATTGCCAAAAATATACTTTAAACAATGATTAAGGTTTTGTTGTGCATTTTCAAATATCAGAACATTAACGCTATTCGTTCATCTAATATTATTGAATGACAAAAACAGCAAACTCAATTTAAAGCGAATTATCCCCTCAAATATAAATTCAGCCGTTAAATACCTTCGCATCATTAACAAATTCGATAGTTTTCAACTTATCAAAAGAGTGAGAAAATATCTGAATTTATTTTGTCGGTAAATGAACTTCTGCCATCATACAACGAGCCGAACCTCCGCCATTACCTTCAATCATCGACAAATCAAAATGGTGAATTGTACAGTAATCGTCTAAAATATCTAATTGTTTGGGCGTAAGCGAATGATATGCCGAACTCGACATTACTAAAATTTTATCGCCTTTATTGCTCTTCACTTCCAACATATTTCCCGCAAACTGATTCATTTGTTGCAAGGTTATTTCGACAACTCTCTTGCCTGATTGTTCCAAAGAATTTCTAACCATCAAGCGTTCATCTAAATCAGGAATTGCTTCCAAACAAATCACGGCAAACATATCGCCAATACACATCACTACGTTGGTATGATAAATTTGTTTTTCTGAGCCATCAACGGCATTAAATGAAACAATTTCATAGTTCATTTGAACGGAAAACTCCTTCAAAATATCCTCATGGGTACGTGGCGACAAACAGGCATAAGCAATTTTGTACTTACGGTCGAGAACCATTGAGCCTGTTCCTTCCAAAAACTTACTTTCTGCCTCAGAAA
>JAAFIU010000283.1 GCA_013298805.1 Cytophagales bacterium | reverse complement strand
GAATATTCATCATTGACATTTCGTCAATTGGTCCACCCATTACGCCGATATTTGGGGAATTTGATGAACGAACTTCAATATCAATTTTACGATTTTCGAGTTCTCCTCGACGTAATTTTTCTCTGAATAATTCACGAGTTTTGTGATTCAATTCTTCATCCGACTCAATTACTTCTAATTGATTTTCAGCTTTGTCAGCTTTCTTTTTCTTGCCAGTTTTGCCCATTGCAGGCACAAGTGCCTCCACGATGATTTCCTCAACAATTTCTAAAGCTTTTTCTTTGACTGCTTCTTTTTTTGAAGATTGCACCAAATGAACAGACGATTCAACTAAATCACGAACCATTGACTCTACGTCACGACCTACATAACCAACCTCGGTAAACTTTGAGGCTTCAACTTTGGTGAATGGTGCATCCGCCAATTTAGCTAAACGACGAGCAATTTCGGTTTTACCTACGCCTGTTGAACCAATCATCAGAATATTATTGGGCGTAATTTCTTTTTGCATCTCCTCAGGTGCATTCATGCGTCTCCAGCGATTACGAAGTGCAATGGCTACATTTTTTTTAGCATCACTTTGTCCGATGATGTATTTGTCAAGTTCAGCAACAATCTGCTTAGGAGTTAAAGAATCTAAATTTATGGTCATATTTGTTTACAGCATTTGTAATTAGCTGGTAGCATTTTTAATTGTAAAAATGTTTGTCACAAAATTGATAAACATTATCACAAAATTACTGGATAATTTTTCCTAAATTACAAACTAAACCAAAACTATTCAGATTTCCTGCTGTGTTATAACCTGAGTATGAATAAGAAAAATTAATCTTTTTGGTTTTGAATAAAAAACCTACTGAAAAACCAGAAAACCCTGCGATGTTTTGTTGGCTAAGTTCTTTATTACGAAGGTGGTTATAACCGACAAGTATATTGAAGTTTTTGCTAAATAATAGTTCTGCTCCAAAGATAAAATGTCGTGCAATATTATCAACTATTCCCACTTTACTTTCAATAATATTGCCACTCAAATCTTTTTTTACGATTGATTTATCTAAATAAGTAACATCATATTTGTATAAATGATGAGCCGTGAGTGAAAACCGAACGGGCATATATTGTGGTTTGAAAGATACACCCATTTGTACGTCAAGGGGTAAATCTGGATTATCGAAAGAAGTAAAATTCTTTAGCCTAATACCAATATTTTTGACTGTTATGGCATAAGTTAAATCTTGTTTTGGATGTTTGAAAATACCCCCAAAATCTAATAAAAGAGCCGATGCTGAATAACTTTCAATAACAGAACCAACGTATTTTAAATTTCCACCAAAAGTGATATTTCCTTGTTTTCGAGCGTGTGAAAGTGTGATTGCAAAATCATTGGCAGAAAATTTACCTAAAATATTTCCAGATGCATCTGTTTGTTGAAAATCTCCATAACCAATATGTTGAATACCTAAACCGAAAGTTTGTTTTTGAATTTTGGAAACATAGCTTACAGATGAATACTTAATATTAGCGAAATAAGGCAAATAGTTGATAGACAGTAAATTGTTTTGAGAAGAATCTAAAAGTGCGGGATTTTGGATGAATCCATTGGGGTCGTTGTTTGCTTTTGAAATATTGATGCCACCTAATCCAGATATAGTTGGGTTTGATGGAATATTAAGAAAGGTGAAACTATTGTTACCGCCAATTTGAGCTTTAGAGTCAAACACTAAGGATGTCAATAAAAAGATTAAGAAAATGTAAAATTTAATTTTCACGGGCGATATTTATATAATTTTTACGAATATAATTAATCCTTATGATTTCATTAGAAGAAAAAGATTTTTGGGTAAATTTGTTGGAAATTAAACGTTAACTAACGATTATTTAGTGCCAATATTTCTATATATTGTAAATAAAGGCTTTTCAAATGTTGTTTTATATTCTATTCTTACGTTTAGCTATTGTAAATAGCCGTTTCTATTAATCATTTTACTAAACGTTTTGTGTAATGCTACATTTTAGTTTGAAAATTCTTTACTTATTATATCCGTAATTTTTGGTGTAACCTCGAATAATCAATAAATTCTATCCTAATGCAATACCTCAAGACTTTTTTCTCATTCCGAATCTTGCCTTATTTTTCCGAAGTGTTTTCTTCTTCACGAGAATCTTTTTTTAAATGGGCATTGCTTATTTTTTTCTGTTTAAACCTTTTATCTACTGATTTATTTGCTCAAATATCAGTAACTTTTCCTGTCCCGAGAGCCGTAATTCAAAGAACGAATACTAATCGGGCTAATCTGTATATTGTGGGGCGTTTGAGTGCATCCGCAGATAAAATTGAAGCACGTTTAGTTCCCCGAACAGAACAAGCAAGGCTTGATACTATCCTTGCCACTCCTTGGCAAACTGTCCAACAAATGCCCTCAAAAGTGTTTTCAGGGTCAATTGTGGCAAAAGGTGGGTGGTATAATTTAGAAATCAAAGCTACACTTAATAATGTTCTTGTAGGAAATGTATCTGTTATTGAACGAATTGGAATTGGTGAGGTTTTTACATTTGTTGGGCATTCTAATGCTCAAGGAGGAGCGTATGACCTAACAGGGCCTAATTCTATTGATGACCGTGTAAGTTGTATTGCCGTTGGACAAGAACCAAGCTGTAATGCTGGCTATCCGTATTATCAACCTGCAACTGGTTCTGATTCTCTTTGGTGTAAATATCTACAAACTGCTGATGCTCAGTATTTGCCAGTGCTTAAATTTTCGAAAGTTTCTATTGCATCGGGTATTGCCCCATTTACCAGTCGACCGTGGTATTGGAGTATCGTTGGTGATTCTTTAACTCGTAAATTGAATGTACCCGTTATGTTTTATGGAGCAGCTTTCGGGGGGTCAAATAGCGAGCATTGGTACAAGGCAGCCTATGGAATTCCTTTTACGCATAGTTTTATCAAATCAAGTATTGGAATGCCGTATATTAATCTAAAAAATGTACTGCAACTGTATGTTCCTCTTACGGGTATTAGAGCGGTTTTATGTTTACACGGAGTTAATGAACGTTTTAGTTCGCAGGCGGATATTCAGACTTGGATGGAAGGATATATCGCCCAAAGTAGAGTTGATAGTAAAATACCCAATTTAGCTTGGATGATAGCCTTAGATTCGTACATTCTTGATCATGGACAGAATCCTCCACCTAATCCAATCAATTATGCACCTCGAAATGCACAAACTATAGTTCGTACAGAAGCAAATAATTTTTCAGGGCCAGACTTGGATGTTATCACTGATAATGGAGGAGGGCTTGCTTCGAGCGACCGTCCAGATGGCTTACATTTTGCAAATCAAGGTTTAGTTTCCGCTGCTAATCTTTGGGTCAATGCTATTATTAATCCATCGTTTATAAAAGTTTCCTTGCCTAAAGTATCACAAAGTTTGAATATTCAGAGCCGTCAATCTGGAAATTGGCAACAAGTGAGTAGCTGGGATTGTAATTGTTTTCCTCAAAATTACCATAGTATGACAATCGTTACTGGGCATACTATCCAAATAGATGCCATAAAAGCTAAGACTATGAACATTGTTTTAAAAGGAAATTTGAGTTTTATGAATCAAGGATTTTTAGGTTTTTAATTGAATCTGCTTTAGAATAGGTCTTTCCAGGGCAAACGCATGAGAGATAATTTATCTCTTTTTGGTAAAGATTTCCAAATATTATTTGGAGGAAAGTTTTTAATGACGATACAAAGTAGTCAAATTTCCATTTTATAAAGGTTTCCAATCAAGCTATTTTTTCTTGAACCAAATAAAAGTAATCTCATGCGTTTGCCCTGAGGTCTTTCTGACTAACTTGTAAAAAAAATAATAACTTTGTATCTTCAAATTAAAAACTTCATCAAATGATATTACAAATACCTAAAAATCTCCTGCTTTCTGTTGTTGGTACTTGCTTAATGATTGTATCATGCAAGACGAGTCAACCGATAATACAGTCAAATCCTTCTCAAAAAACCGCTGAAAATTTGGGTTTTTACCAATTTTCCAACGAAGACCCAACTGCCTCGCCATTTGTGGCAAAAAAAGCGTCTGTTTATGGTAAAAATGGAATGGTTGCCGCTACGCATCCTGTTGCTTCGCAAGTAGGTGTAGAAATTTTGAAAATGGGCGGGAATGCCATTGATGCCGCCGTTGCTACACAATTTGCTTTGGCGGTTGTTCATCCTGCAGCAGGAAATATTGGTGGTGGCGGTTTCTTGGTTTATCGAGATAAAAAAGGGAAATCATACACGCTTGACTATAGAGAGAAAGCACCTGAAAATGCCAATCGTGATATGTATTTGGACGAAAAAGGCAATGTGAAAGCTGGACAATTAAGCTGGTATGGACACACTGCAAGCGGTACACCAGGGGCAGTTGATGGTTTGGAACAAGCTCACAAACGTTTTGGAAAATTAACATGGCAACAAATATTACAACCAGCTATTGATTTAGCCGAAAATGGTGTAAAATTAACCATGCGTGAAGCCAGAGGATTGAATAGAACCAAACCCGAATTTATCAAATATAATCCTACCAAAAAATACTTCATGAAAGCCGACACTTCGGAATGGAAAGAAGGAGAATTGTTGATTCAGAAGGATTTAGGGAAAGTGCTTCGTAGAATTCAAGAACAAGGTAGAAAAGGGTTTTATGAAGGTGAAACAGCTCAATTATTATTAGCAGAAATGAAACGTGGCGGTGGAATAATCACCCAAAAAGATTTAGATAATTACAAGGCTTCATGGCGTGAACCGATTGTTGAGAATTATAAAAACATGAAGATTATTTCAATGCCACCGCCATCAAGTGGAGGGATTGCATTAGCTCAATTGTTGAAATATGTTGAACCTTATCCATTGCAACGTTGGGGTTGGCATACAGATTCGACTACGCAAGTAATGATTGAAGCAGAACGACGTGTGTTTGCCGACCGTGCTACTTGGTTGGGCGACCCTGACTTTGTAAAAGTGCCACAAAAAGAGTTGCTTGAAGCAAATTATTTGAAAAAACGTTGGGAAGATTTTCAGTTTGAACAAGCCACTGATAGTAAAAAAGTAAAAGCAGGAACTATAGCAGGATACGAAAGTGTAGAAACCACACACTCATCATTTGTTGATAAAGAAGGAAATGCGGTTTCTATCACTACAACTTTAAATAACTCTTACGGGAGCAAAGTGGTTGTAGATGGTGCAGGTTTTTTGATGAATGATGAGATGGATGATTTTTCTATTAAGCCAGGTGTGCCAAATTCTTATGGTTTAATTGGAAATGAAGCTAATGCCATTGCCCCTAATAAAAGGATGTTATCATCAATGACTCCAACAATTGTTGAGCAAAATGGTAAATTGAAAATGGTTTTAGGAACTCCAGGAGGCTCAACGATTATTACATCGGTTTTTCAAGTGTTTTTAAATGTTGCTGAACAC
>JAAFIU010000027.1 GCA_013298805.1 Cytophagales bacterium | reverse complement strand
GTACTGCTACAAATCCGAATAATAAAAAGACGAATAATCTTGCAGAAAATCGAGTAACGTTACAAAGATTAATCAGTAAGAGTAAGTTTTTGGATAATGGCTCGTCATTGAGAGTTTATGTCAGTATTAATGCTGATAGAGATTTAACGGTAAATGATTTGACAAAAGAATATGTATTAAGCTATAATTTGTACCCAGACTATGCCAATAAGCAACAATCACTGAGTACAGGAACAATTACGCTAAGTCCAGATAATGTATCGGAGGATGACGAACTTTTTACGGTATGGTTTGATGTCCCTAAACCTAAAGATATTTTAACGGGATTGTTATTAACAGAAATAAAAGATTTAAAGACAAATAACAAAACCATTAATGATTGTTTTTTGAGATTTCAGTCGGGTAAAGTTGGTGATTATTTTATGTTCTTTGATAAGATAGGAAAGCATCCTCTTCCGAAAAATCATATTTCAGTAGAAGATACTGTGGTCTTGAAAAGTTTAGATAATCGTTCTCAAGTTTTTAAGGCTTTTCGTTATAAATATGAATTTGATGCGGCTTTATCACCAATGTCCACAACGCCAAAAACGCCTTCAAAAAGCCTTTATGTAGATTCCACTTTTATATTTGCCGCTAATACACCCATTTTTTTGGCACAAGATGCTCTTTATTATTTTTCGAGAGATACCACCGAAGCCTATGGTATAGGGATGGTAGTTACGGATAAACGTTTTCCGAAATTGACCCGACCTGAAAAATTAGTTCGTCCTTTGATTTATATGAGTACCAACGCTGAAACGACAGATTTGTATAGTTCCAAAGAACCCAAAAGAACGCTTGATAATTATTGGTTGAATTTAATGCAGGGGAATCAATCAACAGCCAAACGTACTATTAAAGCATTTTATCAGCGAGTAGAGCAAGCTAACAGATTATTTACAACGTACAAAGAAGGATGGAAAACTGACAAAGGAATGGTGTTTATCATTATGGGAGACCCCGTAAAAATCACCAAAACCAAAGACCGTGAAATATGGACATACATCCGAGCAACTCAATATTCAGAATTGAATTTTACTTTTACAAAACGATCGAATCAATTTGTTGATGACCATTATGAACTTCAACGTTATGCCGAATATCAATCTATATGGTTTCCGACGGTGGAACAGTGGAGAAATGGAGATGTTGTGAGTAAATAAAAGTAAAAGCCTTTAAATCTAACAATTTAAAGGCTTTTGTAGTTTTGGGCAGTATTGTCTCTGAAATTGAGGCAACACCTCTGATACCAATTACCACGAAAATTATAATTTCTTTTTCTTTGGCGTAATCTCTGTAATTATTGAACCTGTTTAAACTTTCCGTTTCTGGCTGTAAATGACTGTATTTTCGAAGCTGTAATTTTGAAATTTGAAGCCCCAGTGGAACTGCATAGCAGAGCTACGGTAAATAAATTACGGAAGTACAGATTCTAAAAGACTTTATTTCAGTCGTAAGGGAAAGTTTAAACAGGTTCATTGAGTTGATTACTTATCTGTCATTAAACTTAATGGTTTTCCTAAGTAGAAATCAACCAATTTTGTACGCAATAAATAATCGTACTTTGCTTGAATCAGCGACATTGACACTCGATTATAATTGTTTTTTTCAATCAAGAAATCGGTTGTACTCAAAATACCTACGCTGTATTTCTTTTCCATATCAGAGTACGTTCGCTGCTCCAATTCCATCTGTTCGCCAAGAGCAATGAGTTTTTTTCCTGACGAAATTTGATTGGTATAGACAGTTTCAATGCTTTTTCTTAAATCATTTTTAGTCTGTTGCTCATCCAACGAAACCATCAAAACATTGATTCTGGCTGTTGCCACATTACTTTTTGCGATGAAATTATTAAAAATTGGAACGGATAAAGTAAGGCTCAATAATTGACTAAAATTGTTTTTCAATTGGGACGAAAGGTCATCTATTCTTACACTCGAATAACCCGTTTTAAGTGTTCCGCCCAATACTAATTTTGGCAAACCAGCACTTTGTGACACTTTCACTCTTGATTGTGCCACTTTGATTTTGAGGGAAGCACTTTTTATTTGGGGAAGAAAACCAAGCGAAACTTCATTTATTTCCTCACTTGATGGTGGAAGGAAAGGTAATAAACTTTTCAGTTCTATTCGTTCAATATCAAAATCGTTGAGAACGGGTATTTCCATGAGTTGCAACAAAATTAGCTTATCTAATTGCAATTGATTTACGGCATTGATTTTTGTGAGTTTATCCGTTGCCAATTGCGATTCAATCTGAAATAGATTTAGTTGAACCAACTTTCCGAATTTGACAAAAATTTTGGTTTGTTCTACTTGCGTATTGGTGACATCAATTTGAGCTTGAGCAACACTCACTGCCTCATAATCCATCAAAACTTGCATATATCCAGCCAATACATAAAGTAGAATATCATTTTTGACCTTCTCAATATCAAGCAAACCAGCTTCATAAATCAGTTTGTTTTGTTTGATTGTATAAAGCAAAACGTGTCCGTTGAAAAGCGTAACGTTACTATTCAAAGAAGCGTTATTAATCGAAATTTTTTGGGTCGTATATTGGTAGGTAAAAGGGTCAAGAGAATAACCTGCATTCAAACTTTGGACATCGTTAAAATTGAGCGTAGGCAAAACTGCCGATTTTGATTGCTCGAAGGCAATTTTATTGACTCGGCTACTCAATTGTGCTTGATTCACTGCAATATTCTTTTTGTAGGCAGTATCAAGGCACATTTTCAAAGACCAAGTTTGTTGAGCATTCATCGAAAAATGGCTTAGAATCATTAAAAATGCAAATAGTATAGAAATGATTTTCATGGGTTTGAAATGATAAAAAAAAGCATTTGAGCATGGCTGAATTATACTTATACTTTTCTATAATACTAATTGGTAGGATAGGTTGAAACCCTATCCTACTGCATATTTCAACCTAAAAATTTTAAATACTCAAACAAGCCTCGGCACAATCTTTACACGCCTTCGCACATTCCTGACAATGTACATTCTCATGTTTTTTACATTCGGTTGCACAGTCTTCGCACAAGGCAGCACATAATTTAGTGATTGCCTTAGCGTGCTTACTACCTAAGCTCAATAGTTGTGCTGTTGCATAGCAAATGGTGGCACATTCCATATCCATTTGAATACATTTTACCATCATTTTTGTGTCAGATTCTTCTAAGCAAGAAGCTGCACAATGATTGCAAAGTACCGCACATTTAAGGCAAGCCTCAATGATTTTTTTGTTTTCGTGATAACCCATTTTGTTCATTGTTGAAAGATTTATAATTGTCATTTTTACTTTTTTAGTTTAATCTCTTTCACAGGAATTTTACCAATATTTACCACTTGTACTTTAGCTGGCACTTTTTCAATGGCAATAAATTTATTGGATAAAAGTAATATGATTGAAACCAAAATGGCGATGGTTGTTAAGCCCACTCCATAAGTATATTTTTGAGTAGATTTTTCTGTAAATCTCATATTTTTGGTATAAGAATTAGCGTTTGCTTCAATTTCGTAAAGTAGAATTTCTTTATACGTTTTGCTCAATAATTCTTTATATTTAGTGACAGAAAATGCTTGGTCGAGTGGTTTACTTCTGAAAATACTCAGCATTAACAAAATTGCCCAGATAAAAAAAATAATTGGAACTATTGAAATAAATTGAATTACCTGTAAAGTACCGTCGAGTCCATTCAAGAAAAATGGGATGAATAAAACCGTAACGCCAATAATTGTTCCCGTATATGAATGTTGTTGGCGATAAGAATCCACTTGTTTTTCGACAATTTCTTTGGAGTTTAGGGCAAGAAATTCCAAATGTCTGAGGTCTTCCATACTTTGTCATTACTACTTATTTACCTAATCCAATTTGGTTCATATAGGTCTGATTATCCCAAAAGAGGTATTCTTCAATCATTACACCGTCTTTCCACAAGCCAACGGTACACATGGGCAACGAAAATGATTTGCCTGTTGGTTTAATAAACTTGCCATTGCCAATGGGCATAGGAAGCGTAAATGTTCCTGTCATAATACCCGTAACGCAAGTCATTTCACCTGAACCAAAACGGATAGGGTGTTCCTTAATAGCAGTATTGGGAGCATACACAAACAAGGCTTTCAAATCTGCAATGTGTTTGTCAATTCCAATCGCAATATGCCCGTCGGGCCAATTTACTTTAATGTCTTTGGCATGGCTTTCATGTAATCGTGTCCATTCCTGATGACTAAAAACGGTAAAATCTAAGGTATCAAAAGTTGCCAGGTTTTTGGCAATCATTTCATTGCCTACTGTGAGTGTGGCAATTTGATTTTGCAGTGAATCAATCGTTGATTGACTGACTGAATTATTCTCAGTTTTTTTTGTACAGCTTGCAAAAACAGCCATTACTGCGGTTGTCAATAACAGAGCAGAATGTTTAAGGCTTATTGATTTGTTTTTCATTCTATATAATCGTTATGATGGGTTCTAAATTAATTTTTGTATTGATAGAATTAGAAATAGCACAGGCTTTTTCACTCATTTCTAAGATTCGGTTTAATTGTTCTTCGTGCTGAGATGTCGGTATAACAACTTTAGGTTTTAGAGTAATTTCTGTCACCGCCAACTTTCCGTCTATTTTACCCACAATACCCACCGCATTACATTCAAAACTGATAAAGGAAAATCGTGAGTTTTCGGCAATAGCTAAAAATGTTGCCATTAAACAAGCATTGACGGACGCTACAAATAGATGTTCAGGAGTCCAAATATCTTTCATTCCCTTCGGAAAATCGGGGGGCGTAGCGACTTCAATTTGGGTTGGCAAAACGGGTGAACTTACCGTTCCTTTTCGTTCAGAATTCCATTGAAGATTAACTTCATAACTATGCGTTGTTGAATCATTCATATTTTTGTCTGATAGTTCTAAAAATGTAATGCTGAGACAATAAGTTGAAACCCATTGTTTCAGCATTACATTTCCAAATCCACCATTTTATTAATCCATTAATTCATAGTCATATTCAATCTCCAATTCATTATCAACCGTCCAAACGCCAGGAGCGCTCCAAGCAATTCGAGCGGCTTCATCTTTTTGATACCAAGAGCCAACCGCTCCAGTTAAAGTAACTTTATGATCTGAAACCTCCACATCTATATCCTTATCTCTTAAAGACCAATTACGGTTCATAGCACTTACGATATTATTTTTCTCGACGGTATCGTGTCTTTCTGACTTAATAGTGATATTGTCGAAAACGCCAGTTACTCCCATGAGTTTGCTTACTGCATTCTTTGCTGCAATTTTTTGATAGTTCCAGTTTAATTCGCCCTCAAGCGTAACCCAACCGTCTTCAACCTTCACCTTTACTTTATCGTTGGGAACTTCCCAATTCCATTTGTAAGCATTTAAGATTTCGTTAGCAATGTCATTATCATCTTTTTTTGCCAAACTTGAATCAAACTTAACTTCAATTTTTTCAACCACTATTTTCACACCCATTACATTTTTAGCGGCATTCTCTGCTTCTATTTTTTTTGTAAAACTATCAACATTTCCTGTCAACGTAATCACTCCATCTTTTGCTGAAACACCTATTTCGGCAGCTTGTAATAATGGCTCCCATTTGATGGCATTCTGAACATCTTTCTGTAATTCCTCGTTAGTATTCATTGTTATTATTTTTTGGGTGAAATAATTTTCACGCTGTAAAGTTGGCGGGTTTCATTTTATGAAGTATTATAGAATTTTGCAAAAAACTTACGTAATTCACTGATTATGAATTCCTTAATTTATAACTCTTTAGATTAAGACTTAAAGGGGTTTGAGAGGTTAATTCAACTCTATACGTCAAAAATGAAAATAGCTGATTAATTAACAGTACCTTCAATAAACTATTCTCCATAAAAATGAAAACTTCTTCCACCGAACAATCTAAAAAGACTATTTCTCAAAAAGAAAAACCTGTTCCACAGATTGCCGATGCGGAAGAAAAACCAGAGTTAAGTCTAATTAACACCCCTACAAACCCTTTTACGGTGGTTGCCATTGGTGCATCGGCTGGAGGGCTTGAAGCTATCACACAATTATTGCAAAACCTTTCCCCCACTACGGGCATGGCGTATATTTATGTGCAGCACCTCAGCCCCGACCATAAAAGTATGCTTACGCCCATTTTATCAAAAGTAACCACCATGAAGGTTCAGGATATTGATGACATGGAAAAAATGGAACCTGATAATTTCTATATTATTCCTTACAATAAAGAAATTGAAGTAATTGATGGACACATAAAACTATTGCCCCGGCTAAAACATAGAATTTCCAATCTTTCTATTGATGTACTGTTCTCTTCCTTAGCTGAAACCCACAAAGAAAATGTGATTGGCATTGTGCTTTCGGGCAGTGCCAATGATGGTACACGGGGTTTAAAAGAAATAAAATTGGCTGGAGGCATCACTTTTGCCCAAGATGAATCCGCTAAATTTAGCAGTATGCCCAATTCTGCTATTGCCGAAGGAGTGGTTGATTTTGTACTATCACCCAAAGAAATTGCGACAGAATTGGGTTGGATGAGTAAGCACCCTATGATAAAACGAAATATAACGAAGCCAACGCCCGAAGATGCCATTGAGAACAATAATCCTGTCTTAATAACCATTCTGCAATTGCTACACAAACGAAAAAATGTTGATTTTAGTCATTACAAAATGAATACAATCAAACGAAGAATGTTGCGTAGAATGATAATTCATAAGATAAAAACAATTGACCAATATGCTAAATTACTCCTCCAAACAAATGATGAAATAGACATTCTTTATCAAGATTTACTGATAAATGTAACCGAATTTTTTAGGGACACCGAAGCATTTAGCTTGCTAAAAAAAACGGTTTTACCTCGTTTGCTCAAAGACAAAACGCAAGGCGATACGCTCCGTATCTGGGTGGCAGCTTGTGCAACGGGCGAAGAAGTCTATTCTATTGCGATGACTTTGCTGGAAATTCAGCAAAATAAAGCTATCAATATTCCTTTTCAGATTTTTGCATCTGATTTGAGTGCCGAGGCAATTGGAATTGCCCGTAATGGAGAATATTCTATTAGTCAGCTCAAAAATATTAGCCCAAAACGCCTTCAACAATTTTTTACAAAGTCGAAAGATAAATACCGAATTTCTAAATCATTGCGTGATGTTTGCGTTTTTGCCCAACATAATATTTTGAGTGATCCGCCTTTTTCTCGCATGGATTTTATCAGTTGCCGTAATTTTCTGATTTATTTGGACACTTTGGCTCAGAAAAAAGCCATCAATACCTTTCACTATGCCCTCAATGATGGGGGATATTTGATGCTTGGCAAATCTGAAACCATCGGTACGTCGGCACAACTTTTTACGATTCTGAATAAAAAATTTAAGTTTTATACTCGCAAAAAAAATTCAGGCTCACTCAGAAATCCTGACATTACTACCCGTATTACACAGGCAGTTTTGTCGGATGTAAATATTCCAGCAAACCCTATCCCTAAAAAAATGCCCGTTTTAGCAAGTGGTAATCTTGGCAATGCTTTTGATGCCGTATTGCTCGCCCAATACGTACCAGCCAGTGTGATTATCAATTACGATTTAGAAATCCTCCAGTTTAAAGGTATCACTACGCCTTATCTTCAAAATTCATCAGGTAAAGCCAGTTTTAATATTTTGAAAATGGCTAATCCCGAAATCACTTTTGAGCTTCGCAACGCCATTCATCATGCCATAAAAACCAAACAGACCATCAGGAAAACGGGCATGGAGATGAATAGGGATGTGGTGAAAAATATCGTACAAATTGTAAATTTAGAAGTTGCTCCTCTTAAAGTTGAAGGAGAAGAACCTCTATTGGTGGTTGTATTTACGGGGCAGAGTATGGAGCTGTCAGAATATCCAATGTCTGGAGCAAAGAATAATTCGGTTGCCAAAGACCGAAGAATTAAAAAATTAGAAGAAGAATTGGCTGCCGCTCGTGCCGATATGGGGTCAATTACACACGACCAAGAAGCCGCCAATGAGGAGTTACAAAGTGCCAATGAAGAGATAATCTCGAGTAATGAAGAGCTTCAAAGCCTCAATGAAGAGTTAGAAACATCTAAGGAAGAGATTGAATCAACCAACGAAGAACTTACCACCAGCAACCAAGAACTCCACGCTCGAATACAACAAATAGAGGAACTTTACACCTATTATGAAGGCATTATTGCCACCGTACACGAGCCTGTATTGATATTAGATAAAAACATTAGAATTAAATCTGCCAATAAGTCATTCTGCAAAATGTTTCATGTTATTGAAGATGATATTACGGGGGTATCGCTTTACAAATTGGGAAATAATCAGTGGAATATACCCCGTTTGCGTGAACTATTGGAAGATATTGTGCCAAAAAATGTTCGTTTCCATGATTTTGAAGTTGAAAATAGCTTTCCAATAATTGGACAAAGAACCATGTTGCTCAATGCCCACCGCATTATTCAACAAAGTCAAAATGAAGAATTAATTGTACTCACCATTGCTGATATTACCGAAGTAAAAAGGCTGGCTATTGAACTTGAAGTAAAACAAAAGAGGGTGTTGGAAGTGCAATTGGAAGCTAAGAATAAAGACCTAAAAGTGATTGAGAATAGCAATAAGCGTTATAATATGCTCCTCATGCAGTCACCATTTGCCTTTGCCATCATGCAGGGCAAAGATATGGTTGTTACACTTGCCAATGATAGCATAAAAGAGATGTGGGGAAAGGGCAAGGCAATAGAAGGGAAATCTTTATTAGAAATATTACCCGAAATAAAAGATGGGCCTTTTCCTTCAATCATTAGTCAAGTCTTTAAAACGGGGATTCCATATCAAGATTACGAATCGCTTGTTAAGTTGAAACGTAATGATAAATGGGAAGATGTTTATTTCAATTTTGTTTACCAACCTTATTTTGAATCTGACGCAAGCATTTCAGGCGTTGTTATTATTGCCAGTGAAATAACTTCTCACGTAATTACCAAAAATGAAATCATTGAAGCCAGAAATAATGCTGAAATAAAAACCAAAATTGCTGAAGATGCCGTAAAAGCCAAACAACAATTTTTGTCGAATATGAGTCACGAAATCCGAACACCAATGAATGCCATTGTAGGGTTTACGAATGTAATATTAAAAACACCTTTAAACGAAACTCAAAAGCAATATATCAATGCCATTAAAATATCTGGAACGGCTTTGATTGTACTGATAAATGATATACTCGACCTCGCCAAAGTAGATTCTGGAAAGATTAGTTTTGAAAACATCCCCTTCGATTTATCAGATTCGATTACTACAATGTTACAACTTTTTGAAATAAAAATTAAAGAGAAGAATTTAACATTGATTCATGAATATGATAATAATATTCCCAAAATATTAGAAGGCGACCCACTGCGATTACGGCAAATAATTTTAAACTTATTGAGTAATGCCGTGAAGTTTACCAACGAAGGACAAATAACCTTACAAATTTCATTAGTCGAAGAAGATGAAAATAATGCAAAAATTGAATTTACCTTAACCGATACGGGCATCGGAATTCCAACGGATAAATTAGAACATATTTTCAAAAACTTTGAACAAGCTCACCAAAATGCCAAGAATTTTTATGGCGGTACGGGCTTAGGGCTTGCTATTGTTAAACAATTGATTGAAAATCAGGGGGGGATAATTACCATAAAAAGCGAGCTCAATAAAGGTACAAAATTTAGTTTTATTTTATCCTTTAAAAAATCTGCGATAAAAACAGAGGCAGAAATAGCAACAGAACCTGAAATAAAAATAGAAAATGTAAAAGTGTTGGTGGTTGAAGATGTAGCCCTTAACCAGCTTTTAATCAAGATAATTTTGATGGATTTTGGCTTTGAGTTGGATGTTGTCGAAAATGGAAAAATTGCCATCGAAAAATTACAACAAAACAAGTATGATATTATTTTGATGGATTTACAAATGCCCGAAATGAACGGTTTTGAAGCCACTGGTTATATTCGAGAAGTAATGAAATCTCAAATTCCAATTATTGCCCTTACGGCGGATGTTACCACGGTTGATGCCGAAAAATGTATTACCGCTGGAATGAATGACTATATATCCAAACCAATTGATGAAAAGTTGCTTTATAGCAAAATTGTGAAGTGTTTGAGAAAAACAGAATAAAGAAACGGAATTATGTACTTATTAATGCAGTCTTTTTTTGATATAAACCCTTGGTAGGGCTATTAATCTAACTGCAATCAGAAAACATGATTTTACAACCCAGCTTTACCCAGCCATAAATGCTTAAAGAATTCAAAAAAATGAAAACAAACACAGAAATAAACATAAAAGAGTCTCATTTTATATTTTGGCAGAGATGGTTATTCTACACAAGTTTGGTGTTTGCCATCGCAGGAATAGTATTTGCTCTTTTGGGAAATAATTTTCTATTTCAACCTTACAACACAATGCTTGCCAAAGTATTTTGGCATAGTTCTAAATTTCCTCCAGAAGCAGATATGTTTCGCACCTTTATCTATGCCCCTTTAGGCGGAACGATAGCTTGCTGTTACATTTTACTTGCTTTCATTGCTCGCTATCCATTTAAAGATAAACAGCCTTGGGCTCGTAATGCAATAATAATTGCCTTTAGTATTTGGGTCTTAATTGATAGTGCCGTTTGTGTCTATTTTGGCGTTTATCCACAAGTCTATATTATAAATGCTTTTTCAATAACAATCAAGGCTCTTCCAATTATTTTTACCTGGAAACAATTTCTTCCTGTAAGAAATATTTAGAGATGAGAAAGGACGACGATATTTCTAAACCGATTGATGAAAGTCACTTTATCGCAAAACTGCACTGTGGCGGAGTAACATGGATATTAACCTAACCCTCCAAAAGCTTTAAATCCTTTGGAGGGTTTCAAATTCAGTTAGGCTATGGTAATTTCATTCGCCAAATAAATTTCTTGTACGGCATTTATTAACTCAACGCCTTCGTTAAACGGGCGTTGAAAGGCTTTTCTGCCCATGATTAAACCTGCACCACCCGCTCTTTTGTTGATTAACGCTGTTTTTACGGCTTCGTTTAAATCTACCTTTCCTTTTGATTCTCCACCTGAGTTTATTAAATTGATTCGTCCAGCATAACAATTAATTACTTGGTATCGGCACAAATCAATTGGATGGTCAGAACTCAATTTGGTGTACATTTCGGGATTGGTTTTGCCAAAATTTATGGCAGTAAAACCTCCATTATTCGTCGGTAATTTTTGCTTAATAATATCCGCTTGAATGGATACGCCCAAATAATTTGCTTGCCCAGTAATATCTGCCGAAGTATGATAATCTATCCCATCTTTCACAAAAGAATTATTCCGAGTATAGCACCACAAAATTGTTGCCATGCCCAAATTATGGGCTTCTTCAAATGCTTTTGCCACTTCAATTATTTGCCTGTCGGATTCCTTTGAGCCAAAATAAACCGTTGCCCCAACCGCCACCGCACCCATATTCCAAGCATCACGGACTGAACCAAACATAATTTGGTCGAATTTATTGGGATAAGTCATCGATTCATTGTGATTGAGTTTTACAATAAAAGGAATTTTATGGGCGTATTTTCTTGAAAGCATCGCCAAGCCTCCCATCGTAGAAGCGACCGCATTACAACCCGCTTCAATGGCTAACTTTATAATATTATCAGGGTCAAAATACATTGAATTTGGAGCAAAAGAACTACCTGCGGTATGTTCAATACCTTGGTCAACGGGCAGAATCGAAAGGTAACCCGTGTTTGAAAGTCGCCCGTGTTGGTACAATTGAGCTAAACTTCTGAGGGTTTGCCCATTTCGATTACTT
Organism: Cytophagales bacterium; assembly: GCA_013298805.1. GTDB lineage: Bacteria > Bacteroidota > Bacteroidia > Cytophagales > Spirosomataceae > Arcicella. The sequence goes on along the minus strand of JAAFIU010000027.1, from coordinate 16,006 downwards.
GGTAAAAAGCTATCATCTAAATGCGTTGGACTTGGTAAATGGAGGGATTCTTTTGGAATGGTTTGACAGACGTGATTGAGCAAATAATCTCTTTCATCGTCTAATAAATCCAAAAGTTGCGTGATATTTTTCATAGAATTTTTAGGTTTATTTTTTTGCAATAATATTACCCCATTTTATCCTATCCCAAATTCTTTCATGAAAAAAATAGGCAATTGTTGTATAAATATTGCTCACTATCATAAATCCAAAAGCAATTTTTGTTTGACCTGTAAATAAGTAAATGGAGGCAAAATCGAGTATCAAAATCACGACTCGGTAACTAACCGTTTTAAAAATTGTCCTGCTGAGTGTTTCTTTTGAATGATTTTTTTGGGGAAGGAGTTTTTCTATCATAACATTTACTCAATTTTCTTCTCCATTATTTCAATTTCAGTTTTTTCAAATTTTATATCTTGACGAATTAGTCCGAACAAACTCATATAAATATTGGCAATCCAGACCAAGGAAAATCCCGCAATGAGATAACCCCGCCAATCATTGATGAGCAATTGATAACCCGTTAAAAAAAGAAAGAAAACCGTTACGTAATGACTAAAACAATACTCACAGGTGAATAGGTAAAAAAACTTTCTTTCAAGGATTGTTTTGCCTGTTTTACAACGGTTGCTACAATAGTCACGTGGTTCTCTGAAAACCTCCTCGTGGGTGACAGTCCAAGCCACACAGGCAATCGGAATTGATAATAAAAAAAGCCACAGAATTTGTCCAAAAAGCATTACAGATTCATCTGATTTCATACCAAGGTTTCTTTTAATTGTTCAAATAATTCTCGCTGTTTATCCGTCAATTTATCAGGGATTTGTACCTTTATTTCAAGATAAAAATCTCCAAAAGCGTCTTTTCTATCATAAATAGGCATCCCTTTACCTTTTAGGCGGATTGATTTTCCATTTTGTGTTCCTCCAGCAATTTTGATTTTTACTTGTCCAAACAATGTGCTAACCAAAACGTCACCACCCAAAACAGCAGTGTATAAATCAACCATTTGGGTATGATATAAATCGTCTCCTTTTCTTATAAATTCGGGATGGTTTTTTACCTTAATTCTTACAAATAAATCCCCTCGATTGTCTTCACTACTGCCTTTTGCTCCTTTGTTTTTTATGCGTAATTGTTGGTCATTATATGACCCAGGTTTGGTGGTAATTCGTAGTTTTTCTGAGTCCACTTGAATAGTTCGGCTTGTACCTTGATAGGCTTCTTCCAAGGAGATTTCCATCTCCGTTTCATAATCCCCTCCTTTTCGGTTCTGGCTTCGTCCACCACCATTTTTTGCACCGCCCGAAAAGAATTGTTCAAAAAAATCAGAAAAGTCTGTTTGACCGCCAAAAGTATCGTTTCCGTTAGATTCATACCGATATTGTCCACCTTGGTTTCCACCAAAAGGGTTTCCTCCTTGCTGATTTCCTTGTTTTTCGTATTGTTGCCAGTTTTCGCCTAATTCATCGTATTTCTTTCTTTTTTCGGGATTACCCAATACTTCATTGGCTTCATTGGCGAGTTTAAATTGTTCTTCCGCCGCTTTGTCATCGGGGTTTTTATCGGGATGATGTTTTACCGCCAAAACACGATAAGCCTTCTTGATGTCACTCTGGGAGGCTTTTTTATCAATTCCCAATATTTTATAATAGTCTTTATAATCCACGATTAGTAAATTCAGAAGCTGTTTAGGCTAATTTATTTGAGTTAAAAAATGTATTTTTGGGGCTACAAATCATTCAAAAAATTGAAACGTAAAGATGTTATGCTTAAATTTTTTGAATGATTTTCACGGTCAAAAAAATAACCTAAACAGCTTCTAAGAAAAATGTTTAGAGAAATATTCTCTTACAAAGGCGTGTTGTTGATTTTCAGTCATTTTATCAGCATCTTCAACGCCAATATTAATCTCATCAAAATGGTGGTCTTCTTTCAAAATATTGAAAAGTTCAACCTTTGCATCGGTTGGCCCAAAAAGGATTACTTCATTATATTTTTTAATAATTTCACCCAATTCATTATAATAAAGTCGTTGTTTTTGTTGCTCTTTATTGTGCATTACGCTCTCGCTTCGGTTCAAGGTTTCTTCTCTATCTTGGTGAGTAAAGGTAGATTCTACGGTTTCGGCTTCCATTGAATCTCTGGTGTATTCCATCAAGTGAGCCACTGAATGATCCATCCAAATTCCTAAGTATTGGGTTGGTTTTATAGTTTCCATAAATTTATCAGGTTGTTTTCGTTTTTTAACAAAGGTGAAGATGTATTGAAGAGGAAGCATTACATTATTTCAAAAAATAGTTACAATATTCACAGGTTAACTGCTAAGGATTTTCCTGTTCTTTGGCTTTCTTCTTAAAAAAGCCTTTGAATAGAAAATTGTGTTGTAATGCCTCCAAATCTTCATCCAATTTATGACTGCCTGATTCAAGGTTTTTGATAGTATTTTTCAACGAATTAGCCGTTTCAGCATCATTCAAAAGGATACCGATAGGGCTATTTTTCTGATTCACTTTTTCACTGAGCGTTTTCAAATTGACCGTAAATTTGTTCAATGAACTTGCCGCACTTTGCAATTGCGTTACCGTTCCGACAATTTTATTATACACCAAAGTATCAGTAGCAAAATCATTGATTGAATTACCAGGTTTATTGATTTTGCCCGAAAATTTCTCAAAATCTGACAATACTATTTTACCCGACATTGAAGCTGTCTTGAAATTATCCGCCATCATTTGTAAATTCTCAACGGTTTTATTGAGTTTCATTGCCATATTTTTATCGTTTAAAAGCGTAGCAATCGTACCTTTTCCACCATCAATTTTCTTACTGATACTTTTGAACGTATTGGTTATTTCTACCAAATTTTTGTTATTGAGTTGTAAGGTTGCCAACATATCGTCGGTACTGAGGGCATTTTCAACCATCAAAAAATCATTCTTTTCCACCTGCGGTTTTGTAGAATCACCACCATAAATAATAACTATTTTATTGCCAATTAAGCCATCAGAACCCATTTTTGCTTTTGCATTAATGTGAATGTGCGACTCTGCGGCATTTTCAATACTCATGGTAACTTGTACCTTTGAGTCTCCGTAGAAACCAATCTTTTTCACCGTTCCAACCTTTAAGCCAGAGAACCAAATATTTGCCCCAACTACCAATCCTCCAACGTCGTTAAAGATGGCATTGAGGGTGAATGATTTTACAAAAGTTTTCTTCTGTCCGCCCAACGTAAAGATGGTTACCACCAAAATTGCCAAGCCTATAAGTATAAAAATACCTACAATTACAGGACGATTATTTTTCAGTATTTTCATTTTTTTCAATAAAGTTATAATCGTGAAAAGCCTTCACATTAGCATCGTTTGAACTAAAAACCTCCTTAAAATTACCAATGGTTAAAAACTTACCATCCAATAAAATGGCAACTTTATTGGCAGTTATTTTAGCACAGGTAAGGTCGTGAGTAATGATAATAGAACTGGTTTTGTATTGTTGTTGAACTTTGAGAATCAAATTATTTATTTCAATGCACGTAATTGGGTCAAGTCCAGAAGTTGGTTCATCATAGAGCATAATTTCTGGTTTCAGAATCAAGGTTCGGGCAATGCCAATTCGTTTTTTCTGCCCTCCCGACAACTCAGATGGCATTTGGTTGATGGTTTGGGATAGTCCCACGTCATCCAAAACACTTTCAATTGCCTCATTAACCTCTTTTTCATTCAACTCTCGTTTATTTCTAACTAAGGGAAATTCGAGATTTTCTCTTACGCTCATGCTGTCGTACAAAGCACTACTTTGAAATGAAAATCCAATTTTCATCCTCAGTGCTTGTAACTCCTTTTCGGTAATCTTGTCAACTTCTTGTCCCAAAACTTTTACCAGACCACTATCGGGTTTTAGTAGTCCCGAAATAATTTTGATTAATACCGATTTCCCACTCCCCGAACGCCCAAGAATAGCTATATTTTCGCCCTTCAAGACATCAATATTAATTCCATTTAATACGTTTAAATTCCCAAATGATTTTTTTAAATCTTTAATGGAAATAACGAGTTCTTGATTGTCTATTTCTATATTTTCCATTTTACCTAAAACCGTTGACAACTTGCACAATAATCATTTCCTCAATAAAAATCAAAAACATAGAAAGCACCACCGCCATATTTGCTGCTCTTCCAACGCCCTGCGTGCCATTTTGGGCATAATAGCCTTGATAACAGCCCGCTACACCAATTGTAAAACCATAGCAAGTAGCTTTGAAAATGGATGAAAAAATATCTATAAATACAATAGATTTGAAAGCACTCGCAACAAAGCCCAAAAAGCTTGTAGATTCATTTTGATGAACATTCAAATACGCCCCCATCATACCAACCAAACCAGTATATAAAATCAAGATAGGCATCATCAGCGTGATGGCAGTAATACGGGTAACTACCAAAAATTTAAAGGGATTTGTTGCCGATACTTCCATCGCATCAATCTGTTCGGTTACTTTCATAGAACCCAATTCTGCCCCCATATTTGAGCCAACTTTTCCAGCCGCAATTAAGGAAGTTATCAAGGGAGCTAATGCCCGAATTATGGCAATTGTTACCAATGAAGGTAACCACGAATTTGCTCCAAAAGCCGATAAAGAAGGGCGAGATTGTTTCGTAAAAACGATTCCTGTGATAAAACCCGTCAGTGAAACCAAAGCTAATGACTGATAACCAACTTGATAACATTGATTGATAATTTCTTTCCATTCAACGGGAGCAGAAAAGGCTTCTCTGAAAAACCGAATAATGAAAACGGAAACGTTATAAATACCTCCAAAAAAATCATCAATACTTTTTGAAATTAAGTATTTATTTTCGGTATCAACGCCTGTTTTTTTTAGGTTTGATTGCATTGTGTTATTTATTTATCAACGAATCTGTTTGGGCAACCCTGTTTAGGCAACCCCGTTTGGGCAACCCCGTTTGGGCAATCTTTTTGAGAAGAAATTTGAATCTTATTAAATCTGATATTTCAACAATTCCAAGCCCGATTGGAGCTTTGATAATTATTGACTTTATCTTGATTATTTTTAGGTTTATCAGTTTCTCAATAGAAATATTTACTTTTAAAGAATCTAATGTAGAGATATTTATTCATTAACCTCACTTTTCATTGAAAGACTTTACGATATAACCCATACTTTAAGCTTTTTCCACTACTTTCTACCCAAGCTTTTAAATTAATAGCAAAAGGCTCTCTTTTTTTAAGCTCAATTATTTTGTCTCATTGCTTCCCTAATTTCAGCGATTTATTTGGTAAAATTCAAGCCATAGCCACCTGTATAACTATCTACTCATCATTGTAATTATAAGGGTTTTGGATTTAAACCCTTATAATAAAAGTATTATCCTAAAGTTCTTTTTTAAATAGATTTAAGAAATTGGTAACGTTACGGAATATACGAATTCAATCTTCGAGTTTTTTGTTTATCATGGTGACTACTCTACTGGGAAGCGTTTAATTACTCTGCCCAATGTAAAAATCAGAATTTCAGATTGATGAAAATTGTAAAAATACAACAAGAGACTAAAATTGCAATTTCCAAACCCTCTAAAAAAAGGGAGTTTTTTAGAGGGGATTAGGCAAACTTCCTTTTCATTTTTTACTATTTCTACTTTTTGTTTTTTGGGTAATCACAAAAATGTAATGCTATTATTATCTTTGTAGAATAACGATAGAGATGAAAGTATTATATTTTCAGCCCTACCAAAACAAAAAATCAGGTTAAAACCTGTCCTACATTTTATGGATTTTTTACCACAAAACATCAACGATTATTCCGAAAATCATACTTCGCCAGAGAGCGATTTATTGGCACGATTAAATCGAGAAACTCACGCTAAAGTATTACAAGCCAGAATGTTATCTGGTCACATTCAAGGGCGAGTTTTATCCATGTTTTCACACATGATGCGTCCAGACAATATCCTTGAAATTGGGACTTATACAGGATATTCTGCACTTTCTTTGGCAGAAGGATTAAGCGAAAATGGCAAAATTATCACCATAGATGTCAATGAAGAATTGGAAGATTTTACCAGAAAATTCTTCAATGAATCACCTTTAACCCATAAAATTGATTATCGAATTGGCGATGCAGGAGAAATTATTCCAACATTAACCGAAACATTTGACATCGTTTTTATTGATGCCGACAAAATGAATTATCAAAAATATTATGATTTAGTAATTGATAAAGTAAGAGTTGGGGGATACATCATCTCGGACAATGTACTTTGGAGTGGCAAAGTGGCGAACATACAAGATGGTAAAAAAATTGACAAAGACACTCAAAATTTACTCAATTTCAATAAGATGTGCCATGACGACCCAAGAACCGAAAACCTCTTAATGCCGATTCGAGATGGACTGATGATTTCGAGAAAATTATAATTTGGCACGGCTTTTGTCAAGGATAGAATTAGATAATAGTTTCTCGTGATATTTAAAAAAAATAATCATAGAAACGCCAACGTCTAAATTCAAAATAATCCATATCAGTAACATGAAAAATACGCCAAAATTTCATCTTACTGTGCTACTATTTTTCTTAGCGTCTTTTTGCTCAGTAGCTCAGTCTTATCCAGTTCCAGAAACCGTAGAGTTTGCTGGTATCAGCATTAACATTTCTAAAGACGCTCAGGGAATTATTCAAAACGACATAAAATCCCTCCTTAGCAATAAAACCTTTCTTAATGCTAAATTAGACAGAACAGCTTTGTATTTTCCAATTGTCGAAACAATGCTTGCAGATGAAGGCATTCCAGATGATTTTAAATATTTGGCAGTACAAGAATCTGGACTTTTATCTGATGTGGTTTCCAAATCAAATGCCGTAGGTTTTTGGCAATTCAAGCGAGAAACAGCCACAGAATTCGGGTTAAGAGTTGATGAACAAATCGACGAGCGTAAAAATATTCATGCCTCCACAAAAGCGGCTTGTTTGTATCTAAAACGCAATAATTTGGTATTAAACAACTGGATTTCATCCCTTAATTCTTATCGTACAGGACTAAGCAATGTCTATAAATTTATTCCAAAAGAATGGTATGGCTCAAACGAAATAACCGTTAATGCCCAAACAGATACTTATGTATTGCGTGCCATTGCTCATAAATTAGTTCTTGAAAAAGAAATGGTGAAATACAAACCATCAAATATTTCATTTTTTGAATATACTTATAATGCAGGCAAATCAATTTCCTACATTGCTAAAGAATTGGAGGTATCAGAAGATGATATTCGGAAATATAATCGTTGGGTAAGTTCAACAAATATTCCAGAAGATAAATCTTATATAGTCTTGATTGCTCTATCTGATGAAGAAGTAGAACCGATGAAAGAAAAGGTTTTAGCCATGAACGGCAAAACAGATATTTTTAAAGAAGATTTAGGCTTTCCTGTTTTGACCAGAATTACGCCTAAAACTAAAAATAAAAAATTGCCAATTTTTTTCGAAATCAATAATAAATCTGGCATTCAAGCACAAACAGGAGACGACGTAGAGTCTATCTGTGTAAGAGCTGATTTTGATGTAAACAATTTTATCAAATATAATGATTTGGCTGATGGTTTAGACGCAAAGATTATTCCAAATGAAATTTATTATTTAGAGAAAAAATCAAAAAAAGCACCCGTTCCTTTTCATACCATCACCAATGCCACAGAACAAACGCTTTGGAAGGTTTCTCAAATGTATGGCATTCGTTTATCTAAACTATTGAAATACAACCGCTTAGATGCTCCACAACGATTGGTAGATGGTAGAGTGTTATGGTTACAAAAAAGACGGCCCTCAAATACACCTGTTGAAGTAATTACATTGCCGAGTAAACCTGTTATTAGAGAGGTTTCTAAGGAAGTAGAAATGGTACAAACATCCAAAAATATTGCTCAACAAACAGAAGGTGAAAGTGCAAAGGATGTAGATTTGAACTTATCAGAAATGAAATATACTGAAACGGAAACTAAAGTACCACAAATAAAACAACAAGTGGTAGCACAAACAACCGAGAACGAAGCGGTTAAAACGATTACGCCAGCACAAGTTCGTCAAGTAGCAAACCACACACACACAGTAACAAGTGGTGAAAATTATTATAGCATTGCCCGTAAATACAACGTCTCTGTAAATGATGTTTGGGTTTGGAATAAGACAAATAGAGATGTAATGTTGGGAATTGGCAAAAAACTCATCATTAAGTCAGGTTATTATAATGAAACATCTTCTGGTGTTTTAGCCCACAGCACTAAGTAGTAAGGAATAAACTTTTTGCTCAAACAAAAGCCTCTCGAAATTAATTTTTCGAGAGGCTTTTTCTTTACCCTCCTCAAATTAATAAGAAAGAAAACCATTTCACCTCCATTTCTGCTTGCAAAGGTCAGAAAAGCAAGCTATTTCTCCTAAAAAGATAATATTATTGTTTTTTTTATAATTTTTTAAAGGAAAAAACTTTGTTTTTGAAATATTTTAAGAAATATTTATATAATATTAACAGCATTCCTGTTGTAAAATATAGATTACCTTTCATTACTATATTATTTACTTTTAATCAATTAAACTTTATGAAAAAAAACTACTCAATTCCCATCGGAAAAAGAATCCTTTTGATTTTAGTGCTTATAGGCTGTTCGATTGTGGGTTATTCTCAACAAAAAATTACAGGTAAAATTATTGACAATGAAACCAAGGTGGGCGTTCCTGGTGCAAGCGTTCAGGTAAAAGGTACCAATAAAGGTACAACCTCAAATGCTGACGGTACATACAGTATTGATGTTCCGAATAATGCAACCTTGATATTTTCATCATTGGGGTATTCAGCACAATCGGTTTCGGCAGGCAATCAGTCTATCATCAATGTTACTTTAATGGTTGATGCCAAGTCTTTATCTGAAGTGATTGTTACTGGTTATGCTTCTCAACGTAAAAAAGACATTACAGGAGCTGTAACCGTAGTTGGAGCAAAAGAGCTTACCGCTTTACCAACCGCAAGTGTTACACAAATGTTACAAGGTAGAGCTGCTGGTGTTACCGTTGGTAATGACAACTCTCCAGGTGGTGGTACAATGGTACGTATCCGTGGTTTTGGTTCAATTAACAATAACAGTCCACTTTATGTAATCGATGGAGTTCCAACACAAGGAACACTTAATCAAATTAACCCAAATGACATTGAGTCGATGCAAGTATTGAAAGATGCTTCTTCTGCTTCAATTTATGGCGCTCGTGCTGCCAATGGTGTCGTTATCATCACTACCAAAAGAGGAACAGTAGGAGAATCAAAAATTACCTTTGATGCTTATACGGGTGTTCAGACAGTCGGAAAAACACTTAGTCTATTAAATACCAAAGAGTTAGGTCAGTATTATTACGAATCAGAAATTGGAGCAGGTAAAACCCCTGGAACTTCACCATCGGCACAATATCGTTTTACACCAACAGGTGAACAAACCATTGCTGATTATATCTATCCAAACGTATATGGTACATTGCCCGCAAACTATACTTATACGAATGATATTAATGACCCGAACTTGGGGAAAACAGCCTATAACATTACAAAGGCAAATAAAGAAGGGACAGACTGGCAACGTGAAATTTTTGGTCCTGCTAAAATTACCAATTTCCAATTGGGAGCAACGGGAGGAACTAAATCTGGAAGATACGCCATTTCGGGTAATTACTTCAACCAAGATGGTATTCTGAAATATACCAATTACACTCGTTACTCAGTAAGAGCAAATACAGAATTCACCAGAGGAAAATTAACTTACGGAGAAAACTTTACCTTGTCTTATGACGAAAAAGTAGGTATTACTAACGGTGCAGCAGGTTTACCAAGTGGAAACAACAACGAAAGTAACCCTATTATGTTTGCTATTCGTGTTCAGCCAATTATTCCAGTATTTGACATTACGGGCGGACCAACAGCATTGGGAGGTACAAATACTTCTGATTTCAACGGTTTTGCGGGAAGTAGAGGCTCAAACCTTGGTAATGCACCCAACCCAGTTGCCAGATTATGGCGTGAAAGAAATAACGTTGTAAAAGGAACGCATATTTTCGGAAATATCTTTGCTGAGTATGCTTTAATGAAAGACTTGAAAATCAGAACGAGTTTAGGTGTTGAATTTAATAACTATAACCTTTCTCAGTATTTTAACCGTGACATTGAAGCAGCAGAACCACGTAGCTCAAATAGCTTAACTGTTTTTAATAACTTCGACCGTTCGGTTACTTGGTTTAACACACTTAATTATTCTAAAACCATTGGAAGTCATAGCTTCAATGTTTTGGCAGGAACAGAAGCCGTAACAACTTACGCTTTTGGTTTTAATGCTGGACGTAGTAATTATGCTTTTGATGACCCTTCTTACCAGTATCTTAACCTTGGGGCAGCAGCAGGTTTATCAAATGCAGGTTCAGGGGCAACAATGAGTAATTTATTCTCTTTGTTCGGAAAAGTGAATTATAGCTACAAAGATTTCCTTTTAGCGGACTTTACTATTCGTAGAGATGGTTCATCTCGTTTCTCTCCTGCTTATCGTTATGGAGTGTTCCCTGCCTTCTCATTGGGTTTACGCCTAACAGAGATGGAGTTTATGAAAGGACTAACCTTTGTGGACGACTTGAAAATCAGAGGAGGTTGGGGTATGACAGGAAACCAATTAATTCCTAACGTATATAATGCTTATACATTATATACGCCAGACCCACTTAATAATGCCTATGACATTTCGGGGTCAGGAAATTCAATTGCTACAGGTTTTGACTTGACACAATTTGGTAACCCGAATGGTAGATGGGAAACGAATACTTCGACAAACATCGGTATTGATGCCAGTATGTTAAAAGGAAAATTGGAAGTTATTTTAGACTTATACACTCGTACAACATCTAATATGCTTACGCAAGTACCTATCCCGAAAACCGCAGGAACAGGTACAATTCCTTACGTAAATATTGGAGAAATAAACAACAAAGGACTTGACCTTAATGTAACTTACAAAAATAAAGTCGGTGATTTTAGATATACTGTAAGTGCCATGTTTAGTACCTACAAAAACAATGTAGTAAAACTTAACGATGACCCTAACGCAACGGTATTTGGTTTCTCAACTCGTCTGCCAGCTATTTCAGTTACAAAAGCAGGTTTACCAATTGCGAGTTACTACGGTTACATAGTTGATGGCGTAATCAAAGATGATGCAGAAGCAGCAACAGCTCCAAAATTTGGTACATACACCAGAGCAGGGGCTTTCAAATTCAGAGATGTTAATGGAGATGGTGTAATTACTGCGGCTGACAAGACCATTATCGGAAATCCTCACCCTGATTTTACTTATGGTTTGAACCTTAATTTAGGCTATAAAAACTGGGATTTAGCCATTTTTGCTCAAGGTTCGCAAGGAAACCAAATTTTCAACTATTTGAAATATTGGACAGACTTCAACACTTTCCAAGGAAACCGTTCAACGGATATGTTATATAACTCTTGGAAAAAACAAGGTGACAATGCTTTATTGCCACGTTTGAACTCTCAAGACGGTACAAGTCAGCAAATCTCTACTTATTTCGTAGAAGATGGTTCATATATGCGTATCAAAAATGTTCAGTTGACTTATACGCTTCCTGCGTCAATCTTATCAAAAATCAAAGTAAGTTCGGCTCAGATTTATATTCAAGGACAAAACTTATTCACTTTCACGAAGTATAAAGGTTTAGACCCAGATATTAATTTAAGAGCTTCTGGAACAGACAATCAGGATATACACATGGGTATAGACGAAGGAGCATTTCCTGTTGCTAAATCTTATAACATAGGCGTTAGATTAGGATTCTAAATTTACTTTAAGCAATAAATAGGCTATAAGTAAGTGGTCAATAATAGTATTTTAATAGCAAATAAAATCGTCTCTATGTTATAATCAACAGTAATATTTTAGTCTATTACTTACAGTTTATCACATACGGCATTTAATAAAATAACATGAAAAAATTATTAATACTTGGACTTCTTGGACTAACATTTTCTTGTTCAGAGTCGTTCTTTGATATACAACCACAAGGTGCTGCGTCCTTAGTCTCATTAAGTAATAAAAATGGCGTAAATGCCGTATTAATTGGGGCATACTCATTAATGGATGGCGTAGGAGCAGGAAATACAGGTCGTCAATCAACTATTTCAAACTATGTTTTTGGGGGAATTACAAGTGGCGATGCCGTAAAAGGTACTGACATTGGTGACCAACCAGAGCAAGAATACATTGAGCAATACAACTGGTTGTCGGACAATACCTATTTCTTGGGTAAATGGCAACATTCTTATGATGGTGTGGCTCGTTGTAATGAAGCAATTCAGTTAGCACAAAGCGCTGATGTGAAAGACATGACTGATGCAGAGAAAACACAAGTCATTGCCGAAGCAAGGTTTTTGAGAGGTCACTATCATTTTGAAGCAAAAAAAATGTGGAATAATGTGCCTTTCATTGATGAAAAAACTTATGTAGCATCTGACCCAAATTCTACCAAAGTTCCTAATGACAAGGATATTTGGGCAAATATTGAAGCTGACTTTACCTTTGCAGCGGCTAATCTCCCTGCTGTTCAATCACAAAAAGGACGAGCTTCTCAATGGGCAGCAAAAACGTATTTGGCAAAAGCATTGGTTTTTCAAAAGAAATATGCCGCAGCTAAGACAATTTTAGAGGATGTATTGAAAAATTCGGGTAAAAAATTGGTAGCCAATTATCACGAGAATTACAGAAATATTACCAACAATAACTCAGAATCAATTTTTGAAGTAGAGTTTTCTGTAAATGATGGAACAAATGGTAACAATGGTAATGCAGGTGATAACTTGAACTGGCCATATTCTGCCAATGCTCCTGGAAGAGGCTGTTGTGGGTTTTATTTACCTTCTCAAAACTTAGTAAATTCATTCAAAACTGATAAAGATGGTTTGCCAATGATTGGTACATCTGCTGACGGAACAGCCGATACTTATAACCAAGTAGATTTACCAAATGACCAAGGTTTGAAATCTAACCAAGCTTTTAGTCTTGATAGAACTGTTCCTGTTGACCCACGCTTGGACTGGACTGTTGGACGTAGAGGAGTCAATTTCCTTGACTGGGGACAAATGCCAGGATATGATTGGATTAGAAATCAAAACTATTCAGGGCCTTATACGGGTAAAAAATGGATGTATTATTTAGCTGACGAAGGAAGTTCAACGCACTCAACTTCGAGAAGAAACGTCAATAACAACTACCGATTGTTGAAATTGTCATCAGTAATTCTTTGGTTGGCAGAATGTGAAATTGAATTAGGAAACGTACAAGCTGGTGAAGATTATGTAAACATGATTAGAAACCGTGCAAAAGGTGGTTCTGTACAGGATGCTACCGTAAATTATGTAGTAAATCCATATCCCAAAGGCACATTCACGGCTAAAGGTGTAGACTACGCACGCAATGCTGTACGTATGGAAAACCGCTTAGAATTTGCAATGGAAGGACACCGTTTCTTTGACTTAGTTCGCTGGGGAATTGCTGAAAAATATTTGAATAAATATGTTCAGGAAGAATCAAAAGACGGAAAAGATTTATCAGGACGTACTTATAACAAAAGAGGTTATTTAGCTGGAAAAATATTTACTTCAAAAAATAATTACTTCCCATTACCAAATGATGAAATCTTGAATAGTCAAAAAGATGGAAAACCAACTTTGAAACAGAATGATGGATATTAGTTTTTTGCAACATAGTACTAATTAATGAAGCTGTTTAGGAAACGATGTTCAACCTGCTTCAATTTAAAAACTCTACCAAAACAACAGATTTTGGTAGAGTTTTTTTCTTATATGTCTAACAATCAGAAATTTATAGAATCGCCCAAATCATCCATATAAATAAATCATACCCTAACTTGTTCCGAGTTTGATAATGTAAACTATTTTTGTATAATATTTACTCATTACTATTTGTCCCAAAACTTGAACCTTTCATCATGCACCTTTACCTCCACATACCATTTTGCCGACAAGCCTGTTATTATTGCGATTTTCATTTTAGCACTTCTTTGAAAACTAAAAATGATGTTGTACACGCACTTTGTCAGGAAATAGAACTGCAAAAGAATTATTTGACAAACAAAAATTTAGAAACCATTTACTTTGGAGGAGGAACACCATCTTTGTTGGAAGAAGAAGATTTTGCTTTGATTTTTGAGACAATTTCAAAATATTTCACCTTCCGCCCTGATGTTGAAATCACGCTCGAAGCCAATCCTGATGATTTGACTAAAGAAAAATTGCACTTATTTAAAAAATATAACATCAATCGGCTCAGCATCGGGATTCAATCTTTCCATGAACCACATCTAAAGAAACTCAACCGAATTCATAACGCTGAAGAAGCAGAAACTTGCGTTAAATTATCACAAGACATTGGAATTCAAAATATTAGTATTGATTTAATTTACGCTATCCCCTCTGAAAGCGATGATGTTTTATACCTCGACTTAGAAAAAGCTACCACTTTAAATACCAATCATATTTCTGCTTACTGTCTAACAATTGAGCCACAAACCGTTTTTGGTAAATGGCTCAAACAGGGAAAAATACAAACAATTGATGATGATTTTGCCGCAACACAGTTTGATATTTTAGTTAGTCATTTAGACAAAAATGGGTTTGAACAGTATGAAATTTCAAATTTTGCTCGGAATAATCAGTATTCTCGCCACAATACCAGTTATTGGAAACAAGAAGAATATTTAGGCATTGGTCCTTCGGCACATAGTTTCAACCATAAAAGTCGGCAATACAACATCTCTAATAACGGACAGTATCTCAAAACGTTACAACAAAAAAACATCCCTGCCGAAATAGAAATTTTGAGTTTAGAAGACAGAGTAAATGAATATTTATTGATAGGTTTACGAACAAAATGGGGCTGTAATATTCAGAAAATAAATCAATTGTCAAAAGTCAATTTTATGGAAATAAATAAGAGCATTATTCAAAATCAATTATCAGAAGGGTTCGTAATAATTGAGAACGACACCTTATTGCTAACTTCCAAAGGTAAGTTATTCGCTGATAGAATTGCGTCGGATTTATTTATGTAAACCAAACGCTCAATACCTATTGAAAATAGAAAATCATGTTTTAAGATTGCCAACCTTCAAAAAGAATCGTAATTTTGTAATTCAAGCAAATACCTTCCACATTCGGTAAAATCTATTCGCCGTATCACGAAAATCCCTCATAAAATTATGGCAAAAAATACGTTCAAAACTCCCCTACCCGAGGAACAACCTCAAAACGAACCACCAAAACTCAGTGTTTGGCAACGTTTTATGGCTTTTAGTGAACGTCAGCCCATTGTGCAGATAATTCTCATCAAATTACTCAAATATACCCTTTATGGCATTGGCGTTTCTTTGGTTACGGTGGTACTCCTAAAATTTGTCCCTGTTTGGATAACTCCCACCATGATTGACCGCAAAATTACAGCTATTGCCGAAGGACGAGATTCGGAAATTCACTCAGATTGGGAATCTTACGACAATATTTCAAAGGAAGCCGCCTTAGCAGTTGTTGCGTCTGAAGACCAACTTTTTCCAGAGCATTATGGCTTTGATTTTGAAGCGATGTGGGGAGCTTTTCGTCATAATTTGAAAGGCAAAAGAATTAAAGGAGCGAGTACCATTTCACAGCAAGTTGCTAAAAATGTATTCCTGTGGCAAGGCAGAAGCTATATTCGTAAAGTTTTGGAAGTGTATTTTACCTTTTTGATTGAAGTAATTTGGGGTAAAGAACGCATTTTGGAAGTCTATCTCAACGTAGCCGAAATGGGTAAAATGACCTTTGGTGTAGAAGCGACTTCTTTACGCTTTTATGGACATGGAGCT
>JAAFIU010000096.1 GCA_013298805.1 Cytophagales bacterium | reverse complement strand
TATGGAGTTCCGCCCAAACCTGCACCACCAACGGCTTTTGTCAAGTGAGCATTTCCTTGAGCATCGGTTTCGATGAAGGTTTTGATTAAACCATCGTATCCTTTTTTAATAGCAGGAAGATAAGAGTCGCTGATGTAACCCATGCGAGCGGCTTTTGCTAATCCATAAATGAACATGGATGAACCCGAAGATTCAAGATAATTTCCTGCTTGTCCACCTTTGTCGGTTACTTGCCACCAAACACCCGAAGCAGGGTCTTGATATTTTATAATTCCTGCCGAAATACGTTCTAAAACAGCTAATAATTCTGCACGACGTGGATGGTTTTTCGGAAAATAATCTAAAACATCCACTAATCCCATGATGTACCAACCCATAGCACGGCTCCAAAATTCTGGAGATTTTCCGTTTTGTGGATTTGCCCATTTTTGCTGACGACTTTCATCCCAACCGTGATAAAGCAACCCTGTTTTTTCATCACGAGCATAACGTTCCATCCAAACAAATTGATTCACAATATCATCAAAGTTTTCATTTTTGCCTGTCATCAATGAATATTCAGCGTAAAAAGGTTCTGCCATATAAAGACCGTCCAGCCACATTTGCGTTGGATATTTTAATTTATGCCAAAAACCACCCACTTTATTACGTGGTTGAACGCCCAATTGTTGATACAATAAATCGGCAGCAAGTTTATATTTTTTATCGTTGAATGTCTGATAAAGTGTAAGCAACTGACGTCCCGTTGGAATATTATCCAAGTTGTATTCATCCATTTTGAAAGTACGAATATTTCCCTCTGGCGTAATGAATTTATCAATAATTCTACGCATATATTCAAGGTAACGGGCATCGCCAGAAGTACGCCATAAACGTTCCATTCCTTCCAATACTACACCCATTTCATAATTCCAGTTGGCAGGACGACCTTTCTGTGCTTGTTCGACTGTCATGCCCGAAGGAATTTGTTTATCCTGTTCCAAATGACTGGTATATTTCATCACCACCATCGAATCTTGATAGGTTTTCATGATGGTTTCTGCCAATTTCTCAGCGTAATTACGTTGAGCAAAAAGCGAAGGACTTGCTAAAAGCAAAAGAAATAATATTGACTTTTTAAGATTCATAAATGAATAATATTTTGGAGTAATGAAAGGATAAAACTCAATTTGTTGAGATGATTTAAAAAGACAAATAGGTATTTTATTTACTCATTGAAGATATATGTAAGCGAAAAGAGTCGACAGGAAATTTATTCCTACCGACTCTTTTAATCACAATTCTATCATTCACAATTCCTACGAATAACTCAATCCATATTGTTTCAAAACATCGTCTGGAACGCCTTCCCAGTTGTTAGGGCGGTTTCCTTGATAGTCCATGTCTTTATGCCCCATTTCGGAAGAATAAAAACCCGATGCCGTTAAATTTCTCATTAACGTAAAGAAATTTACACCTTGCGAAAACTCTTTTTTAGCTTGCTCTGGATAAGCAATATCATCTACAATATTGATTTGTTCTTTCGGAGTACACGAAACAAAATCTTTTCCAAAACGTTTGATTGCCGTTGAATCTAACCAACGTAAACCGCCACGCATGGGCGTTTTGAATTCTGGTTTGTCTTTCGTGATGAACTCAATGAAGGCAGGAACGCCAGCTTGAGAAGCACTACCCGAAAATTTATCGGCAGGAATAATAATGTCCGACAAAACGGTAATGGTTTTCATCTCATGGTCAGTATAAAACTTTTCGGCTAAGAGTTTGGCATCTCTTTCGGCTTCGTCTTTTGTTCTGCCATAATTATATTTTGCCGTTGAGGTGGTGGTTTTCGCTTTTGGTTTTGGACCATTAGACATTTCTCCTGCCAAGGCATCTTGACTAACTACCGCCAATCCAAGCGATGAAAGTCCTATATTTTTAAGAAAATCTCTCTTTTTCATTGTTCTCAATTATTAGCACGCAGATAACGCAGATGCCGTTGGCAACGCAGGTTTTCGCAGATATTAATCTGTAAAATCTGCGTTACGAAGTATCTGCGTTATCTGCGTGCCATTCATTATAAGTTTCCTTTTTTCTTTTGTTCAATGATATAATTTGAAGTACGTGCCGATAACGCTAAAATCGTCCAAGTAGCATTTTTATCTCCTTGCGAAACAAACGGAGCGGCATCGGCAACAAACAAGTTTTTCACGTCGTGAGCTTGGCAATTACTGTTCAAAACTGACGTTTTAGGGTCGTTACCCATACGGGCAGTTCCTACTTCGTGGATAATTTTTCCAGGTTCTGCTAAGCCGTAATTAGTTTTAGCATCAGGTTTTCCGCCCAATGGTACGCCACCAATTTCGTGAATAATCTGCTCGAAAGTATCCTGCATGTGTTTCGCTTGCTTGATTTCGTAATCCGACCAATTATAGTTAAATCTCAAAACAGGAATACCGTACTTATCAACCACATTAGGGTCTATTTCACAGTAATTGTTATAGTCAGGTACAGGTTCGCCACGTCCAGCCATGTGGATATATGCTCCGTAGAAACGGCGGTAATCTTCTTTTAGAGATGCTCCGTAACCTCCTGCGGCTTTTTTGATACCTTCACGAGTTGGATATTTTTCGTTAATTCCTTCAATACCCCACCCAAAACCGTAGGCTGGCATTCCCATACCACCACCATATTCAATATGATAACCTCTTGGGAAATCTAATTTTTTGTTGTCCAACCACCAAGGGGTATAAACGTGCATTCCTCCCACACCGTCTTCATTATAGCGTTTACGGTCGAACAAAGCAGGGATAATTCCCGCACGAGAAGCACCCGTTGAGTCATTGATATATCGTCCCACGATGCCACTTGAATTGGCTAAACCATTTGGGAAACGGGTCGATTTGGAATTTAATAACAAACGAGCCGTTTCGCCCGCACTTGCCGCCAAAATAACTACTTTTCCTTTCACTACTTTCTCGGTCATCGTTTGCGTATCCACGTAAGACACCCCCGTTGCCAAGCCCGTATTTGGGTCAGTCAATACTTCACGAGCCATTGCATAGGTAATCAAATGACAATTTCCCGTTTTCATAGCAGGAATCATCAAAACTGACGACGATGAAAAATCGGCATAAGCCTGACACGCTCTGTTACATTGATGACAATAAAAACAAGCTCCACGGTCTTTATTGATAGGTTTTGTCAGAATTGAAAGTCGAGAAGGAATCGTTGGAATATCTAATTTTTTATTACTTCTTTGAAGCATCAGTTCGTGTAAACGCTGTTTGGGCGGTGGCAAAAAATACCCATCTGGATTGTTGTGGATTCCTTCATTCGTTCCAAAAACGCCAATAAGTTTATCAATATAGTCGTAATAGGGCTTAATGTCCTCATAACCAATGGGCCAGTCATCACCTAAACCGTCGATAGATTTACGTTTAAAATCGTCTGGCCCAAAACGGAGTGAAATACGCCCCCAGTGATTTGTACGTCCGCCCAACATTCTTGAACGGAACCAATGAAATTCTGTGCCTTTGGTAGTTGTGTAAGGTTCTCCGTCAATGTCCCAACCACCATAAGCAGCATCAAAATCGCCAAAATCACGAGTGGAACTTGCCCCACGACGAGGAGATTCCCAGGGGGCTTTCATTTGAGTAATATATTTTGGGTCGGCAGGGTCAAAATATTGCCCTGCTTCTAAAACGCAAACTTTAGCTCCAGCTTTTGTTAGCTCGTAGGCAGCCATACCACCGCCAGCACCTGAGCCAATAATGACTACATCATACTCGGCAGATTGTTCTTTAATTTGAAAGTCAAGCATTTGTGTTTAAGTTAAATTAGGAATTTGTTGCTTTTAATTTTAGACGATAATAATACGTATAATAAATCAAGTCTTTGCCTTTATTTATTGGCTTATTTTTGCAATACGGACAAATAATTTAGTGCATCTATTTATTTCCCTAATATTATCAAAAAAATACTTTATTAATGACTCCTGAGCAAGAATATTTAACATTTTGAATAACTTTTGAATAAATAATACAAAGTGCTTTGATAGACGACTACTTAATTTTTAAAGATTAGGTTAAGAAAACAAAAAAGTCAGCCTTTCTCAAGACTGACTTCGTAAATTTTATAGGAAAATATCAATTCGCCAACTTGCTATTTTTATATCCATAAGAGAAATAAATTACCAAACCGATGGCTAACCAAACCAAGAAAATTGTCCAATTCATAATGCCTAATTCGGTCATTAAATAAAGATTTGTCAAAATTCCAAAGACAGGTAAAATGGAGAATTTATACAAATATGCCATTACTGACAATACCACCCAAATTAACCAAAAAACAGCTATAAGGGGTTTTTCTGATATTTGAGCCATAAAAAGATGCTGAGAAAGGACATACCCAAGTGTCATTACCAGTAAGCCTCCTACTAAATATTGACCGTTCAAATAAGGAATTTTAAACTTGGCATCTTTAGATAAACCTTTATAATCTAAGTACAAAACTCCTCCACAAACCACAATAAAAGCAAAGAATGTTCCTACGCTGGTTAAGTCAGCTACCAAACCCATATCCAAAAACATGGAAGGAATAGCAACCAAAAAACCCGTCACAATTGTTGAAAAACTTGGCGTTTTAAATTTTGGGTGAATTTTAGAAAAACGTTTCCAAAGCAATCCATCACGACTCATTGACATCCAGATTCTCGGCTGCCCCATCTGATATACCAACAAGGCACTCGTAATGGCAACCACCGCAGAAACCGAAATGACCCCTGCCACAAAATCAAGATGTACTTTCTGGAAAACATACGCCAAAGGGTCATCTACTTTGAGTTCGGTATAATTAACCATTCCAGTCAATACAAGCGTAATCATCACATACAAAATGGCACAAATTACTAAGCAATAAATCATGGCACGGGGTAAATCTCGCTGTGGATTTTTACATTCTTCTGCCATCGTTGAGATAGAGTCAAATCCAATAAAAGCAAAAAACACTAAAGCTACACCTTTCAAAACACCCTTTGAACCATTTGGGGCAAAAGGAGTCCAATTTTCGGGTTTAACATAAAATGCACCCACACAAATCACCAACAAAATCACGACTAACTTTAAGGCTACCAAGAAGTTACTGGCATTTCGAGATTCTTTTATTCCCACATAAACCAATGCTGTTACCAACATGGTAATGACTCCCGCAGGCAAATCAATCAAAAAATGGATTCCACCAATTAAAGGAGCATTTACGTAAGCTTGTGCTGCTGCAATATCACCACCAACCAATGTTTCGGTCTGACTTAATAAATACGCCCGATGAGCCGTTCCATAGTCATAAGTTAGAAAATCTGGAAAAATTATCCCAAAGCCTCTCAACATAGAAACAAAATATTCTGACCAAGAAATGGCAACAACCATATTAGAAACGGCATATTCCAAAATTAAAGCCCAGCCAATAACCCAAGCGAAAATTTCACCAAAAGACACATACCCGTAAGTATAAGCACTACCCGACACAGGCACCATTGAGGCAAATTGAGCATAACACAATGCCGTGAAAACACAGGCAATTGATACAAAGAGGAAAAGCAAAGTAACAGCAGGGCCACCATCAAAGCTGGCTCGACCGATAGTACTAAAAATCCCTGCTCCAATAATTGCAGCAATACCAAATGAAGTTAAGTCTCTGACTCCTAAAATTTTATTAAGTCCTGATTCTCCATGTGAGTCTTCACTCTGTTTTAAAACATTAGAAATTGATTTTCGTCTAAAAATAGAATTTTTTGGCATTAGTTTTGAGTTATGAATGATGAGTTATCAGTGATGATTTATAAATTATGGGTTATGAATTATAAATGATGAGTTATGAAGTTAAGAGATGTTTTGAATAAATCTCCTCATTGTTTTACTTGTATCGCATCACTCATAGTTTATCACTTATCATTCATAACTCAATTGATAAAGGCTAATTTACTGAAATTCTTCAAATAAAGCGAAACCGTTATATTTGTTTAATTTTTGAGAAAATCAATTTAACTTTACAAATGAACCTGCTTATACAGACTCAATATCAACATTAACCACAAAAATGCTTTAACAGCCTTGATTTTACTGAGTTAAATACTCATTCTTTCAAAAGCTTATTCACTCCTTGCACATGAACCAAACAGCAGTAGTTATTTTAAACTACAACGGTCAAAAATACTTATCCGACTTCTTGCCATCCGTCATTAATAATTCTTCTGGTGCGGCTATTTATGTGGCGGATAATGCTTCAAATGATAACTCAATTGCTATTCTTAATAGAGATTTCCCACAAGTGAAAATCATTAAGCTTAATCACAATTATGGTTTTGCTCAAGGGTACAATGAAGCCTTGGAGCGTATTAAGGGAGAATATAAATATTATATTCTCTTAAATTCAGACGTAGAAGTACCCCCAAATTGGATTGAGCCAGTGCTTCAATTAATGAAAGCGAATCCAAACATTGCGGCCTGCCAACCTAAAATAAAAGCATATCATGAAAAAACACATTTTGAATACGCAGGTGCAGCGGGCGGATACATAGACCGTTTGGGCTATCCATTCTGTAGAGGAAGAGTTTTCCTTTCTTTAGAAGAAGATTTAGGACAGTATAATGACAATGTAGAGGTTTTTTGGGCAACAGGAGCGTGTATGTTTGTAAAAGCTGATGTTTTTCATGAATTAGGTGGTTTTGACGGAGATTTTTTCGCACACATGGAAGAAATAGACCTTTGTTGGCGAATGAAACACGCTGGCTATCAAATTTATACCTGTGGAGAGTCCGAAGTTTTTCACGTAGGGGGAGGAACTTTACATAAATCAAATCCGCACAAAACATTTTTGAATTTCAGAAATGGCTTGGCGATGCTTTACAAAAATCATCCAGATAAAGGACTTTTCAAAACGATTTTAACTCGTTTAATTTTGGATGGAGTCGCAGGGGTGAAATTCTTATTTTTTGACACTTGGGAAGACTGCTGGGCGGTAGTCAGAGCTCATTTTAATTTTTATGCTCATTTAGGTTCATGGCACAAAAAACGTCAAAAAATAAAAAAACGAAATGATTTAGGACAAATATTTTCTCATAATATCGTCTGGCAATATTTTGTTAAAGGAAAGAAAGGATTTGATGAAATGTGAGGTTAGAGTGTAGATGATAAAAAGTGAAAATGATTTTTTGGGGGGAACTCAAGTTTTAGAAAAGAAATATCTAAATCTCCCAAACTGTTGGATTGTTTTGTTGGCGGAGGTAACGGCGAATATTCATCCAAAAAGCGAGGATTAAATAGATAATAATTGGAGAACCAATTGTAATAAAAGAAAGGTAAACAAAATACAAGCGAATACTGGCAGTGGAAATACCAAACTTTTCACCTAAGCGAGTACACACTCCAAATATATGTTGTTCAACGAAGTATTTAATTTTTAGCATAATTTTACCTGATTAATAACTTGTTGATTTAGAATTTATATCTAAAGTTACAAAAATGTATAGGTTTTTCAAAGAATGCCTCATGATTTTCAAATCTAATATTTTTTTTGATAGGAATAGAATGGCATAATATTTAAAATAAAAATTAAGTAAATACCTCTATTTTTAGAAAAAAAACATAAAAATATCGACCATAAAGTAGGAATGTATAAAATTATGACTACATTTGATGGTTAATAGGTTAAAAAAGTAAGTTTTTAGTACAAGTTTTATTATTCAAGAGTACGTCAGTCCCATCAGATTTGCCTCCTCATTGATTATTCAAACACTCAATGTATCACATCTTTTCTCTTTTGGTCTATTGATTCATACAGAAGACAATTTTGTTCTCTTATGATTTCATAATAATTGTCATTTTTTTTTAGTAATCATGCAAACAGGCACAGTAAAATTTTTTAATGAAAGTAAAGGTTTTGGATTCATCGTAGATGATAATTCAGGACAAGAGATTTTTGTTCATGTAACAGCATTAGGTGGAACACACATTCGTGAGAATGACAAAGTTTCGTTTGATGTTGTAGAGGGTAAAAGAGGATTAAACGCTGAAAACGTTTCGAAAATGTAATTTCTTTTTTGTTCGACAAAAGATTGTTTGTTTATATACTGGATCTAAAAGTCCAAAATTTTACCTTATTTATTTCGGCAAGTAGTCGAAAAAAGCCTAATTAGCTGTGTCTGTTCATCAATATTTATTGTTAATTTATTACTTAGAATTTTTATTTTTTTAATTTTTTATATTTTTTTTATGCAAACTGGTAAAGTTAAATTTTTCAACGAATCAAAAGGTTTTGGATTTATCGTTGATGACAATTCTGGCGAAGAAATCTTCGTTCACGTTACAGGATTATCTGGAATCACTATTCGTGAAAATGACTCTGTTTCTTTCGACTTACAAGAAGGAAAGCGTGGCTTAAACGCCGTTAATGTGAAGAAGGCTTAATATTTTTTTCATATAGTCATTAAAAAAGCCCGACCATTAATTTGGTTGGGCTTTTTTAATATTATTTGTGATTGAGTGAATTAGTAATTATTGGTGTACAAAAAATCACTAATTCACAATTCACTCAAACACAATTATTCAAACCATCTCATCACTTCGTCCTTTGTAGGAATCGAAATATCTAATTTCAATTTCTTTCTCATTCCTCCCAAATCATTGAATACTTTATTTGGATTTGCTTCTTTCAAGGCTGGAATAGTCATAAAGCCCATTTTTTGTAAAACTGGAATCCAAGCCGTTGGCACACCAATTGCCTCATAATCAGCATCAGTTGCCATTTCTACTTTCTTTTCTGGACGCATCTGAGGGAAGAAAAGAACTTCTTGAATCGAAACTTGATTAGTCATCAACATCGTCAGACGGTCGATACCAATACCAATACCTGCGGTTGGTGGCATTCCGTATTCTAACGAACGCAAGAAATCTTCATCCATTGCCATTGCTTCGTCGTCACCACGTTCTGCTAATTTCAGTTGTTCCTCAAAACGCTCACGTTGGTCGATTGGGTCATTTAATTCAGAATAAGCATTGGCAATTTCTTTCCCGTTTACAAATAACTCAAAACGTTCTACTAAACCTGGTTTGCTACGGTGCTTTTTGGTAAGCGGAGACATTTCAACTGGATAATCAATGATGAATGTTGGTTGAATAAGGTTGGCTTCTACTTTCTCTCCGAAAACTTCGTCGATAAGTTTACCCGTTCCCATCGTTGCATCAACCTCAATTCCCCAAGACTTACAGTGTCCACGAAGTGTTTCTTCGTCCATGCCTTCTACATTAACACCTGTATATTTTTCAATTGCTCCTGCGATAGTCAAACGAGTAAATGGCCCAGCGAACTCAATTTCGTTTTCGCCAACTTTTACTTTAGTTTGTCCATTTGTTGCAACGGCTACTTTTTCAAAAATTTGTTCGGTAATATCCATCATCCAGTTGTAGTCTTTGTAAGCTACATAGAATTCTAATGACGTAAATTCTGGATTGTGGGTTCTGTCCATACCTTCGTTTCTGAACATTTTACCAAATTCATAAACGCCATCAAAACCACCAACAATTAATCTTTTCAAATATAATTCGTTAGCAATACGCATATACAAAGGCATATCAAGCGTATTGTGGTGCGTCTTGAACGGACGTGCAGAAGCTCCACCGTGAATTGGTTGTAAAATGGGAGTTTCCACTTCTAACCAACCTTTCGAGTCGAACATGGCACGCATTGTAGTAATAATGCGAGAGCGTTTCAAGAAAATATCTTTAACCTCAGGATTCACAATTAAGTCAACATAACGCTGACGATAACGCATTTCTGGGTCAGTAAAACCATCGTGAATATTGCCTTCTTCGTCTCTTTTTACTACGGGAAGCGGTTTCAAAGACTTATTTAAAATTTTGAATTCAGTAACGTGAATAGAGATTTCACCTACTTGCGTAGTGAAAACGTAACCTTTAATGCCAACGATGTCACCAATATCTAAGAGCTTTTTGAAAACGGTATTATAAAGTGTTTTGTCTTCGTCAGGACATAAATCATCACGACGGAAATACACTTGGATACGTCCCGTAGAATCTTGCAATTCAGCAAAAGAGGCACTTCCCATAATACGGAAAGACATCAAACGCCCTGCGATTGACACACTTTTGTAATCTATCTTATTATTTTCGTAGTTCTTGAGAATGTCGGCAGCCGTAACATTTACGTCAAACATTTCGGCAGGGTATGGGTCGATGCCCAATTTCATCAAATCTTCACGCTTTTGTCGGCGAAGTAATTCTTGTTCTGATAATTGTATCATGGTTGTGATTTTAAGCAATTAGCTTTTAGGAATAAGCCAAAAAAATAGTTGAATAAGGGTTTTAAAAATTATCCAAATAATGAATAGAAAAGGCTCATAACAGAAGGCTAAATAATATCTGCAAAATTATAAATAAATCGTGGAATGTGTTTGTGAAACTTAAAAAACCTTGTACTTTCCTAAGTTTTTATACCTAATAATCAGGAAATTATACTGTGATGTTGGTCGAATTTGATGGATTTATAATTTTAGCTAACAAAATAGAAAGAACCATGACAACAACATTACATCAATCCTTAGAAGAATTCTACCAAAAATACGGCTATGGTGAACAGGGTGGAATAAACAGTAATTGGGTTTGGCTAAAATTTAAATATTTTTCCTTGCCAATTCCTAATGTAAAAGGTCGCCGAGAAAATGTTTGGCGGCATGATATGCTACACATTTTATTAGATTATGACACTACTTGGCAAGACGAAGCCAGAGTAGCAGCTTGGGTACTTGGCTCAGGCGGTTGGGGACGTTTTTATATTGCTTGGGTATTTTGCCTTTCTGCCTTTAGTGTGGGTGTGCTTTTCTTTCCGAAATCTACTTATCGTGCCTTCGTCAGAGGTCGAAATTCGCAAAGTCCTTATTTATTAGGGATAAGTCAAGCATATTTATTTAAAACTGATATAGAAATTTTAAAGAAGCAATTTCAGTTTGATAAGCTCATTTCGGGAGGAAATATGGAAGAAAAACTCTGTTTTGGTATTTGGGCAGTTTTTGGTTGGATATGGTTTTTCTTGCCATTTTTAGCGTTAATTTTTGTATTTACTCTTTTACGTAATTTTTAAAATAAAATAAGTTTTTTGTTTCCCTTAAATTGATTTTCACGACTAAGAGATTGATGACTTATTAATGTACAAAAAGTCACAGGGTAGGATTACGCTATTTTTTTTAATACCGTAATTCTACGCTAAAACAAGAAAAATTGGTTGCGTTACTTTGTATCGTTCAATAAGAACAAAGTCATTAACACAACCCGTCTTATCTCTTATAGCCATGAATATTTTAATACAAAATTATGCTTATCCAAGTGTACAATTCAAATCAAATTCTTATCCAGCAATTTTTGCAGATAGAAAAAAAACACCAATTGTGATAAAGGATATTGTGATGTTGGAGGGGGACGGAAATTACACGTATGTATATCTAATTAATGGAAAAAAAATATTGATGTCGAAGACTTTAAAAGATTTTTGTGACGCATTTTATCAATACGATTTTGCTCGTGTTAGAAAGTCTTACCTCATAAACCTTCATTTTTTAAAAGAAGTAGATTTGTCTGTTGAACCATCTGTAACGATGCAAACAGGACAAAAAATTGACATTTCAAGAAGAAAAAAAACAGACTTTCAACAACAATTGAGAGCCTTTAAGCAAAGACAGTAAAAAAAGCCATCATCAAACTACTGCCTTTTAAGGGGTTTTTGGGCAACTGATATTCGAAGATTGGCTTTTTAAAGATAAACTATTTTAGTGGTTAGGTGAATAACATACAGCCTCCTGAATATTTCGGGAGGCTGTTTTTTTGTGACTATATTTTTAACCTCATAGAGTTTACAGGTAACATAATTTTATTGAAAAATTTGTCCTAAGTAAAATAAATCGTAAATCGTAAATTTCCCAAAAACTGCCAAAAATATACGTTTCAAGTCATTTTGACGTGTTTTTCGAGGTTAATTACTCCATTTTACGCCAAAATTTCCGAAATATTAGCTTGGCTTAGAAATTGAACGACACAAGGAGGAAAGGAAACAGAAAGAAAGGAGAATCTATATAATTAGCCATTATTCATTCCTCCGTTCCTCCTTGTCCTTCCTTTTCTCCTATAAAAACATGAAATACACAACTAAAACACAGGAGGTAATCCAGCAGGCTGCTTCGATTGCCACCGCCAATGGGCAACAAGCTCTTGAAACTGGACACTTGTTGAAAGCAATTATTGAAGAAGAACCTAATACTACTCAGTTTTTGATGAAGAAATTGGGCGTAAATCAAGCCATTTTCTTGCCTAAACTGAATGATTTGGTGAGTGCCTACCCCAAAGTTTCGGGAGGAGGACAACCCTATTTTGCCAATGAAGCCCATACTGCCATGACCAAAGCGGATGGACTAATGAAGGAGTTTGCCGATGAATATATTTCGATTGAGGTTTTGTTATTAGCCTTGTCGATGGGGAAAGATTCGGTGGCTAATTTATTGAAAGACAATGGATTCAAAGAAAAATCATTAAAAGAAGCAATTAAAGAATTAAGAGGAAATACGAACGTGAAAGACGAAAACGCAGAAGCGACATACCGTTCATTAGAACGCTACGCCAGAAACTTAAATGAACTTGCCAAATCAGGGAAAATTGACCCTGTGATTGGGCGTGATGAAGAAATTCGGAGGGTGTTACAAATCCTTTCGAGACGTACCAAAAATAATCCGATGTTAGTGGGTGAACCTGGGGTTGGTAAAACAGCCATTGTGGAAGGTTTGGCCCAAAGAATTATTGTGGGTGATGTGCCTGAAAACCTGAAATCAAAGACAATTTATACCCTTGATATGGGACTTTTGATTGCGGGTGCAAAATATAAAGGTGAGTTTGAAGAACGCTTAAAAGCTGTAATTAAGGAAGTTACAGATTCAGAAGGTGACATTGTTTTGTTTATTGACGAAATTCACACGCTGATTGGTGCAGGCGGAGGAGAGTCGGCAATGGATGCCGCCAATTTGTTGAAACCCGCTTTGGCTCGTGGAGAATTACACGCAATAGGGGCAACAACTTTAAAAGAATATCAAAAATATATTGAGAAAGACAAGGCACTCGAAAGACGTTTTCAGACCGTTATTGTGGATGAACCCGACATTACCGATGCCATTTCGATTTTGAGAGGTATCAAAGATAAATACGAATTACATCACGGAGTTCGTATTCAAGATGATGCCGTCATTGCCGCCGTTGAATTGTCAAGTCGTTATATTTCAGACCGTTATTTGCCAGATAAAGCCATTGACTTAATGGACGAAGCCGCTGCAAAAATGAGAATGGAGATAGATTCTGTGCCAGAAGAAATTGACGATTTGCAACGAAAAATTATGCAGTTAGAGATTGAACGTGAGGCAATTAGAAGAGAAAATAACGTTGAACGTGAGAAAATAATTAACCATGATTTAGCTGAATTGACCGATAAGAAAACGGATTTGATGGCTAAATGGCAAGGTGAAAAAGATATTCTGAATAATGTTCGTAAAGAAAAAGAGAATATTGATAAGTTGAAATTAGAAGCTGAACAAGCTGAGCGTGCAGGAGATTATGGAAAAGTAGCTGAAATTCGTTACGGGAAATTGGTAGAAGCAGAATCACGATTGGCTCAATCTCAAACATCAACGGCTGAAAATCAGGCTTCTACGATGTTACAAGAGGAAGTAACACCTGAAAACATTGCGGAGGTTGTGGCAAAATGGACGGGTGTTCCAGTCTCGAAAATGATGCGAGCAGAACAAGAAAAATTGCTCCACATGGAAGAAGAATTGGGAATGAGAGTGGCTGGACAAACGGAGGCTATCGAGGCAATTTCGGATGCGGTGCGTCGTTCAAGAGCAGGAATGCAAGACCCCAAACGCCCGATTGGCTCGTTTATTTTCTTGGGAACAACGGGAGTTGGTAAAACCGAATTAGCGAAAGCCTTGGCAGATTATTTGTTCAATGATGAGAACGCCATGATTAGAATTGATATGTCAGAATACCAAGAACGCCATGCCGTAAGCCGTATGATTGGCTCGCCTCCAGGTTATGTTGGTTATGATGAAGGCGGACAATTGACCGAAGCCGTGCGTAGAAAACCGTATTCAGTGATTCTGTTGGACGAAATTGAAAAAGCTCATCCAGACGTTTGGAACATACTTTTACAGGTTTTAGACGATGGACGTTTGACCGATAATAAAGGTCGGATTGCGAATTTCAAAAATACCATTATCATTATGACTTCAAATATTGGTAGCCACATTATTCAAGAGAAAATGGGCGAAATGGAAGGTTGGAATAATCATATTGTGATGGAAAAAGCCAAAGAAGAAGTGATGGTATTGTTGAAACAAGTGGTTCGTCCAGAAT
>JAAFIU010000075.1 GCA_013298805.1 Cytophagales bacterium | reverse complement strand
TATTTGAAGTAATCACCTTACCACTAAAACTGTTCCCCTAAAAACGGTAGAATCGTCCACTCTAACGATGTAGGGATATGTTCCTTCAAGAACAGGTTGATTTTTATAAGTGCCATCCCAAGGTTCGGCATATCCTTTGGAGTAGAAAATGAGTTCTCCCCAACGATTATAAATCTCCACAATTACATTCGTATTTCCTGTAATAGAGGTAATCTCCCAAGTATCGTTCATGCCGTCACCATTGGGCGAAAAAGCATTGGGAATCAAGATTTTATTACCCGTATTGGGAACAACACTACACAATTTAATATTAACCGTCTTGTCAACTGTTGTAGGTTTTTGAGGAAAACAAGGGTCATCATCGGTAACTTCAACCGTAATTTTTATTTGATAATCCCCCGTCTTTTTTACAGAAGTATAATCAAAAATTTTGCTATTTGTTCCTTGATTTACACCATCTACTTTCCATTGGTATTTTGGGGTACTTGTAGCTCCATTAGCTGTAAACGTTATTTGGTCTCCTCCGCATGGAGCTGAATTACTGGCAGTTATCGTTATTGTTGGGGCTGAATTTCCTTCATAAAGTGCTTTTACTTCGGCAGCGGTTAAAGGGCGATTGTAGATATGAATATCGTCAAGCGAACCTTGCATATATTGTGATGCCCCTCCATTTCTTGCTCCAAATGTCACATAAGTCGGAGAACCATAATTTGGGGTTGTTCCATTGGTGGCGGTGAGGGGAGAATTAACAGCAATTAACTGTCCATCTACATAGAGTTTGACTGCAATGTCATCTCTTGTACATACCACATGATACCATTTATTCAAATTCGGGGTTACTCCAGTCCAATTGTTTGATTGAATCGGATTTCCGTTATTATATCCACCAATATTAAAACCATTGGAAAGGGCAGCTTGATAGCTTGCTGTTACTGACAAAACTTGGTCTCCTCCTGCACCACCTATTGTGATAAAACAGTTGTTATCTCCATCATTGGGAAGATTATCCAGTTTTACCCATGTGGAATATGTATAACTTTGATTTTTAAATTGAGCAGGATTAACCGCAATAAGGCTTGCCCCATTAAAATTATACGCACTGTTGGCTTTTCCAAAACGGTCAGCGGTCAGATTAGCCCCGTTTACAGTTCCGTTGTTTCCATTGCCTGTTTCGTCTTTGGCATTTCCATTAAAGGGGTAACAAGCCACTAAGCCGTTTTTGAGATTTACGCTCGTAGGGGGTGGCGTACAGTTTTTTATCGTAATGGTTTGGTCGATAGTGGCAGGTTTTTGAGGAAAACAAGGGTCATCATCGGTAACTTCAACCGTGATTTTTACGGTATAATCCCCCGTCTTTTTTACAGAAGTATAATCAAAAATTTTGCTATTTGTTCCTTGATTTATTCCATCTACTTTCCATTGGTATTTTGCCGAAGTTATAGCTCCATTGGCTGTAAACGTAATCTTATCGCCTCCACATGGAGCTGAATTACTGGCAGAAATAGTGATAGTTGGACTTGTATTATTACTTTCATAAAGGGCTTTTACCTCGGCTGCGGTGATAGGACGATTGTAGATGTGTAGGTCGTCAACCTTACCTTGAAAATATTGTACAAGAACAGAACGGCAACCAATAGTAACTTTTGTATTAGTGCCATAAGAAGGTAGAAGACCAGCCGTATTATCAACTTTTACAAGTTTTCCATCCACATATAAAGTCATCGTATTATTATCTCTTATAGCAACGATGTGATACCATTTTGCAGGAGGAGGCAAGAATCCTTGGTCACAAAAAGGAACACGTCCACCTCCAACACTGTACCCTCCAAATGTCCACCCAGAAGCCCCATTAGCAGAATTACTTAAATCAATAGATTGGTCTCCACCTGGACCACCAACAGAAAAAGGATAAAAATACGTATTTGGAGAAGGAATAATATCAGGATTTGCCCAAATTGAAAAACTATAATTATTATTTTGGAATTGACTGGCTGATACTTCTATAAATTGAGTAGAGCCGTCAAAATTATAAGCACTATTAGCTTTTCCAAAACGGTCAGAAGTCAATGTCGCTCCATTAACTATTCCGTTATTGTTGTTACCAGATTCATCTTTTGCATTAGCATTGAAGGGATAACAGGCAACTAAGCCATTTTTAAGATTCACTTGGGCAAGTATTGGAGTTGTTAATAGCAACAAAATGGATAGAACTTTGAGAACTTTTTTCATATTTGGAAACGTAGTTTTTTTAGACCTTCAAAAATACTATTTTTGCAGTTCAATACAATAATAATGAACGAAAGAGAAGCAGGCATCGAAAGACTTTATCCTTCCATTTTTGGCAGAATGGCAACTCGATACTATTATTTAAGACAACTCCGCCAAAAAATTGAGGAAGTCATCCAACTATTTGTCGCCAATAATCCTGCCAAATTAACCTTGGCAGACTATGGCTGTGGCAACAAACCTTATCAACCACTCATTGCCCCTTTTGTTGAGCAATATATTGGGATAGATTTACCCGAAAATACTTCGGCGGATATTCACATATCACCCGAAGGACGTATTCAGTTAGAGGACAATAGTTTGGACGTTGTACTTTCGACACAGGTTTTAGAACACGTAGTAAACCCAACCGCCTATTTGTTGGAAGCCCAAAGGGTTTTGAAAAAAGATGGTCAATTAATATTGAGTACACACGGCTATTGGATGTTTCACCCTGACCCAACCGATTTTTGGCGTTGGACTTCTACGGGTTTGCAAAAGGTAGTAAGCGAGGCAGGATTTGAAGTTGTTTATTTCAGAGGAATCATCGGACGGTCAGCAATGGGCTTGCAATTATTTCAGGATGGAATCATTTTCAAAATTCCAAAATTCCTCAGACCCGTTTTGGCACTAATTATGCAACCGCTAATTATATTTTTTGATAAAACCACTTTGCAAGAAACCAGAGATAAGGATGCTTGTACTTTTATATTAGTTGCTAAAAAGAAATAAGCTATATGAATCTGTGTATTACTCGCTCTAATAAATATTCTTATTCCGAAACGTTTATTGATAATCAAATAAAGGAGTTACAACCCCAAATATTACTTTGGGAAGGTTGGTATCCTTCTATTTTACCTACGCAAAAATCCTTTTTACCTTTTCCTTTCAATTATCTTTTGGTGAGAGGGTCGCTTAGAAATTTACTTCCAACAGTTTATCATAAATTATACACCTTTTTTTTAGCCTCATATTTACAAAAACATAAAACTGATACGCTTTTAGCAAATTATGGACCAATGGGTGTAGCTTTGTCAGATGCGTGTAAACGTGCTAATATTAGGCTGTTTGTACACTTTCATGGATTCGATGCAGCAGAGTATAAAACCTTAGAAAATTATAAAAAAAGATATGAGCTTTTATTTCAAAAAGCTACTGGAATAATTGTAGTGTCCAATGATATGAAAACCCAATTATTGACATTAGGAGCAAATCCAGCTACGATTTATCTTAATCCTTATGGTGTTGAAATTGATAAATTTTTCGGAGCAGAACCCGAAAAAAGACCTCCAATTTTCATTTCTGTTGGTAGATTTACTGCTAAAAAAGCACCTCTTTTTACGATAAAGGCATTTGAGAAAGTATTAAAATCAGAACCAAATGCTAAACTAATAATGATTGGAGATGGCGAACTTTGGGAAGATGCAAAACAATTAGTAAAAACACTGAATATTGCCGATAGTATTGAATTTAAAGGAAAGAAAACGCCCGAAGAAATATCTGATTATTTAAGAAAAGCACGTGTTTTTGTTCAACATTCACTAAGAGCAAAAAATGGTGATTCAGAAGGAACTCCTAATACAGTCCTTGAAGCCTCAGCCACAGGATTACCCATCGTTAGTACACGCCATGCAGGGATAAAAGATGCAGTTGTACACGGAGAAACAGGCTTTTTGGTAGAAGAAGGTGATTGGGAATCAATGGCAAATTATATGATTCAATTAGCCCAAGACCCACAATTGGCGGGCAAAATGGGCAGAGCTGCACGCAAGCACATTGAAGAAAACTATGAAATGAGTAAACGAGTACAATCATTAAAAGAAATTTTAGAAAAATAAAGATATGTCAATTATAAGTCAATATTTATTAAAACCCTTGGGGCTAAGACTAAGCAAAATTCAAGAAGATAAAGATTTTATTCAAGATGATGTTTTCTTGAAAATTTTTCAAGAGTGCAAACCCTATACCATGACCAGCATTGAACGGATGTACGCCCTGTATAATGCGGTCAAATATGTAGTTCAAAATAACATAGAAGGCGATTTTGTGGAATGTGGCGTTTGGCGTGGAGGTAGTTCTATGATGATTGCGTTGACTTTGAACTCAATGAATATCAAGGATAGAAAAATTTATCTTTATGATACTTTTGAAGGAATGTCTGAACCTACTGAAAATGACGTAGATTTTAGAGGAGGAAATGCCGATAATCTACTAAAACAGAATATCCAAGACAAAGAAAATTCTGTTTGGTGTTTGGCGGATTTGCAGGATGTTCAAAACAATATGAAATTGACTCAATATCCTTTGGGAAATGTTCAATTTGTAAAAGGAAAAGTAGAAGATACCATTCCACAAACCATTTCAGAAAAGATAGCTCTGTTACGTTTGGACACTGATTGGTACGAATCAACAGCCCACGAATTAAAATATTTATACCCTAAACTTTCCACAAAAGGAGTATTGATTATTGATGATTACGGTCATTGGGAAGGTTGTAGAAAAGCCGTGGATGAATACTTCGCTACCAATACCCTTCTTCTGAATCGGATTGATTATACAGGCAGAATTGCCATCAAAGCATAATGGGCATCATCATCCGTCAAAGTATCAAAAACTCAGTAGTTACCTACATTGGTGTGGCAATCGGTACGCTCAATGTGCTGTTTCTTTACAATAAATTTCTGAGTACCGAACAATTAGGACTTTATACCGCCCTCACCAGCTTTCCCTTGGTTTTTGCAGGATTTGCTCATTTGGGTACGCCCCATGTTGGGGTAAGGTTTTTTAATCAATTTGCCGATTCTGAACAAAAGCATAACGGCTTTTTTGGTTATCTTATCCTCGCTCCTTTTATGGGTTTTATGACCTTTTTATTGGTTTACGTTAGCCTAAAGCCCTCTTTTGAATCCGTTTATAGCCAAAATTCTCCTTTATTGGTCAATTACTTTTGGGTATTCCCCATCATTACCTTTTTCCTGATTTATCAAACCATTTTAGAGACTTACAGCAAAGTTCATTTACGGATTGTTGTACCCGCCATCATTCGGGAGATATTCTTGAAATCCACCAATTCGTGTTTGGCATTGCTTTTTGGTTTTCATTACATTACCTTCAACCAGTTGGTTCTTGGCATTATTTTAGCGTATTTTTTGGCGGTTTGTTTTCTGTTAATTTATATCAAAATATTAGGTAAACTTTATCTAAGGCTTGATTTTAGTTTTATTAAAAAGCCGATTTTCAAGGAAATGTATTTGTACGGTTTATGGACGATACTTGGCGGGGCCGCCGCTACGGCACTTCCACACCTCGAAAAGTTAATTCTCCCTGCCAATCATGGTGGTTTAGCCACAACTGCTATTTTTAATGTCGCTTTGAGTATTGGCTTGGTCATTTCCATTCCTCGCAATGCTATTGCTTCTATTAGTGACCCTCTTTTGGCAGAATCTTGGCGAAATAATGACCTTGAACACATTGCAGAAATTTACACAAAATCAGCACTCAATTTATTAATCGTGGGCTTACTTTTGTTCTTAGGAATTTGGTGTAACATTGATTCTATCTTTCAACTCATTCCTAATACCGCCATTTATCAACAAGGAAAATTTGTGGTATTGATGGTTGGCTTATATAGTCTGTTTGATATGGCAACGGGTTTGAATTCTGAAATTCTCAAAAACTCTCCCTTATACAAATACGACTTAGGATTTTATATTATTCGTTTCATCATTTTACTGATTACCAATTTAATCTTAATACCTATTTACAGTTATAATGGAGCCGCATTAGCCATGTTGGTGTCCATCATTGTCTATAACTTAGTAAAATTCGTTTTTATTAAACAAAAATTAAATTTTCAACCGTTCAATTTGTCCACCGTAAAAGTAACTTTGTTAGGCTTATTAACTTACGGAAGCACGTTATTATTACCTGTTTTTACGGGTAGTTTTATGATGTTAATCTTGAATATTCTGATAAAATCTCTGTACATCTGCATTATCTTTGGTGGTGGCGTATTATTGCTAAACGTTTCGGAAGATTTGAATAAAGTGGTAAAAGGATTAAAAAAGAAATTTGTCTGAGCAGAAACCCTGTCTGAATTTGGAGTCGTGGGATTAAAGGATTGATAGGATTAGAAGAATACAACAACTTCCCTCTCATTACCATAAATAAATTCTATTGGTTTGAAATCATAGAAATATTTCAGTTTTTTGGTGCTTCTATAATTTATGCAAAAGATTACGGAAGTCGTCCTTTTGAAGGACGACTTCGGTGTTCGACAAATGAATCCCGTATAAATCATAGTAGAACA
Source organism: Cytophagales bacterium (assembly GCA_013298805.1). Taxonomy (GTDB): domain Bacteria; phylum Bacteroidota; class Bacteroidia; order Cytophagales; family Spirosomataceae; genus Arcicella. The sequence continues at coordinate 10,033 of JAAFIU010000075.1, read as the reverse complement.
TATTTTTTTAATCCTACCAATCCAATAAATCCAAGTTCAGACAAATAACATACAATGAAAATATTAAACATCGTCGGAGCAAGACCCAATTTTATGAAAGTCGCTCCATTGCATAGAGCATTCAGTAAAAACCCACTTATTAGCTCAAAAATCGTCCATACAGGTCAGCATTTTGATGCTAAAATGAGTGACGTTTTTTTTGAACAATTAGAACTTCCCAAACCTCATTATTTCTTGGGTGTGGGTGGTGGTTCTCATTCGGAAGCTACCGCTAAAACCATGATAGAATTTGAGAAAATTCTAAAAATAGAAAACCCTGACGTAGTTTTGGTAGTGGGAGACGTAAATGCAACGCTCGCTTGTGCTTTAGTGGCGGTGAAAGAACACGTTCCTGTTGTACACGTAGAGGCGGGATTACGCAGTGGCGACCGTAAAATGCCCGAGGAAATCAATAGAATCGTGGTAGATAATATCTCAGATTATCTTTTTGTGACAGAGCAAGACGGCTTGGATAATCTTAAAAAAGAAGGTGTTTCGGATGAGAAGGTGTTTTTTGTAGGAAACGTAATGATAGATTCTTTGGCGTATTATCACCAAAAATCAAAGACACTCAACACCATGCAAGAATTGGGGGTAAAGGCAAAAGAATTTATGCTGATGACCATGCACCGCCCCGCCAATGTAGATACTCCCGAAGGCTTAGAAAGTATTTTGAATATTATCGAAAAAGCCAGTCAACATCTTTCTGTTATTTTTCCAATCCATCCACGAACACGGAATAATATGGAAAAATTTGGTTTGAGCGATAAACTAAAAAGTATCAAAAACCTCATTCTGACTGAACCACAAGGTTATTTGGAGTTTTTGAACTTGATGGATAACGCTCAATTAATCATTACAGATTCTGGTGGAATTCAAGAAGAAACTACTTTTTTACAAGTACCTTGCTTAACTTTTCGGGATTCTACTGAAAGACCCATAACGGTAACATTAGGGACAAATCAACTTTTAGCCGATTTGAATGCAGATACCGTTTATGAGAAATTAGTAGAAATATTATCAGGAAAAACTAAAAAAGGAATTATTCCCCCACTTTGGGACGGACATACTGCCGAAAGAATTATGGCTATTTTAGCAGAAAAATTTGAAAGATAAAATGAAAGTATTATTCATAGCAGGAGGCACACCGCACTATTATAATTTGGTATTGAATAAACTCAATCAATTTCCTAATGTGGAAGTGATTGTGGTTATACCCAAAGGAACAGGCAGTACCGTGGGTGCAGGCGTGCATCAAACACAGGAAGGCGTTGAATTTAAGCTATACCATTTGCCCGAATACAAAACCTATTATGGCAAAATGTTCTTTCAAAATATTGAGCAAGTAATTGATAATGAGCAACCTAATATCATTATTTCTAATTGGCCTTATACCTTAGCATGGATATTTTTTCCCTTGCTTTATCTCAAAATTAGACGAAAAAACATAAAACTCATTTCAAAAGAAATACCTTTTCAAGTACCTTATTACCACAATGCGGTGGAGTTTTATACGCAGGGAGGAGGTATTTCAGAAAATAATCAAGCCAAGCATAAGCAATCTGGCTTTTTTACAAAATTGAAGTATCGTTTTACCACCGAAGTCAGAAAAATGATGGTTAATCGGGTGGATGCTCATATTAATTATTTTGATGAAGCCATTGACATTCATGGAAGTTATGGTGTACCCAAAGAGAAAGTTTTTATCACCGCCAATTCGCCTGATACTGACTTACTTTTTAAGGTAAAAGATTCTATCGCAAATTTGGAAAAGATTCTGCCCGAAAATCCTTACAGAATCATTCACGTAGGGCGATTGGTAAAATGGAAACGAGTTGATATGTTAATTGATGTAACACAAAAACTAACCCAGAAATACCCTAATATTGAGTTGGTAGTGGTGGGAACCGGACCAGAAGAAGAGCATTTAAAACATCAAGTAGCACAATTAGGGATTCAAAATAATGTTCGTTTTGTGGGCGGAATCTATGATACAGCCACTTTGGGGCGATATTTTATGAATGCGAGTATCTACGTTTTGGCAGGTATGGGAGGGCTTTCAATCAATGAAGCCATGACATTTGGCTTGCCCGTAGTTTGCTCGGTAGCAGATGGCACTGAACGAAAATTAGTGATAGAAAATAAAAATGGGCATTATTTTGAAGATGGAAATGCAAATAGTTTATTCAATATATTAGATAAAATGTTGAATGACTTACCCAAAACGAAGCAAATGGGGCTTGAATCTGAAAGGATAATTATGGAAGAAATAAACATCCATACTGTTTTGAAAAAATATGTAGAAACATTTGAATATGTTGTAAATAAATAAAATTATGCAAGTTGCCGTCAATCAGAATCTTCAAGAAGCGTACAAAAATCAATATTCTTTTGAATCAGCCATTTGGCGAGGTCTGGGAGCAAAACAGAAGTTTCAGAATATCCTAAAAATAACATCAGGCAAACATTTCAACAAAGTCTTGGAAGTGGGTGCTGGCGATGGCAGTATTTTGAAATTATTAAGCGAAAATAATTTTGCCAAAGAACTCTATGCCGTAGAAATATCTGAAAGTGGTGTAACTCAAATTAAAGCTAAAAACATTGATTCACTCAAATCAGTGCAACTTTTCAATGGTTATGTACTTCCTTTTGAAGATAAAACTTTCGACTTGGTCATTCTAACACACGTTCTCGAACACGTAGAACACGAACGAATTTTATTGAGAGAAATACATCGAGTAAGCAAACAATTGCTGATTGAAGTTCCGAAAGATTATCGTTTTGGAGCAGAGCAAAAATTAGCTCATTTTCTTTCTTATGGACACATTAATTTGTACACGCCCACGTCCTTGAAATTTTTATTGATGACTGAAAACTTCAAAATCCAACGTGAGCTTGTGGGGCTTTATCATCGAGATAGCTTTTTATTTGGACAAAAATCATTCTTCCAAAAAATGAAAGGCAACCTTGCTTATTTTGGTAAAAGACTATTAACTAATACGCCATTCCAGTATTTCAATCATAAATTTATCAATACCATTACCTTTTTGACAGAGGCAGAAGACAAAAAACTGACCATATTTTAACCATGAATAACGAACTTACTTCTCGCCAATTTTGGCTGGACTACTGGGAATCAAAAGAAGGACTTGTTTTTGAAGTACCCAATAATTATCCTTTTGTTGGATTGTTAGAAAAGCTCGTAAAACAAAATAACAGCAAAACCCTCCTCGAAATTGGCGGTTTCCCTGGCTATTTTTCGGTTTGGGCAAAACGACATTTGCAACTCAATGCAACGCTCTTGGATTTTGTGGTGCATACCAAAATATTAAATGAATTAGAAACTGCCAATAATCTTAAAACAGGTAGTATCGAAGTTATTGAAGTAGATTTATTCAATTATACTCCTCAAAAAAGATATGATTTAGTTGTTTCAAATGGATTAATTGAACATTTTGTTGATACTAAAAATATCATTCAAAAACACGTTGAACAGCTCAATTCAGGAGGTATTTTATTAATTACACTTCCTAATTTCAAGAGTTTAAATGGCTGGTTTCAAAAGACCTTTGACCTTGAAAATTACGAAAAGCATAATATCAATTGTATGGATTTAGACCTCCTCAATAACGCTTGTCAAGAATTAGGACTTACTGAAATACAAACTCGTTACGACGGAAAATTTATGCTTTGGTTTGAACGTGAAAATGATAAACCGCTTTGGGTAAGATTACTAAAAAAAGTCATTTGGCTACCACTGAAAGTATTTTTTAAAATAATTCCAATAGATACTAAGGCATTTTCGCCATATATTATCGTTACCGCAAAAAAACCTTGAAAGTCCTCCTACTAAATACCGATGATTTTACGGGCGGTGCCGCCATTGCTTGCCGTCGTTTGCTCAAAGCGTTACGTGCCAATACGGATGTGGATGTACAGATGTTGGTGCAAGAAAGTAAATCTGGTCAGGAAGGTGTAATTCAATTAAATAATTCGTGGTTTGCCAAGAAAAAAGCGTTTTTGCGATTCGTTGCAGAAAGGCTTTATTTTTTCTTTTTTGAGAAATCAAAAGCAATACGTTTTCTCTTTAATCCTGCCAAATTTGGCATGGATATTACTGATATTCAGATTATTAAAGAATCTGACATTGTTCATTTACATTGGATAAATTTTGGTTTTCTTTCAATTGATTCACTCCAAAAACTCTTCAAAACCCAAAAGCCAGTTGTCTGGACTTTACACGATATGTGGGCGTTTACGGGCGGTTGTCATCATTCGGGAACGTGTGAAAACTATCAAAAAACTTGTGGAAATTGCGAGAAATTCCTAAAAAAACCTGCCGAAGATGACCTTTCAAATCAAATTTGGCAAGCAAAAGTGAAGGCTTTTGAAGGAGCAAATCTTACCGTCATTACGTGTAGCCAATGGCTCGGGAATCGGGCAAAACAAAGTTCATTATTCAAAAATGTTCGGGTAGAATCCATTCCAAATCCTATTGATGTTGACGTTTTTTATCCCATTGATAAAGCAAAGGCTCGTCAGAAATTTGGACTTTCGGAAGATAAAAAATATATCCTTTTTGCCGCCATGCGAGTAGATGCGGTGGGCAAAGGTTTTGCGTATTTTGCGGAAGCGATGTCGATATTAGATGCTCGTTTATCGAATCTCGAAGCGGAACGCCGCCCGAATCGAACACCGAAAATCAAACATCAAGCATCGAACATCGAAATAATCGTTTTTGGACAAGCCGAAGCCTCTGATTTTGAAGCACTTCCATTTAAAGTCAATATCCTCGGACGGCTTTCTGATTTATCAACAATTGCTCATGCTTATTCGGCGGCTTCGGTTTTTGTGATTCCATCTTTGGAAGAAAATTTACCCAATACCATCATGGAATCTATGGCTTGCGGAACGCCTGCGGTGGGTTTTGATGTGGGAGGAATTCCAGAAATGATTGAGCATAAAAACAACGGTTATTTAGCCAAATATAAATCTGCCGAAGACCTTGCCAAAGGAATCCATTGGACTTTATTTGAATCTGATTATCAAGCACTTGTCCATAATTCACGACAAAAAGTTTTGGATAATTATTCCGAAAAAGTAGTCGCTGAAAAGTATAAAAGGGTTTATGAGTCGTTGGCAAAAAACTCATAACTCATCACTCATAACTCATCACTAATTGTTACTTTCAATCATCACCATAACCTACAACGCTGAACAATTTTTAGAGCGTACCATTCAAAGTATTTTGGCACAAACCGACCAAAATTTTGAATATATCATCATTGACGGCAAATCAAAAGATGGGACTTTGGCAATTGCCGAAAAATACAAGAGCAGTGTAAATAAACTCATTTCTGAACCCGACAAAGGGCTTTATGATGCCATGAATAAAGGGCTAAAAAATGCGACGGGTGATTTCGTTTGGTTTATGAATGCGGGCGATGAAATTAATGATAAAGAGGTTGTAGCACAGATTTTGAATGTACTTCGGATTTCCAAATCCGAAAATATTGATGTATTGTACGGAGATACTTTTTTCGTAGATAACGATGGAAATATTCAAGGTTTACGTTCAGAAATCACACCGCATCGTTTACCCCAAAATTTGAAATGGCAAGACATGAAACTCGGAATGTTAGTTTGTCACCAAGCATTTATTGCCCGAAAATCCATTACTCCATTTTACATGGAAAATAATTTGAGTGCCGATATAGATTGGGAAATTGAATGCTTAAAACGTGCAAAAAAGATTCAATACTTAGATTTTGTAGTCGCTAAATATTTGACGGGAGGAATTTCAAACAAACAATTAAAACGCTCTCTTTTAGACCGTTACGAAGTATTAAATAAGCACTTTGGTCTGACTGGAGCAATAACGGCTCATTTACAGATTTTATTAAGAGGCGTTAGTTTAATTGTTAAAAAACGGGGGAAATATTGGTAATCAAAGGAGGAATGGAGACAGCAGAAAAGGAGGAGGAAAGGGTATTCTTCCATTGCCTTTTTTGCTGTCTCCATTTCTCCTTTCTCCTCTATATTCCCAATATTCGCTTATTCAATTCAATATCAGCACCACCGCCCGCAAAATCGTCAAATACTTTTGAGGTTGCTTGGATGATGTGAGAAGCAATAAATGGCGCTCCTTCTTCAGCTCCTTGAACGGGGTCTTTAATCGCACATTCCCATTCCATAACCGCCCAACCGTCGAAACCGTATTGCGTTAATTTTGAGAAAATCGAAGCAAAATCTACTTGACCATCGCCCAATGAACGGAAACGACCCGCACGATTTACCCACGACTGATAACCTCCATAAACACCTTGTTTTCCAGTTGGATTAAACTCCGCATCTTTTACGTGGAAAGCTCTAATTCTTTCGTGATAAAAATCTATATATTGCAGGTAATCAAGGCATTGTAATACAAAATGTGATGGGTCATACAATAAACAAGCACGTGAATGATTGTTTACTTTTTCCAAAAACATTTCATACGTTTCGCCATCGTGTAAATCTTCTCCTGGGTGGATTTCGTAACAAACGTCCACACCATGTTCGTCAAAATGATTCAAAATTGGCAACCAACGATTCGCTAATTCCGTAAAACCCATATCCACCAAACCCTGCGGTCTTTGGGGCCAAGGGTACATTGTATGCCAAAGCAAAGAACCCGAAAATGTTGCGTGCGCTTTCAACCCTAAATTTTGAGAAGCCTGGGCTGCCCATTTCAATTGCTGAATCGCCCATTCGGTACGAGCTTTGGGATTTCCTTTTACTGAATCTGGAGCAAAACCGTCAAAACCCGCATCGTAAGCAGGATTTACTGCTACTAATTGTCCTTGCAAGTGCGTTGATAATTCCGTGATTTGCAAACCTTTATCGGCTAATTTCCCTGTAAGTTCATCACAGTAAGTTTTGGAAGTAGCCGCTTTTTCAAGGTCAATGGCACGAGCATCCCAAGTCGGGATTTGAATACCCTTGTAACCTAAATCCGAAACCCAATCCGTAATGGAATCAAGGGAATTAAATGGTTCTTTATCGTCTAAAAATTGGGCTAAAAATATAGCAGGTCCTTTGATTGTTTTCATATTTTATAGTAAGATTTGTTCTATTTGTTTTTTAAACCAATTGGTACTGGATAATTCTTTTACGGTCAGATTAAATTGAGCAAGATATAAGCGGTTAAATTGGTCTTTCATGTCGAAAAATTTATAAAATCGTTCAAAGTCGTCACTTACGAAATCATCCACGATACTTTTGGGAGACTCATCCAATTTAATATCTGTTTTAAATTCTTCATACGTCTTTCTTGCCGATTCCACCTTTGTTAATATATAAGGGAGCTTTTCCTTTTTCTGATTTAGAATATTAGTTTGATAAGCTGATTTGTCAAAATTCGGAGGGTGTATTTCATCAATATTATCAGGGTGATAAAGATAATTCTCGAAATCATAATACTTTAAAATTCGATGATTTGGGAAATTCTTTTGTATTCTTACTATTTCTGCATCTGAAATAAAATCTCTATCTCTTAAAGTAAACTTTGTTTTATCATTTTTAGCATTCAGAAAAACGTCTCTTGAATCTTTTACACCAACAAAAAGCGTCTTTTCTAATCCCATTAAATTATAGTATTCATCATTTTTGTTCTCACAAAAGACTATTTTTTTATCACTAAATAATTGAGATAGAATACTTTTAGGAATAGCAATATCATAAACATCAAGTACCTCTTTGGACTGTGGAGTAATAATTTGAGGAATATCAAAATTAAGAGAATCAAAATCTAAAATAACCGCATTATCTGTTTTACGAGCATAGTCAATAAACCCTAAAGCGTGCGAGGCAGTCCATAATTGAGCGGAATCAGGAATCCATTTTTCAACAATTTCTTTTAATAAAGTTTCTTGTAAGGCTGTATTCAAATGGCAATCCATTTCATCAATATAAATAATGGCATCTTCATACTGTTTTTTACGGACGATAAAATTTAGTAGAAGAATAATGACTTGTTTCTCCCCATGACTTAGTAAATCATAGTTTATTTTTGAATTACCTTTTTGAAAAATTAGTTTAGCTGATTCAGTTGGAGTAGCATCTTCAAATTCAACTATTTTTAATGTGATGGCATCATCAACTCCAAAGATATTTCTTAATGATAAATTTAAGGGTTCTATGAAGTTTTGAAAAATTTTATATGTGTCCGCTGACTCGCCTTTAAATGCAGGCTCTCTTAAAGCCTTATTAATTTGTTGAATATAAGAAAATACATCATTAATAAAACGAGTATCACTATCAATGTACATGATTGGTGCATCACCGTCAATATCGATATTATTTAAATTAGCTTGATTTATAATTTTAGGTACAATTCGAGTACTACTCCTGCCGATAAACTTTTTACGTAATTCAAATGATTCTGGTTTGTTAGAAGCCGTTTCATGTGATTCAAATTTATGAATTTGTTGTCCATTAAATAAGTCTATGGTCGTCTCTACGGGTATTCCCAGATTTTTTCTATAATATAAATTTGATTGCTCTATGTTATAAAATGAATTCTCATTTGATTGTTTACTATTGTGAACAAAGGAAGTGTATCTGAATCCATCAAACAAGGACGATTTCCCAGAACCATTCGCTCCAATCAATAAGACCAACTTTGCTTGCTCAGGAATATTTTCGAGCGTTAAATCAGTGAATCGCTTGAAGTTTTTTAGTTGAACGCTTTTAATTTTCATATTTGAATCACCTCTCAATTTAAAATGAAATGATGAACAAATATACAAACTTGTTCATCATTTTACCATTCACTAAATCGCTCAATCCTAAACCTTCACCCAGCCTTGGCTTCTGTGCGAATCCAAGATTCTTTCGCAGATTAATAATTCACGGTAACCATCCGCAAAAGTTGGGAATGGAGCGTTTTCTGGCATTTTTCCTGCGGCTACCGCTGCGTAAACTTCTTTGAATAATTGCTTTGACGTATCAGGGAAACCTTCGTTGTGTCCACCTGGGAAAGTCATTAAGGCACTTGCTTCTGGATATGCCAACGATGGGTCACGCATTAACACTTGGTTGTAGCTATCACGATTACCAATCCAAAGTTCATTCGGTGCTTCTGAGTTAAACGCAAACGTTTTATTTGAACCCGAAATCTCTAATTTTAACTGATTTTTACGTCCTGCCGAAACTTGAGAAACCGTTACTAAACCTTTATTTCCGTTATCAAAACGCAATAAAACGTTAGCCGTGTCTTCCGTATTGATGGCAACATCAGCGTAATCTTCTGGTTGTAACATTTTTCCAGAATACGTTTCAACGGGTTTTAATGGCTTTTTACGAGTTTTATGAACGGTATTAAAATCAGCCATTACTTCTACCGTTTTCAAACCTGTGATGTATTCGATTACGTCCATTAAGTGCGAGCCAATATCCGCAATAGCACGAGAATCACCCGATTTGTCTGGTTCTAAACGCCAGTTATAATCCGTATTGAAGAACAACCAATCTTGCAAATAAGACCCGATGATTGAATAAACATCACCTAAGTCACCTTTTTCACGCATGGTTTTCATCTGACGAACCAATGGGTAATATCTCAAGTTGAAGTGAACAGCATTTACTAAACCTGTTTCTTTAGCAAGAGCCACTAATTCCTCGGCTTCATGCAAATCTTTCGCCAATGGTTTTTCACAAACAACGTGTTTCCCAGCTAATAAAGCCGCTTTTGACTGTGAATAATGCAAGAAATTAGGCGTACAAATATGCACACACTGAATGTCTTCCATTGCTAATAATTGTTCAAACGTACACGGACGCTCGATACCCAATTGAGCCGCTTTGAGCTTTGCTAATTCAATATTTACTTCACAAAGAGCCGTAACTTCAATATTTGGAAGACGACGAAGAGCTTCAATATGAGCTGGTCCGATAAATCCTGTGCCTACGACACCTACTTTAATTTTTGACATTTTTTGGTTGAATTTATTTTGGG
>JAAFIU010000198.1 GCA_013298805.1 Cytophagales bacterium | reverse complement strand
ATGCAAGGCGTTTGGATGGAAGTCTTAAATTCCGACGACCATGCTTTCTGGGGAAGTGGAAAAGTAAATAACTCTGCCATGATAGCTGAAGAAATAGCTTGGCAAGGAAAAGCTTATTCAATTTCAATTACAATTCCTCCGCTTGGAGCTGTTGTTTTAAAAGTGAAATAAAGTTATACAATCTAATATTCAAATGGGATAATTTACAAAAAGCGTAAATCATCCCATTTTTTTACCCTTAAAATTTAAGACATAAAAAAGCCTTGAATTTTACAACTCAAGGCTTTTATGGAATTAGGATTATAAACTTTTTCTTAGGCTTTTTGTATTTCTTACACTTTTGATTCGTATCAGAAAATTTAGTTTTATTATTTACCGCTATAAACTTTAGACATTAAACTTTCTTTGAATCTTATCTCACAATGTCATTACCGCCATAATGTCATTGTTTAACACTACAAAAGTAGCATATATTCAATTTCTAAAAAGGATTTAGTATATAATTTTTCTAAGAATTACACAAAAAAAGAATTAAGGGTAAAAAACATCAAAAATCTAATATGACTTTTTTAATGCAAGCACTTACCCTCAAATAATTCACTTTTATACAACATTTTACCATCAACCCCACCCATACTTATTACTAATGCAGATAAATAGTTAAGATTAGCGAAAAATACAATTGCAATATTTCAAGATTGAATTCACATATAATCATAAACAATTTTCCACTTCCAAATAACTTTTAAAGACTTTAGGTATATACAAAAATAAAGACTCGGTGCATAGCTCCGAGCCTTTACGCAATCCGCCTAAGTAGTTATCTTTCGGGAAGTCCCCGCACAAGCACTATGGCTTGAATCTCTTTATCTCACAGGAAACACCCTGCAATGCCATGTAAATACAAAAAGACAACACTCCGTCAATCTCTGCATTAGTGCAATGAATTGAAGGAATATTGTCTCATTTTAATACTTGGCGGAAATGTTTAAAATATTTATCAAAAAGGCAACTAAGTGGCGGCTCAATTACCAAAATAACGTAGTTAGCGGACTACGCTTCAATAGTGAATAGGTAAAATTTTTCACATATTCAAATATCTTATCTTTATGATATTTCGATTAAAAAATACTATAGTGACGTAATGATTTATTGAACCTGTCGGAACAAATACCATAAATGCTATAAGGATTTAAAATAAAAAAACAATGTACAAAGCCACTTAGACAGGAGCATAGTTTTCTTATCCTAATATTAGACAAAACGTCACCAAGTAATACAAAATACATCAAAAACTATGCCAAAATATTTAATCGCCCCAAAATAGCAAATATATATATATATTTTTTGTCTTTTTGAGAGTTATAAGAACAAGAATACGGAAAGGAAGGGAATTCAAAATAAAAATGAATATTAAGGAAGTACTTTTTAGAAAAATTACCATTTGTCAATTTTCATGCCAAATAATAAAAAACCCCAAAAAAAAATTCTGGGGTCGATTTTAAGGGTTGGGGTTATCCCAGTAATTAATTTATAAACTTCTTAGGCAAATTACGATTTTCACAAATGAGCCGCCACTCAATGGTAAAGAATCCTTTTACTTAACACTTTATGAAATTTAGAATTATTAAAAAACTACCGCTAAAGTCTTTTTTCTTAATTCAGAACCTATTTTTAGAAGTCTTTTCCTCATCAATAAGTTTATCCCATTATTCTGTGATTGTGTTTGTAACGGCAACTGTCTCCAAAAGTCACATCGTAAATGAGTACATACTATTTAAGTCATATTCAATAAATTATAATCATTTTTTTACTTCGTTTATCATATATTTTTAACAAAAAACACAAAAATAGGCATATAAATGGAGTAATATTTTTTTGATTAAATATATTCACCCATCCATTATTTTTAGTTTTACCCTGAAAATATTGGCACTGTAAGACTAAAGTATCAAGTCTATTTTGAAGAGATTCTAATTTGGAAAGAAGGTGAGAGGTTAAACATGAGCCATTTGAATAGACTCAATGAAGATAATCAGCAAGAAACTAAAGCAAAAATCTTAGCTACTCATTTACAAAACAACATCCCTTTACTATTGGCACCTTAAAGGTCGTATCAAAATTGAGTTGTCCTAAAAATGTCATACTGTTTGATGGATACAAGAAATTGACAGCTATTGTTTTAGCATTATATTTTTAGAACTACCGAAAATCTTAACATTTGAACCTGTTTAAACTTTCTCTTTCAGCTTAAATTGTCTCTTTTTGAACCCTGCTTTTCAAAATTCTTTCAACGTAGCGATGCTATACAGTTCCACTGGGGCTTCAAATTTTAAAGAGTAAGATTAAAAAACAACCAAATTTCAACTCAAAACAGAAAGTTTAAACAGGGTCATTTTATTAGAGATATAAATTCAAATAGTTTTCCATTTCAACTTGAACTTTCTTCGCCTCCTCCCCTGCTTTTTGAGCAAAATCTTTGGCAGTAGAAGCATAAATAATGCCTCTTGAAGAGTTAACCAATAACCCACAATGGGAATTCATTCCGTATTTTGAAACCTCCTCCAAACTTCCACCTTGAGCCCCAACACCAGGAACTAACAAGAAGTGTTCGGGAGCTAAAGTACGTATATGAGCGAGCATATCAGCTTTTGTTGCACCCACTACGTACATTAATTGTTCGTCAGTAGCCCACTCTTGAGATTTACGAATTACCTCCTCAAAAAGTTGCTTATTATCCTCTAAACGTAAGTTCTGAAAATCTTTGCTCCCTCCATTTGAAGTAAGAGCCAATAAAATAACCCATTTATTGGGGAAGTCAAGAAATGGCGTTACGGAATCTTCACCCATATACGGAGCAACCGTTACAGAGTCAAAATCAAGCCCCGATGAATTTTTATCAAAAAATGCTCTGGCATAAAGTCCAGAAGTATTTCCAATATCACCCCGTTTTGCATCAGCAATGGTAAAACATTCCTTTGGGATGTATTCCATTGTTTTTTGCAGACTTTCCCAACCTTTTGCTCCCAGTGCTTCATAAAAAGCAATATTAGGTTTGTATGCCACAGCTAACTGATGAGTAGCGTCAATAATTTGGCGGTTAAACTCAAAAATAGGGTCTTTTTCAGCTAATAAATGCTGTGGGATTTTCTGAATATCAGTATCTAAACCTACGCAGAGATATGATTTTTTCTGTTTGATTTGGTCAAATAATTGAGCTTTAGTCATTGTTTATTTTCGATGTTCGATGTTAAAAGTCCGACATTCGTATAAATATTTATTGGTCTTTTATCAAATAAAATTCTCGAACATCGAACATCGAATCTCGAACATCAAAAATGTTTATTTGTTAAATTTCACGAATCCCCTTAATTTCGTAAACAATATTAATCTCTTAGTAAGAGAAAACAAAAGATTATTAATTCAAAAAAAACATTATTTATCTCCTATGCAATTCCAGCCCCACGAAATACAAGGTTTAATTGAGTGTATTCCAACAAAATTTTCTGACGATAGAGGTCATTTTTATGAATCATATAACAAAACTCTTTTTACTGCTAATGGCATCCCCCATGACTTTGTACAAGACAATTATTCATGGTCTAAAAAAGGAGTAATTCGTGGTTTACATTTTCAATATGAGCCATTCGGACAGGGAAAATTGGTAAGATGTATGACAGGGAAAGTGATGGATATTGTGGTCGATATTCGTAAAGAATCTCCAACTTATGGACAACACACCAAGTTTATTTTAGATTCAGCCATCGGAAATATGCTTTTTGTGCCATCGGGTTTTGCACATGGCTTTGTAGCACTTGAAGAGACAATCTTTGTGTATAAATGTACTAATTTTTGGAATAAAGGTGCTGAATCTGGAATTCTATACAACGACCCAACTCTCAATATTGACTGGGGTATAGAAAACCCAATTGTTTCTGAAAAAGATTTAGTATTACCAACTTTTTCAGAACTTAGATAGGAATTATGAATTATGAATTATGAAAAAGAGCTATTGCGTCATTATAGTTCCATTTTATTCATAATTCATATCTCATAATTCATCACTAAAATTACATTCTCAGTTTCTCAATCTCTCTAATAACATTCACAATTCCCTTCAAAGGTATTTTTACCCAATCTGGTCGGTAACTAATTTCATATCCCAATTCATACACTGCTTTTTCCAGTAAATAAATTAACATCAAAAAGTTAATTTCATTATTATTCTTAAACAATGGATGTGGATTTCCAAAAGTGTCCAAGTATTTCTCCATGTACGTTTGTTGAATCAATTTATACCAACGGTCGGCAGCAGTTTGTACTCGTATTGGGTCAAATTTAGCGGTATCAGGGTCATTAAACATTTTTGCGGAGATTGCATAATGATAACTTCTAATCATGCCTGCAACGTCCTTTAGAGGCGAGTGCTTAATTTTACGGTCGGTAATGGAGCTTTCGGGTTCTCCTTCAAAATCAATGATAATATAATCATTTTGAGTTGCTAAAACCTGCCCTAAATGATAATCTCCGTGAATTCTAATGCGTTGAGAGTCTATTTCTCTGGTAAGAATATCCTTCGCAAATTCATCAATCAACTCTTTGGCTTCCATAAAGTCCCACGCTAATTTTTGGGTAACAGGGTCAGTAATTTTAGTATAGTTATCAATCAAAAGACTATACCTTCTATCCAATAAATCCGACAAGCGTTTATGAATAAATTGACGATAATCATCATTAAATTGTTCGGGTGCAAACATTACATCAGCATCAGGTGCGTACAAAGCCAAGTGCATTTCGGCAGTTCTTTGAGCCAAAAGTTCAACTTGCTCAAAAACCTCCTCTTTAATCGCAAAAGTTTTATCTGTGAAGGCATCGACAAAGGAATCAAGCTGTTCACCCGTTTGAACCCAACTATCAGCCTTATTTTCAACCATTCGTTGCATCATTCCTAAAGTAACATCAGGCTTGCCCTCTCTTTCCCAAACAACACTACCCGCAAAAGCTGGGATATAGGCAAAGTCAGAATTCTCAGTGATAAACTCAACCATATCCACTTCTGGATTAGTTTCTTCAAATAATTTACGATAAAGTTTAAGGAAATATTTGTCGCTGAAAGTCATCGCTGAATTAGAGGAATCAACAGGCAAAACTCTCGATGAAATTGGAGCATTAATATCTTCACCCGAAAGTCCTTTACCACGATTAAACTCAACCTTACCGTTCTCTTGTTGCCCAACACTTTCAGCGTGTGCTAAATGATGAAAAAGAGCCTGCTGAAAACGTTCATCATAAATGGCATCTACTACCAAGCCACGTTTGTCATTAATGTAAGCTAATGTGATGATACCTTTGGGAGAAATTTCTTGACTATTCGTCGAATCAATAAATGAAACAGGAAGAAGATAGTTTTCAGTTTCACCATCGGCATATCGTACCTCAACGATAAACAATAAGGCAATTGAATCCTTTATCGGAATTTCCAATGAGAATTTGATAGTGAATTTTTCTTGCAAACGAGCCTTACCTGCAAACCACCGACAGGTATTCATATAAGGAGGCAAAACGCTTATTTCAAAATCTTTTAATAGATCCTTATCATTTTGAATATCTGTCCACGCCGCTTGTGAAGACAACGATGTAGTGTTTTCTTTTTTCATATCTCAATATTAATTATTTTGTTTATTAAAATGGCATTATTCTTTTTTAAAATTATAATATAATCAGATACAAAAAAACACTTATTCAATGAGTTGAGAAAAAATAAAAAAAGTTAAAAAAAAGTTTCAGACACAAACTTTTGATAATCAAGGGTTTTACAGATTATTGAAAAAATATTTTATTTTTTTTACCAACAAGCCCTTGCCATTTCAAAAAATCGCCGTACCTTTGCACCACGAAAAACGAACAAGATAAGCGAAAATAAAAAACTTAACGAATTCGTAATAACCCAAACGGTCCGTTCGTCTAGGGGTTAGGACACGTCCCTTTCACGGATGAAACACGGGTTCGATTCCCGTACGGACTACAAAATTGCATTTAAGAGGTACTTAAACAGTACCTCTTTTTGTTTTCAAGGCTGATTATCAAGCAGTTACTTTTCTCAAAAACTCCCAAAAACTCAAAAACAGATTCACTAACAGTCGATTTTCTTACTAACACTTGACAAGGCTTTTTTTCTAAGCCAATTATTTTGATAAAAATTTCACTTTCAACTGTTTATATTTATCAAGACAAAACCCTAAATTTACAACCACATAATATATTCAACAACTAAGTATAAATTTATGCACATATAACTTTTTAAGGTAATTTTTAAAATTTATTAATAACAAAATATGTACTCACAAAAAAGCGAAAAATGCTCAAAGTGCTAAAAAATGTACTCATCCATTACAAAATCTTTCTATTTATTGCCAATTAGAAATTGAATTAGTATTGCAGTCAATTCATTACCACAATATTAATAAGGACAAAATAAAACCCTCATAAATGCCTTTTACAGCGTTTTATAAGGGTTTTTATATTACTTTATTTGTACTTCTTACTTTCCTATACAAAACTTAGAAAATATATTCGCCAATAAATCATCAGTCGTAATCTGCCCCGTAATTTCTCCTAAATGATGCAAGGCAAAACGAATGTCTTGTGCTAAAAAGTCACCTGTAATGCTTTGACTCAATCCTTCCAACACATTATTTAGGGCTTCATTCGTTTGTGAAAGATGTTGATAATGACGAAGATTAGTAACGACAGTATCTCCCGATTTCACTTCTTTCGTTTTAACTTTTCTCACTAAAATATCTTTCAAAAGCTCAATATTTTTATTTTCGGAAGCTGAAATCCAAATGATTTCTGGGTAAACCGCATCAAATTCCGCCTTTTTGTCTAATGACAATTTATCAACTTTATTTCCAACCAATAAGTACGGTGCATTAAATTCTGCTAACTGATTACTGATTACTGTTAACTGTATTTCGTTCGCATCAAATAGATAGACAATCAAACTCGCTTTTTCCATTTGCTGCATTGTCCGCTCCACGCCTATCGCCTCAATGGTATCGGTTGCTTTACGTAAACCTGCCGTATCAATTAATCTAAAGCGAATTCCATCAATAAAAAGTTCATCTTCAATGACGTCACGAGTTGTACCTGCAATATCAGAAACAATGGCTTTTTCTTCATTCAAAAGTCTGTTCAAAAGTGTTGATTTTCCTGCATTGGGTTTACCCACAATGACAGTTGGAACGCCATTTTTAATAACATTTCCCATTTCAAAACTCTCAATCAGTGGTATTAAGACCGTCTGGAGTCTGAAAATTAATTGTCGTAAATCATCACGGTCGGCAAATTCCACATCTTCTTCGCCAAAGTCCAATTCCAACTCAATCAACGATGCAAAATTGATAAGTTGTTCCCGTAATTGAGCAATTTGTTTTGAAAAACCTCCACGAATTTGATTAATAGCCGTTTGGTGTGAAGCCTCTGAATCTGAGGCAATTAAATCAGCTACGGCTTCCGCTTGAGCGAGGTCTAATTGTCCATTCAAAAAGGCTCTTTGGGTAAATTCTCCTGCATTGGCAAGCCTTGCTCCTTCTCTAATTATCAGTTTTAGAATCTTCTGAATAATAAAATCTGAGCCGTGACAAGAAATCTCAATGGTGTCTTCACGAGTATATGAGGCTGGAGCTTTGAAAAGTGAAACTAAAACTTCATCCACAATCATTTCACCATCTCGGATTGTGCCAAAATGAATCGTATGTGAAGCTTGTTTTTCGAGATTTTTACCTCTAAAAAGTTTGTTTACAATCGAAAAAGTCGCTGAACCAGAGACTCTTATAACGGCAATAGCCCCCACACCCGAAGGGGTTGCAAGGGCTACTATTGTTTCTTCGGAAGGTATGAGGTATGGGGTATGAGGTATGAGGTTGTTATCACCTAAATTATCCATAATCTTTTATTTCTTGATTCTTTTTTTGACTGCTATAATGATACTTTTGATAATTTTAAGTAGTTCAATCGCATCAGAATTTATTGAAGTATATTCATTTTCATTCAAATAATCAGTCATAAATAGTAGTTCTAACCAGTAACAAGTCTCATCACATTCTTTTTGAGCGATTGCTAATTTATGAATAAAACCTAAATCTGATTCAGCATTTCGAGACTCTCTTACGTTTGCACCAATCGAGGTTCCAGAACGAAGTATTTGTTTTGAAAGAACATATTCTTTCCTTTCTTTTTTCAAATGTTGAGATAATCGTACAATTCTAACTGCAAATTTCAAACTCTTATCTTTTAGTATGCTATCTGACATAAATTAAAAGTAAGTACCAAGAATAAATTATTTAATAATATTAATGTCATTGATTTGTAGTGGTGTATAGCATACGCCAAAAATTGTCAACACATTGGCGTATGCTATACGCCACA
>JAAFIU010000113.1 GCA_013298805.1 Cytophagales bacterium | reverse complement strand
TTCATGGGTTGATAATGGTTAATTTGTCTAATTTACCCAAATTTCAATCATGGGCTAAACCAAGAATAATATCAAATTCTTCGGGCTTGATGGCGGTAACAGATAACCTCATTTGCTTAATAAGTCCAATATCTTTCAATCTTTCATCAGCTTTAATTTGCTTGAGTGTTACTGTTTTGGGCAACTTTTCTACTGGAACTAAATCTACTACTACCCAACGATTATCATCAGTTGTTGGGTCTTGGTAGGCTTCTTTTACAACTTTGGCCAAACCTACAATTTCTAAACCTTCATTAGAATGATAGAAAAAAACTAAGTCGCCCACTTGCATTGCTTTAAGATTGTTCCGAGCTTGATAATTGCGTACACCGTCCCAAACCCCAGTTCCTTGATTAACGAAATCATCCCAAGAATATTTGAAAGGTTCTGATTTTACGAGCCAATAATTCATTAGATTTTAATTAGAAATTATACAGAATAAAATCTGTAGTGGTATAATTTATAAAATAGAGACTTTAGCTTGAGTTATTGAGGACAAGCTAAAGTCCATATTGATTAATACATTAAGTTCAACATTTTGCGGTATGATTCTTCATTTTGTTGAAAGAAAGCACCTGTAACTTTGTTAGCTACTAAGTTTTCGACAATTTTTTCTTCCTCCGCACTTGTAATATTTGATTCGGAAAGTCTAATTGGCGAACCTATACTTTTACAGAACTCTTCATAAGCTGAAATGAAATCATTTGCTTTCTTACCCTCTCCTAAAACTCGCTCTGCCATAAAATCTAATTTCGATTCAATTTCAGAAAAATAGTGTTTCATCCAAGCAGGGTAAAGAATTGACAAGCCTGCACCGTGTGGAATATCAAAAAGAACACTGAGTGAATGTTCAAAAGCGTGAACTCCCCAATCTCCACCTGATTTACCTGCTGATAATGAACCATTTAAAGCAACGGTCGATAACCACAAAATATTTGCACGGGAATCATAATCAGTTGGATTAACAAGCACTTCTTTGCCATATTGGAAGGCAAGTTTAACAATATCGGTGGCTAAATGGTCTGAAAGTGGTGACGAAGTGGGTTCAAAATACTGCTCAAAAGTATGAGCAATTAAGTCTGAAACACCATAAGAAGTGTAAGTTTTTGGAACAGAATAAGTAAATTCTGGGTCAAGGAAAGATACTCTTGGATACACCAAATCACTACCCCAGCCTAATTTTTGACCAGTTTCAACGTTCTGAATAACCGAAAACATATTCATTTCCGTACCTGTTGCAGCTAATGTCAAAACACATAAAATGGGTAATGCTTTGGTTGCACGAACTTGACTACTACAAATGTCCCAAACTGGGCCATCATAATAAAAACCCGCAGCAACCGCTTTTGCAGAATCAATTACCGAACCTCCACCAATAGCAATTATTTGGTCGGCATGAAACTCTCTTGCTAAACCGATACAAGCATCTACGTCCTCATAAATTGGATTCGATTTAATACCCTCAAATAAAATATATTCAGTTCCTGCTGATTCAAGTTGTTTGACAACAGCATCGAGAATACCGTTAGTTTTAACTGAACCTTTACCAATCATTACGACTGCTTTACTACCTAATTGTTGAGAATGTGTACCTAATTTTGAAATAACCCCTTTGCCAAATAACAATTTGGTAGGATTATTAACGATGAAGTTTTTCATGTATAAATGTTTCAGAATTTTAGAATGTAGCCAATTGACATTCAATTTGCTTATTTATGCAACATCATTAATAAGCAAATCATTACAATTTTTGTTCAGATATAAATTAAACTTTCTCCTTTTCAACCAAAATATTCCAAAGTTTTTGAAGACCTTCACTGCCACCTGCTTCAATAAATGTCATATTTTCAGAGAGTGAAATATCTGGCTTTTTGGGGTCAATGATATAAATTGGCACTTTTTCACCAACATAATTCACTAAACTTGCCGCTGGATAAACCTGCATCGAAGTACCTACAACCACAAAAATATCTGCTTCCGCTGATAATTCGACGGCATTCATTATTTCAGGTACATCTTCGCCAAACCATACAATGTGCGGACGCATTTGTGTACCATCCTGTGCTTTTTCGCCCATTTCGATGGAACGATAACCAATATCATAAATTTTATGTACATCATTACAACCACGAGCCTGAGTAAGTTGTCCGTGAAGATGTAATACTTTTGTCGAACCACCTCTTTCGTGCAAATCATCGACATTTTGGGTGATAATTCGGACGTTGAAATGCTTTTCAAGTGAGGCTAAAATCTTGTGTCCTTCGTTTGGAAGTACCGTTGCTAATTGTTCACGACGTTCATTATAAAACCGTTGAACCAATGCTGGGTCTTTTTGCCAACCCTGGGGCGTAGCTACGTCTTCAATTGAATGGTTTTCCCAAAGACCATTTGAGTCTCTGAAAGTTGCTATACCACTTTCGGCAGAAATTCCTGCTCCAGTTAGAACTACTAATGTTTTTTTCATTTTTTCAAAAGGCTTAATTGAAATTCAAATCCTTCTAATATATTTTCGCCCGATAGCGTTTTGTCAAATCCAATTACTTTGGAAATCGTTCCGTCAATTCTGTAAATAAATACTTCCTCTACTTTCGTATTTATCAACCAACCTAATTGAACACCATTCTCAATGTACTCTTCCATTTTGAGCTGACATTCTTTCAAAGAATCAGTTTCAGACATTAATTCAACCACGAAATCAGGAGAAAGGGGAATATGCTTTTTTAATTCTTCCCGAGTTAAACTTTGATATTTTTCTTCCGAAAGCCACGAAGCATCGGGCGAGCGAACGGCTGAATTAGGTAGTTTGAAACCCGTAGATGAGTCAAAAACATGACCTTCATGTTTTCTTTTCCAAATCATTAAATCAGCATTAAGTTCTGAATTAAGTTCTCCTGTAAGTCCTCCAGTTGGTGGCATAAAAATGATAGTTCTATCGGCATTTCGCTCGATTTTAAGGTGTTCATTATCTTGACAAAAATCAAAAAAGACATCATCATCCATACTGAATCTTGAGAAATTCAATATCCGACTTTGATGGTCGTCACTCAGATTTTTGGTCATTTTTGAAATAGGATATGTCATAGTTTTTGATTTTACCAAATTTACAAATTTATTTTTACCGTAAAACAAAAAAGACCACAGATGAAACGGATTAGCGTAATTAACATCGAATTTTATAAATTTTATCCGTGAAAATCTGTTTAATCTGTTTAATCTATGGTCTAATTTTGTCGATTACCGAAGTTCGGAAAATCTATTTTTTACGTCCTCTCGCTGCTGGTGCAGGAGCTTCTTCACCTAATCTAATACAATCTTCTAATGTCAAATCAGCAGGGACTAAATCTTTCGGGATTTTTACATTCCGTTTGCCAATCTGAATATACGGGCCGTACATTCCGTTCAAGACTTTTATCGTATCATTTTCAGGAAATTCCTTTAAGAATTTATTGGCTTCGGCATTACGTTTTACATTGATAATTTCAACGGCACGGTCGAAAGTAATACTTTCTAAACTTTCACCACGTCCTAATGAATAGAATTTACCGCCGTGTTTTACGTAAGGACCAAATCTGCCTTTTCCTGATGTGATGGGTTCTTCTTCAAAAATTCCGATGGCACTTCCAACATCTGCTTGACGTTTTTCAAGCACAATTTCAATAGCACGTGCTTCCGTTACCGTAAAAGGGTCTTCCGTTGGTGGCAAACTGGTATATTTATCATCATGTTTGATGTAAGGACCCATTTTTCCCGCTCCTATTATCATCGGTTTATCTTCAAAGAAACCTACTTCACGAGGAAGTTTTGGCAATTCAATCAAAGCCAAAGCATCTTCTAAAGTAATTGTTGTAACCAATTGGTCTTTCTTCAAATTGAAGAATTGCGGTTTTTCTTCGTCTTTGGTTTTTTGCTCACCTAATTGCACATAAGGCCCAAATTTACCGAGACGAACTGAAATTGGTTTGCCAGTTTTCGGGTCAATGCCTAAATCACGAGAAGAACCAACTGTATTTCTATCAACATTTTTACTGTCTTCGATAGTTTGGTGAAATCCTTTATAGAAATTCCCAATCATCTGTGACCATTCGATTTTGCCTTTCGCAATTTCGTCAAATTCATCTTCAACGTCGGCAGTAAATTTAAAATCAACAACATTTTTGAAATTATCAACCAAAAAATCATTCACGACCATTCCTACCGAAGTTGGGAATAATTTAGATTTTTCCGTTCCGAAAGTTTCCTTACTAACTTTTTCAGTAATTACATTGTCTTTCAAAACCATTTCTTTGAAAGAACGCTCTTTCCCTTCACGGTCTTCTTTAACAACATATTCACGCTTGATAATCGTTGAAATAGTTGGTGCATAAGTTGAAGGACGACCAACGCCTTTTTCTTCCAATGCTTTTACCAAACTTGCTTCCGTATATCTTGCAGGAGGACGAGAAAAACGCTCTGTGCCTTTCAGTATGTCCAAATCCAGAATTTGTCCGATATTTAAAGGCGGTAACATTTTCGAGTTTTCTTCATCGTCTTCGTCATCTTTTCCTTCTAAATATACTTTCAAGAAGCCTTCAAATTTGATAACTTCCCCTTGAGCGATTAAATCCTCTGAGGTTGTTGAAATATCAACTACTGCTGTTGTTCTTTCTAACTGAGCATCAGCCATTTGTGAGGCAATTGCACGTTTCCAGATTAATTCATAAAGGCGTTTTTCTTTCAAATCGGCACCCGCAGTATTAGCACTAAAATCAGTCGGACGAATGGCTTCGTGAGCTTCTTGTGCGTTTTCATCTTTGGTCTTATAAACCCGATTCTGAACAAATTCTGCTCCGTAAGCTGCCGTAATCGCTGCCGTTGCATTTTGTACAGCATCTTCCGAAAGACTGGTTGAGTCTGTTCTCATGTACGAAATCTTACCTGCTTCGTATAATTTCTGAGCGTAAGACATTGTTGAAGCCACCGCATAACCTAATTTACGAGAAGCTTCTTGTTGTAAAGTTGAAGTTGTAAATGGAGGTGCTGGTGATTTCTTTGCAGGTTTGGTTTCCAAGCTTTTAATCTTGAATTCCGCCCCAATACATTTTTCTAAAAATGCTTTTGCTTGTACCTCCGTTTCAAAGTTTTTGGGTAATTCTGCTTGTAGAATCTTTCCACCTTTCAAATTGAAAAGTGCAACGATTTTGAAAGAAGATTTAGAATCAAAGTTTTCTATTTCACGCTCACGTTCTACTACAATTCTTACCGCTACCGATTGTACACGTCCTGCTGAAAGTCCTTTTTTAACTTTCGACCATAGAACTGGTGATAATTCAAAGCCAATCAAACGGTCAAGAACACGACGTGCTTGTTGTGCATTTACCAAATCTACATCAATCGTTCTTGGATTCTGAATAGCATTTTGAATCGCTTTTTTTGTAATTTCTCTAAAAACAATTCTTTTGGTATCATCCGCTAAGCCCAAAGCCTCTTTTAAGTGCCAAGAAATTGATTCTCCCTCACGGTCATCATCGGTTGCGAGCCAAACTTCATCTGAAGATTTAACAAGAGCTTTTAATTCATTAACGACTTTTATCTTCTCGGGTGAGATTATATACGTAGGTTTAAAGCCATTTTTTACATCAATAGCATCATTTTCCTTAGGTAAATCTCGCACGTGACCATACGAAGATTTTACCGTAAAATCCTTACCTAAATATCCCTCAATGGTCTTTGCCTTTGCTGGGGACTCCACTATTACTAAGTTTTTCGACATATCTTGTTCAAAGGTAACTTGGTGTTACAACCGCCAAATATAGAGAATCATTTGTATAAAAAACGAATCTATACTTTAGTTTTAACTCAAATTTTACGCCAAG
Organism: Cytophagales bacterium; assembly: GCA_013298805.1. Taxonomy (GTDB): domain Bacteria; phylum Bacteroidota; class Bacteroidia; order Cytophagales; family Spirosomataceae; genus Arcicella. The sequence continues at coordinate 7,580 of JAAFIU010000113.1, read as the reverse complement.
AGTTTAAATTTTAAATAATTTTCAGAAAGAAACAAGCTGATTGTTAGACAAGTAGTTGGAATTTTGTCGTAGATATTTTTTTCCAAAATTCAAGATGGTGAAAACCTAAAAATGCTAAAAGGGTTAACGTAGGCATTAATTATGACCAATGTATTCAAACTCAGAAATAGAGGTTTGCACTTTTACTCCCCTCCATTTCTAAACGAAATTTAATTACTCACATTTCTAAATGTATATGAATTATAAATATGGCGTTTTGCAAAACGTACCACCGATGGAGCATTGACAAACTTCACATAGGTATTCTGAGGCACGCCAAAATATTCATATACTACGTTATTTGGGAAAACGATTTTTAGTCTTCCTTCTTTATAATCAAAATCCTCTATAATGGCTGTTGAAGTCAATTTTGTATATTCTTCCAAATTTGCCGCATGGGTTTCGGGAGCAATGCTTACTAATAAATCGTATGCTTCAATAATTACTTTACTTTTAATAGCCGCTTCTTCTTTTTTGGCTTCGTCATCTTGAATTTTGTCAGGATGCCATTCTTTAATTAAATTTCTGTAAGTCTTTTTTAACTCGGCAAGTTCGGTTGTTTTGGTTGCTCCAAATAATGCTCTGTATGATGTAATCTTTTTCATGAATTTGTTTAATATATTCGTAACCGCACCAACACTTGTTAATGCTTTTTAATTATTCAAAACAGGCGAATACTATTCGCCACAACTATTCCTTTACCTCTTCTGCATTCACAATGAAACGTTCAATTACCTCCGCAACGCCATCATTATTATTTGAGGCAACAATTACATTGGCACGGTCACGCAAATCTGGTTCGACATTATCAACCCAAACGCCTAAACCTGCGTATTCAATCATGGTTAAATCGTTGTAAGCATTTCCAACGGCAATAATTTCTGAGGAATCAATATTTAATGTTGACGCTAATCTTGCTAAACTGGCTGCTTTATCAATCCCTGATTGCATGATTTCTAAGAAAAAAGGCTTTGATGTGGTAATGCTTTTGTGAGAAGACATTTCTGCTTGTAATTTCTCGCTAACAACCTTTAAATAAGATGGCTCAGCCAACATGATACATTTTACGGACGATTGGTTAACGGCTTCTTTAAAATTATCAACTCGTCTCAAAGGCATTCCTGTAATATGCACTTCTAAATCAATATATTCCGAATCATTCTCGGTGATAATTGCCCCATCGAAATAGGTAATGATATGGACATTATTAGCAACACTAAAATCGTATAATTGATGAATATGTTCTTTTGAAATACTTTGTTCAAACAAAACATTTTCTGACTTCATTTCAACGATTTGTCCACCATTGTACGCCAAAATGTAAGATTCATTGGTGTGTAGATTCAAATCTTTAGCGTAATTAATCATAGCAGGCGTTGGTCGCCCAGAAGCCAAAACTACATAAACACCCAAGTCTTGTGCTTTATGAATCATGGCTTTGTTTTTATCGGAAATTTGGTGGTCGTCAGTCAACAAAGTGTCGTCCATATCCAACACCAACATTTTATACTTCATAATCTTTTTTTCACAAAGGTACTTGTGAAACTTGGAAGTCATTGAATTTGAGAGGAATATGCTTAAAAACTCAAAAATTTGGCTTTAAAGTCATAAAAAAAACTTAAAAAGTACAGTTTTATAGCAACAAAATCAGTTGACACTTGAGAACCTTGAAGGCAAAAAAGCCTGAGTATAAACTCAGGCTTTTCAATTATCATATAAGAGTTGATATTATTTTACCAACTTGATATGAGATGGAGAAAACTTAGTTAAGTTAATACCTTTAACAGCTTTCACATATTCTTCGATAGTCGGAGTTCTACCAAGAACCGTAGAAAGTACCACCACTGGAGTTGATGAAAGTAATGATTCGCCTTTTTTAGCGTCTGTATCTTCAACAACACGACCTTGGAACAAACGAGTAGAAGTTGCCATTACGGTATCACCTTTAGAAGCCTTTTCTTGGTTACCCATACAAAGGTTACATCCAGGACGCTCTAAGTACAACATATTTTCGTATTCTGTACGTGCTGCTGCTTTAGGAGCATTGTCATCAAACTCGAAACCTGAGTATTTTTGTAATACTTCCCAGTCACCTTCCGCTTTCAATTCATCAACGATATTGTAAGTTGGAGGAGCTACTACAAGTGGTGCTTTAAACTCAACTTTACCATTTTGTGCTTCAATGTTTTTGAGCATTTGAGCCAAAATTTTCATATCGCCTTTGTGAACCATACAAGAACCGATAAAACCAAGGTCAACTTTTTTGTCTCCACCGTAGTAAGACAACGGTCTGATAGTATCGTGTGTATATCTTTTTGAAACATCAGCGTTGTTTACATCTGGGTCAGCAATCATTGGCTCTGTAATTAGGTCTAAATCAACCACTACCTCAGCGTAATATTTAGCGTTAGCATCAGGTCTAAGAGCTGGTTTTTCTCCCGATTGAATTTCTGCGATTCTCTTGTTTGCTTTATCAATCAATCCTTGAAGCACTTGGTTTTTATTGTCCATGCCTTTGTCAATCATGATTTGGATTCTACTTTTAGCAATCTCCAATGACTCAATTAACGTAGCATCTTCAGAAATACAGATAGAAGCTTTTGCTTTCATTTCCGCAGACCAGTCTGTAAATGTAAAGGCTTGGTCGGCAGTAAGCGTACCAATATGAACCTCAATAATTTTACCTTGGAACACGTTTTCACCACCAAATTGTTGAAGCATTTGTGCTTGAGTAGCGTGAACAACATCACGGAAATCCATGTATTCTTTCATAGCACCTTTGAAAGTAACTTTTACAGAATCAGGAATTGGCATTGAAGCCTCACCAGTAGCAAGTGCCAAAGCAACTGTACCAGAGTCAGCACCGAAAGCAACACCTTTCGACATACGTGTATGCGAGTCACCACCAATAATAATTGCCCAGTCGTCAATCGTAATATCATTCAATACTTTGTGAATTACGTCAGTCATTGCGTGATAAACACCCTTAGGGTCACGAGCCGTAATCAAACCAAATTCGTTCATGAATTTCATCAACTTTGGAATGTTTGCTTGAGCTTTTTTGTCCCAAACTGAAGCTGTGTGACAACCAGACTGATATGCACCATCAACAGTAGTAGAAATTACCGTAGCCGCCATTGATTCCAATTCTTGAGCAGTCATCAATCCCGTAGTATCTTGTGAACCTACGATGTTTACCGTAACACGAACGTCAGAACCAGCGTGCAAAGTTTTGCCTGGAGTTGAACCAACTGCATTTTTATTGAAGATTTTTTCAACCGCAGTAAGTCCTTGACCTTCAATAGAAACCTCTTTTGAAGGAGCAAATACTGGAGCAATAGCAATACCTAACAATTGAGAAGCAAACGTTTGGATTTTTTTACCAAATACGATAGCATAAGAACCACCTGCTTTGATAAATTCCATTTTTTGCGGAGTGAAAGATCTTGAAATATCAATCAACTCTTGGTCGCCATTATATAATTTTTTCGTTTTGGTATTAATCGTAAGAACCGTACCAGTAGCAATAGAATAGGTTTGCTCAAGGATAGGCTCGTTATTAGCATCACGAATAATTTTACCTTCCGCATCTACTTTTTTAACCCAGTTTTTAAGGTCAATGCCGATACCACCAGTTACGTCAACCGTAGTAAGGAAGATAGGAGAAATACCATTCGTTCCACCAACAATTGGAGCATAATTTACAAACGGAACATAAGGACTCGCTTGCTTACCTGTCCAAAGCGCTACGTTATTAACACCTGACATTCTTGATGAACCCACACCCATTGTACCTTTCTCTGCAATTAACATCACCGATTTATCAGGATGTTGTGCTTTCAAGGCTTCAATTTCATACTGAGCAGCAGGAGAAATCATACATTTTCCGTGCAATTCACGGTCTGAACGTGAGTGTGCTTGATTTCCTGGAGAAAGTAAATCTGTTGAAATATCACCTTCACCCGCTATAAAAGTAACTACTTTTATTTCTTCAGCTACTTCTGGAAGTTTTGTAAAAAACTCTGCTTTTGCATAACTTTCAAGGATTTCTTTTGCCGTTGCGTTACCGCTTTCAAAAGCATCTTTCAGACGTTTCAAATCTAAGTCGTACAAATAAACTTGCGTCTTCAATACGTCACCAGCTTGTTTGGCAATGGCAGCATCAGTCCCTAAAGCCAAATCTAATAATACTTCAATTGAAGGACCGCCTTTCATGTGCGACAACAATTCAAAAGCAAAATCAGACGTGATTTCTTTTACAACTGATTGACCAAGTATAATCTCTTTTAAAAACTTAGCCTTTGCACCAGCCGCAGGAGTAGTTCCCGGCAAGGTGTTGTAGATGAAAAATTGAAGTGAATCAGCACGATTCGCATTGTTCAAATCTTTAATTTGTTCAATGATTTCGCTTACCAATTCGGCACTATCAATTGGCTTAGGATGAAGTCCTTGTGTTTTTCTTTCCTCGATTTCTTTAAGGTAATCGTTGTAAAAGTTCATATTAAATTATTTACAGTTATTATAGTATTTTTCTTTGAATATTTTCATGGTCAGTTAAACTCTTTTTAGATTTAAAATTAAGTTTTTCTGTGAAAAAATTGTCTTACAAATTTATAAAAAGCAACTTCGATTTAAAAACTTTTTAAAGAATAGCTGTTTTAACATATATTTTCTTTGATTTGTATAATTTTTAATTATGTTATTAAATAATTAAAAAGAAAAAGTTGGGATTTCCCTTTCATTCCCAAACATTCAAACGTTGAGAATCGTATTCTTGCCCTTATAATGATGTTCAAAGATAGCCAAGAACCTAAAATACAATCAACTTGTTATGAATGTAAACGCAATAGCAAATAGTAGTTATTGTACACAAATTATTATTTATCATATCATCAAACTTCAAAACTATTTAAAAAAAACTATTATGGCTTTTGACATAGAAATGATTAAAGCGGTTTACGAAAGAATGCCTTCACGTGTGGAGGCAGCTCGTAAATTGGTTGGCAGACCTCTTACTTTAACTGAAAAAATTCTTTATTCTCACTTGTGGGAAGGTACTCCTACCGAAACATTTGAAAGAGGTAAATCTTACGTGGATTTTGCTCCCGACCGTGTAGCTATGCAAGATGCAACGGCTCAAATGGCACTTTTGCAATTTATGCAGGCGGGTCGCCCACAAGTGGCTGTTCCTTCCACGGTTCATTGTGACCACTTAATTGAGGCTAAAGTCGAATCCAAAACTGACCTTTCGGTGGCGGTTGATAAAAACAAAGAAGTGTATGATTTTCTTTCGTCGGTTTCAGATAAATACGGTTTAGGTTTCTGGAAACCTGGAGCGGGTATCATTCACCAAGTAGTTTTAGAAAACTATGCGTTTCCAGGCGGTATGATGATTGGTACGGACTCTCACACGGTAAATGCGGGTGGTTTGGGAATGATTGCTATCGGTGTTGGTGGTGCTGATGCTTGCGACGTAATGGCAGGTTTGGCTTGGGAATTGAAATTTCCGAAGTTAATTGGTGTGAAATTGACGGGTAAATTAAACGGTTGGACCTCAGCAAAAGACGTTATCTTGAAAGTAGCGGGTATTTTAACCGTAAAAGGTGGAACTGGTGCTGTGGTTGAATATTTTGGCGAAGGTGTAACTTCAATGTCTTGTACAGGAAAAGGAACAATTGCCAACATGGGGGCTGAAATCGGTGCTACGACTTCTACTTTTGGATATGACGATTCAATGGCTCGTTATTTACAAGCAACTGGTCGTGCGGAAGTGGCAGCTTTAGCCGACGAAATCCGTGAGCATTTAACGGCTGACCCAGAAGTTTACGCAGACCCTGCATCCTACTTCGACCAAGTAATTGAAATTGATTTAGATACGCTTGAACCTCACTTAAATGGTCCTTTCACGCCAGATTTAGCAACACCTATTTCTAAAATGAAAGAATTGGCGGAGAAAAACGGCTGGCCAACAAAAATTGAAGTTGGTTTGATTGGTTCATGTACTAACTCATCTTACGAAGATATTTCTCGTGCGGCTTCATTAGCTCGTCAAGTGGCGGCGAAAGGTTTGAAAACGAAAGCACAATATACCGTAACTCCCGGTTCTGAACAAGTTCGTTATACCATTGAGCGTGACGGATTTATTGAAACTTTTGAATCAATCGGTGGAAAAGTATTCGCTAATGCTTGTGGGCCATGTATCGGCCAGTGGGCAAGAGCGGGTGCTGAGAAAGCGGAGAAAAATACTATCGTTCACTCTTTCAACCGTAATTTCGCTAAACGTGCCGACGGAAATCCAAACACGTATGCTTTTGTAGGCTCACCAGAAATCGTAACGGCGTTAGCGATAGCAGGTGATTTGACATTCAATCCATTAACGGATTATTTGACGAACGAAGCGGGCGAAAAAGTAAAATTAGATGCTCCAACGGGTGATGAATTACCAACAAAAGGATTCGCCGTAGAAGATGCTGGCTTCCAAGCTCCTGCGGAGGATGGTTCTGCGGTTGAAGTAAAAGTTTCTCCAACGTCTGACCGTCTTCAATTATTAGAGCCATTTGCGGCTTGGGAAGGAACTGACTTAATTGGCTTGAAATTATTAATCAAAGCAAAAGGTAAATGTACAACTGACCATATTTCAATGGCGGGGCCTTGGTTGAAATACCGTGGACACTTGGATAACATCTCTAACAATATGCTGATTGGAGCGGTGAACTTTGCTAACGACAAAACAGACAACGTTAAAAACCAATTGACTGGTGAATATGGCCCAGTTCCCGCTACACAACGTGCGTACAAGGCGGCAGGTATTGGAACAATTGTGGTGGGTGACCAAAACTACGGCGAAGGTTCTTCTCGTGAACACGCCGCCATGGAACCCCGTTTCTTGGGTGTGAGAGCAGTTTTGGTAAAATCTTTCGCTCGTATTCATGAAACGAATTTGAAGAAACAAGGTATGTTAGCTTTGACATTTGCTAACGAAGCAGATTACGACAAAATCCAAGAGGACGATTCTATCGACATCAAAGGATTAGCGACATTTGCACCAAATACTCCATTGACAATCGTCTTGAATCATGCAGACGGAACATCAGAGGAAATTTTAGCAAATCATACTTACAACGACCAACAAGTAGAATGGTTCAAAGCAGGTGGTGCTTTGAATATTATTCGTGCTAATGTTGGGAAGTAGTTCCGATGTTTGGAATATGCAAAAAATGCCTTTGACGGAAGTTGAAGGTATTTTTTTGTTTATTTATGTTTTCACTTATGACTTTAGAGAAAATAAGTATATTTTTACTTTCCGAGAAAAATAGATTCCTCTATCAGTTTTTATAAACAGTGTTTTTCAATTTTTTCTGATATCACTACTTAATTGCTTGCAATAAATAATACTAACAAATAATGTTTTTGCACATTAGTGTTTATTAGGATAATAGTTAAAACTTGTGAGATTTTACTTTTTGGTTCTGTGTCGTATTCTAAGATTGTGTAATCCACATCCAATCCAAAAGATATTATCACGGAAGTCAAGATTATTA
>JAAFIU010000212.1 GCA_013298805.1 Cytophagales bacterium | reverse complement strand
AATGAGGTCAATTCCTTGCATTTTTGAGGCAAGATGTTTACCCATTCTTGCGGCATCAATCATCCCGTTGGATACAAGCGGACGAACAAGGTCAGGGCTAACCGTTTGGGAAGCCTCTGCGTGGCGAACTAAATATAATGTTTTTATCATTGGTATTATTTGTAATGATTAATGTTTATCGTGATTAGATTCTCTTTTGATGTTTACTTCACTACTGTCCCCAACTCCTTGGCAATTTGTTTTTCAATCTCTTTGGCTTCCATGAACATTTCTAATAAACGAGTTTGTTCATTTATATCTTTTGTTTGAGAAATCTGTTTCATCAAACCTTTCATTTGTTGCTCATTATAAGCTTTTTTCAAACGAAGAATATTCTGAAACGCTAAATCTGCCAATTTATCTTCTTCCGTTGGCACGTGAATATCGTGTTTTATCCATGCTTCCGAGATACTGTAACGTTCAGTTGAAAGATTGATTGCTTCCATTTGAATGTTAGCAAGCCGATGACCAATAAAATGTTGAGCATTTAAGATATTTCCAAGCAAAAATTGTTCCCGAAATATCGTCAAAATTTCTTGATAAATAGGTGTTTCAAAGTTCATGCCATCAATTTCTGACAAAATATACTGCATCAACGTCACACCAGGTGCAACGCCTGGGTCAACTTCTTTCGTTCCGTGATTTATCAATAACCTAATACATTCCAATTCTTGAATGCCCATGCCCGACACCACAATACGGGGTGCTTCGGGTGAATCAATGACGGGATTATTGACAGGTTGAACAGGAACAAAATCAACGGGGAAACCCGAAAACTCTTCTTCTTCCGAAAAACTCATCATGCCATCCAAATCAAAAGCGGGTGGCGTTGGTTTACTCAGCGTTACGCCTTTCGGTAAATCATTTTGTAAACGCTGACGATTATTTTCTCTTTCTCGATCTTTATCTTTCTGTTTTGCTCGTTCAATAGAAACTTTATTACTTTCAGAAATCAGTAATTGTTCATCAATCTGCATCAAATTAGCAGTTTTCTGAAAAAATACCGAACGTTTTATCGAATCTGGAATTTTGGAAATACTTCCCACCATATCCTTAATCAACTCGGCACGTTTAAATGGGTCATTACCCGCTTCTTTCAAGGACAGTTCCGCCTTGAAAGTGATAAAATCGGAAGCGTGGTCTTCAATATGCTTTACAAATGCGTCTGAACCAATTTTCTGAACGTAACTATCGGGGTCTTCTCCTTCTGGGAAAACGACTAATTTCACATTAAGTCCTTCTTCCAAAATCATGTCCATTCCTCTTAAAGACGCTTTTATACCCGCAGAGTCACCATCGTACAGAACGGTAATATTTTGCGTAAAGCGTCCAATCAAGCGAATTTGCTCCGAAGTCAATGACGTTCCCGACGATGCCACCACGTTTTCAATACCTGCTTGGTGCAAAGAAATAACGTCGGTATAACCTTCCACCAAATAACAAACGTCTTTGGTTCTAATAGCATTTTTTGCTTGAAAAATACCGTAAAGAACATTCGATTTATGATAAACTTCGGTTTCGGGCGAGTTGAGATATTTGGCTTGTGATTTATCCGCTTTCAGAATCCTTGCCCCAAATGCAATCACTTTTCCTGCAACGTTATGAATCGGAAAAGTTACCCGATTTCTAAAACGGTCGAAAGATTTTTGAGCATTTGGGTTAGCAGTTTGTTCATTTTCTTTCAGAATCGTTAAACCTGCTTTTGCCAAAATATCTAAGCTATACCCATTTTTGAGGGCTTCTTTGGTAAATGCGTCCCAACCTTCAAGGCTATAACCCAGTTCAAAAGTATTAATGGTTTTATCCGAAAAACCTCTTTCTTTGAAATATGGATAACCAATGGATTGTCCTTCTTCGTGTTTGAAAAGATTATCTTGGAAATAGTTTTTGGCGTAATTCAAGACAATCAAAAGGCTTTCCCGTTCATTTTGAGCCAATTGTTGCTCGTCCGTCAAAACCGTTTCTTGGATTTCGATACCGTATTTTTTGGCTAAATGTCGCAATGCCTCACCGTATCCCAAGCCTTCAATATCCATAATAAAACGGATAGAATCTCCTGCTTTGCCACAACCAAAACACTTATAAATACCCTTTGCTGGCGATACCGAAAACGAAGGCGATTTCTCTCCGTGAAAAGGACAACACGCCCAAAGGTTCGCTCCTTTTTTCTTCAAAGACACATAATCACCAATCACATCGGCGATGTCAGCACTTTGTCGGATACGTTCTATGGTATGGTCGTCTATTCGCATGGGGTTTGATTATTTATTCAAAATTACGTTTTTTTTGTGAAGATTTAGTGGGTTAGCCACAAAGACACTAAGACACAAAAAATTCATAAAACTTAGAGCCTTTATGCCTTAGTGGTTAAATGTATTGGAGTTTTGCCACGAAGAAATGACTATCTTTAAAAAACTTAGAGCCTTCGTGTCTTCGTGGCTACAATTAGTTAAAACCTTCACAACAAAAAAGAACTGATTTAATATCCTTTTTAGGAAAGAGATAACGTAAATTTGTTATCAGAAATTCACTATCTAATTCAGAAAAGTTTCATTCTCGCTTTTCGCAAATCGCTTTTCGCTTACCTTTTCATTATGTCAAAAGAAAAATCAAACAACCACGGCACGGGTCACATCATTCAAAGCTTAATCGTTAATGTACTTATTGCTTGTTCAAAAGGTTTTGCAGCATTTATGACAGGTTCGGGTTCTATGCTCGCCGAAACAATACACTCATTTGCCGACTGTGCCAATCAAGGGCTTTTATTAGTTGGTGTAAAACAAGCCCAACGCCCTGCCGACCAAAAGCACCCTTTAGGCTACGGAAGAGCCGTTTATTTTTGGTCTTTCATGGTGGCGATGTTATTATTTTCCATCGGTGGAATGTTTTCTATTTACGAAGGAATTCACAAATTTAACCATCCTGAACCCGTTGAACACATTGAATGGGGCGTTGGTATTTTGTTGTTTTCTTTAGCTTTGGAAGGTTACTCTACTTTCTCAAACATTGTAGAATTGAATAAAAGAAGGGGTTCAGTAGGCTTTTTCAGATACCTAAAAAGCACGAAAGACAGTGATTTAATTGTCATCTTTGGTGAAAATTCAGCGGCAGTTTTCGGTCTGATTCTCGCTATTATTGCCCTTCTAACCTCCTTTTACACTGGCGATGGACGTTATGACGCTTTAGGCTCATTGGCAATTGGTGTGGTCTTGATTGCGGTTGCTATTTTCCTTTCAGTAGAGGTAAAATCTCTTTTAATTGGTGAAAGTGCTGATACCGTTATCAATGATTTAGTAGAAAAAGAAGCTGAAAAAAGTCCAGAGATTTTAGAATTAATCAACTGCATCACCATTCAACAAGGGCCTGGAGAAGTATTAATGTGTATCAAAATTAAATGCAAGCACGATTTATCGGCTCTACAAATCAGTACCATGATTAATAAATTTGAGAAGGACATCAGAAGCAAAGCTCCCGAAGTAAAATGGATTTATATCGAACCAGATTTACAAGAATGGAAGTAAGCATCATTTAGTGATTTGTGAATGAGTGATTGAGTGAATTGGCAAGTCCTAATCTTAAATCACTAATTCACTCAATCACAACTCACAAATTTATCTATGAAAACACGAATATTTTGGATTGAAGAAAACCTCGGCATCATGTCCCGACCTTTAGGCAGTGACGACCTTCAAGAAGAAATTATTCATTGGAAAAAATTAGGAATTGATACCATTGTCAGTTTTTTAACCGACGAAGAAAACGAAGAATTGGATTTAGAATATGAGCGAATGGATTGTCGAAGAGAAGGCTTTGAATTCATTAAATTCCCGATTGAAGACGGCGATGTTCCCGATAGTTATTTGAAAACAAAAGAATTGGTTATTTCTCTTGCTGAGAAAATCAGAGAAAATCAAAAAGTCTTGCTTCACTCAAGAGGTGGAATCGGACGAACATCCATGATTGCAGCCAGTATTTTAGTCAAAAATGGATTACGAATAAAAGATGCTTTTGAAGTAATTACGAAAATAAGAGGCATTAAAGTTCCTGATACAGAAGCTCAAAAAACTTGGGTAGAAGAATTTGTATTGAAAATGAAATAAAAATTCCCCCTGATATAGTTTCAACTATCATCAGGGGGAATTTACTTTTAAAATCCAGAAGAAATTAGTTCTGATACTAACACTAAAATCCTAACTCCTTCCTATCTACTTTACACCAAAGTAGCAGTCAATGTAATTTCAGTATTCAATAATTGAGAAATTGGGCAATTTGCTTTTGCATCTAAAGCCGCCGCTTGGAATTGCTCTTCGGTGATATTTGGAATAGAAGCCTGTAAATCTAAATGGATATTCGTAATTTTTCCATCTTCAAAAAGCACTTTTGCATTAGTGTCAATGTTATCAGCCGTAAAACCTGCTTCATTCAATACAAAGCTAAATTTCATTGAAAAGCAACCTGCGTGTGCCGCTCCGATTAATTCTTCTGGATTTGTTCCAACGCCATCAGCAAAACGAGTTTTGAATGATAATTGAGCTTTATCTAAGGTTGTACTTTGGGTAGAAACTGTTCCTACGCCTTCCATTCCTGTACCTTTCCAATTTGCTGATGCTTGTCTTGTAAATTTCATGTCTTTGAGTTTTATTTTGTTTGATTATGATACAAATTTCGACATCAAATATTACTAAAACTTTAACCCAAGTTAAAATCGTTTGGAGTTGGTAAAAATAATTTGCAACTCTAATCTATTGAAAATTAGACCACAGATTTAACGGATTTAACAGATTCTCTTTATTTTTCTTATTTTCATCCGTTTTTTAGACAGGCACTTTTTTGGAAAATCGGACGAATGTCGGAGTCCAGCCCGAAATTCCGCTGTTTGAGCGCAGCGAGGTGGAACGCCACTCCGATTCTAAATTTCTTGATTTTTTTGCGGTCGCCACTGCGGTTACTTTTTGTATTGAGACGGGAACGACCAGTTAAAAAGTAAAAGACCTTAAAATTGGGAAAAAATGCTTTTAGAAAAAATGTCTGTCTAAAAATTCATCCGTGTAAATCAGTAGAATCCCTCAAATCTGTGGTCTAATTTTCTCTTGTGATAACCTTTTCCTAATTCTACTCAAAGAAGGCCCTTGAATACCCAAATACGAAGAAATATGATACAATGGAATGGCACTCATTATATCAGGATGTTGTGAAACCAAATCTACATATCGTTGTTCTGCCGTTTGAAACAATAAACTTTCGGTTCTGTTCAGAGCAACATTCGAGGCTTGTTCGGCAATTAATCTACCCAAACGTTCCCATTCGTGCGATTGCCGATAAAGTCCCAACAAATGGTCAATATGAATATAAATCACCTTTGAATTCACCATCGCTTGCGTATAAAAATGACAAGGGATTTGATTGATAAAGCTGGCATAAGAAACCACGATTTGATTGTAAGTATAAAAGAAGATATTTTTCTCATCACCCGCTTTCTCATCCAAGTAATAAGTTCTAAAAACACCGTCCACCACAAAGCCCAAATATTTACAAACCTGTTGGAAATCGTTATAAAATTCTCCTTTTTTGTACGTTTTCACTTGCCAATATTCCTCCGAAAGATTAAAAGCATCATCACTCATACCCGCAAAGGATTTCAAAGCTTTTCTGAGTAAATTTATTTCAGTCATAATTTTGTTAATTTGTAGGACAGCTTTCCAAGTTGTCAATGGCGAAACAGGTTAAAAACCGTCTTACATTAATTTAAAGCAAAGAATTATTTCAACAGGTTTCATGTTTGAATAATATACTAAAACTATTCTTGTAATGCTACAATCAGATAAATATCAAATAATTCTTTTTGACGGAGTTTGTAACTTTTGCAATTCGTCCATTAATTTTATCATCGACCACGACCCCGAAAAGCACTTTAAATTTGCCCCTTTACAGTCAGATTTTGGTCAAAAAACTTTACTCCGATTCAACAAAAATACCGAAGATTTTGATTCAGTAATTCTTCTCAAAAAAAATCAATTGTACCAAAAATCAGAAGCCGCTTTAGAAATCACCCAATACCTTTCGGGTTTCTGGAAATATCTTGTCGTTTTCAAAATTCTTCCAACCTTCATTCTCAATTTTTTCTACGACATTATCGCCAAAAATCGCTACCGAATATTCGGTAAATCAGATACTTGTCGTATGCCTACGTCCGACTTAAAAGAAAGATTTTTGGTCGATAATAGTTAATAGCAGGTCAGAATAGTTAATTTTGTAATCAAGAAAATGAGACAATATGAGCTTATGGAAAGTTATATTCGCTTTTCGAAAATCGCTTTTCGCTCATTATATCCCCTCAATCACTCAATCACTCATTGAATATGAAAGCATACGTTTTCCCTGGTCAGGGTTCACAATTCAAAGGTATGGGCAAAGACCTTTACGACAATTCAGCATCTGCAAAAGCTCTTTTCGAGCAAGCCAATGACATTTTAGGCTTCCGCATTACCGATATTATGTTTGAAGGCACTGACGAAGAACTCAAACAAACCAAAGTTACGCAACCAGCTATTTTCTTACATTCAGTTATTTTAGCAAAAGAAACCGCAGATTTCAAACCTGATATGGTGGCTGGTCACTCTTTAGGCGAATTCTCTGCTTTAGTTTCAGCAGGTGCATTGAGCTTTGAAGATGGTTTACGTTTGGTTTCTGCCCGTGCTTTGGCAATGCAGAAGGCTTGTGAAGCCAATCCTTCAACAATGGCAGCCGTCTTGAATTTAGCCGATAACGTTATTGAAGAAATTTGTGCTTCTATTACCGACGAAGTTGTCGTAGCAGCCAATTATAACTGCCCAGGACAAGTAGTAATTTCGGGTTCAAATGAAGGCGTAGCTCAGGCAGGTGAAAAATTGAAAATAGCAGGAGCAAAAAGAGTATTATTATTGCCAGTTGGTGGTGCCTTCCACTCTCCTTTGATGCAACCTGCTCGTGAAGAATTAGCAGCTGCCATCGAAGCCACAACTTTTGCAAGCCCATCTTGCCCAATTTACCAAAATGTAAACGCTCAACCTTCAACCGACGTGGCAACTATCAAAGCTAATTTGATTGCTCAATTAACAGGAGCAGTTCGTTGGACACAATCAGTACAAAATATGATTACCGACGGAGCAACTTCATTCGTAGAATGTGGTCCAGGAAAGGTTTTACAAGGTTTAGTTAAAAAAATTAGTGCTGAGGTAGAAACGGCAAGCATATAATTACTTGATTTTAGTAAAATTGAAAGGTGTAGCATCTCAAATTGAGACTTTACACCTTTTTTTACGATTATTCACCAACAATAGCTCTTTTCATTACTTTTTCCTGAAATTTTAAATCCCACAAAGTCAACAACTTATCTTTTTTTTGAAATAAATTTTTATTTTTTTTATCTATTTGACTTGACACATAACGAATAAAAGCGTAATTTTGCATCACTTTTCCACCTGACCAAAAGTCAAAAGGAAAATAGATTGACCGATGGTGTAATGGTAACACAACGGTTTTTGGTATCGTTATTCATGGTTCGAATCCATGTCGGTTAACAAGAAAGTAAAACAAAAAACCTTCTAATTAATTAGAAGGTTTTTTGTTTTACTTTCTACCTATTTTTAGACCGACACTTTTATAAGTTTGAATACTTTAAATACATCGGGTATTGCTAAGTTATTCTTAATCAGATATTTATAAAGTCTTTTCCCATGCGTAAAAAGGTTTAGCGTATCTTTTTGAA
>JAAFIU010000421.1 GCA_013298805.1 Cytophagales bacterium | reverse complement strand
CAACGTGCGAGCCATCATTGCTTATCATACGGTCAGGAATTTCTTTCCATGAATCATAGACATCGTGAGTCAATACCTTTTTGGGGGCTTGCACTACCACTTCAATATTTTTCTTTGATTTTTTTTTATTTTGTGCTGATAGAGAGAAAGACGCAATTAGGCACAAGATTAGTAGTAAGTTTTTTCTCATGTTAGATTAATGTATGGATGAAGGAAATTACAAAAAAATAACCTATAAGAATTCTCTGTTAATTAGACAAAAACTTATAGGTTTGAAATATACTCTTTTAGGTTTCTATTTTATTCTCATGGAAGATTCTCTTACCATTAGTTCTGTTTTCAAAACAATTACTTCTGGTTGATATTGCATCGTAGAATTTTCAATTTGGCTAATTAGTAATGATGTTGCCATTCTTCCAATTTCCATAGTTGGTTGGGCAACGCTCGTGAGTGATGGTGAAACAATTGTACAAACAGGTTCATCATTAAAACTCACAATGGCAACATCTTCTGGTATTTTAATATTTTTTGCTTTCAGCGCTTTTATGGCACCAACAGCCAAACGGTCACTTACTACCACTAAGCCATCTGGAGGGTTTGGCAACTCAAACAAATAATTTGTTAACTCAATTATTTTCTGCAAATTATAATTACCATGAACAATTAAAGTTGGGTCAGTTTGTAAACCTGCGTGGTCTAAAGCCTGTAAATATCCAGTTTGCCTTTGATTACTTACGGTTACACTGGATGGCCCAGCTAAAAAGGCAATTCGTTTGCAACCATTTTCAATTAAGTGATTGGTTGCTTCAAAAGCGGCATTGACGTTATCGACCATCACTTTGGTTACGTCTATTTCGCCAGCGTCTCGGTCAAAAAAAACAAGAGGAATCCCTTTTCGTTGGAGACGTTTAAGGTGTTCAAAATCAGTAGTTTCTTGTGAAAGAGATATAATAAATCCTTCAACCTGACCTCTGGATAAATTCTGAACGTTGGTTAATTCTCGTTCATATAGTTCACTGGTTTGGGTCAAAAGCAAACTATATCCTCTGGCAATTGCTTCTTCTTCTATACCTTTTATGACAGAAGCAAAAAAATGATATGCCAAATCAGGAACAATTACACCAATCGTTTTTGTACGGCTTTTCACTAAACTGGTTGCTAAAATATTGGGTTGATAATCCCATTCTTTCGCCAATTTCAGTACCGCATCACGTGTTTCTGGTTTTATTTCGGGCATATCTCGCATAGCACGAGAAACCGTAGCCACTGAAACATTCAGATGACGAGCAATATCTTTTATAGTTACTTGATGCGCCATAAGTTGGGGTTAATATTTAGGCATTAGTGATTGGCGATATAACACGCTGACTATAAGTCAATTGATTCAAATAAATATTATTCAAATTATACCATTGCTTCTGCTCAAACTATCCAATTAAGGTTACTTTGGCTCGTGTACACACCCCACCAATCGGTGGATTAAATTTAGAAACTCCTACTTCAATTTTTTCAATATTGGGATAACGTTCACGCACATTTGAAATAATTAACTGGGCAATATGCTCTAATAATTTTGATTTTATTTTCATCACGTCTGCAATTATCTCATACAAATCACCATAATTAACGGTATCCTTGAGTTTATCAGTATCAGCAGCCTCCGAAAAATCCGTTGTTACCTGAATATCAATCTGATAACGATTTCCTATTTTTTGTTCCTCAGCATAAACACCATGATATGCAAAAAACTCTAAGCCTTCTAAGGCGATTGTTCCCATATTTTTGTAGTACGGATAGACTTATCCGTAAAATTAATTAACAATACAGACAATGCTGTCGGTGATACACTAAAAAAAAATTCAAGTTGCGTTCTCAACTTGAATTTTTTTTAGCTATTGAATAATATTAAATATTATCAAAAAACGACCCTCCTCCGTTACTAATTGTGGCAGGACTTTCTTTTGAAAATTCTTCCATTACAGATGAAACCGTTGGCAAATTATCATCTTTTGTTGTTTTCCGTGGTCTTCCACGAGCAGCTTTCATTTCTTTAGTCAAGCTATCTGCCATTTCGTTAAATGGCAATTCTAATTCTGAATGATGTTCTTCTGCTAATATAGATTGAAGAGTTGGCAGTTCTGAATGATGTTCTTCTTCCAATATAGATTGAAGGGTTGGTAATTCTAACGCTTCGCCTTCATCTGATATTGCTTGAATTGTTGTGGATAATTCCGTGCTATTTTCTTCTTTTAATATTGCATGAACGGTTGGCAATTCGGCATTTTCATCATCAAAATCACTGGCAGGTTCAAAATTTACTTCTTCAATAATTGCGGAAGCTGGTTCTTCTACAACATCCTTAACGGTTTCTTGAACAGTCTCAATATTGGAAACGTTATTTTCTTCTACATTTTCAACTTTTTGAGTTATTACCTCCAAGGGTATTTCTGACGTTTTTTCTTCAATCTTAATATCAAGGTCATTCAGTCTTGCCTCATTAGTACGGCTATTGATACGCTCTTCAAATTTAGTTACTTTATCAAGGGCATCATTGGCAAAACTTTTGAGTTCAACCACCAAATAATCTTTATAACGCTCCATTGCTTTGAAATCACGCTCATAATTTTTGAGGTCATTCACAGCATCTTCTACCAAAAACTTAGCTTTACTTTCAGCTTCAGAAATCACCATATCAGCACTTTTATGAGCTTCTACAAGAATT
>JAAFIU010000345.1 GCA_013298805.1 Cytophagales bacterium | reverse complement strand
TTCTGACGGTTTTCTTCCGACATCAATTTATCGTAGGCTTCCAAACGTGCTTTCGATTTTGCCTGACGAGCTTTTGGCGACATTCTCACCCATTCCAATTCTCGTTGCAACGTTTTCTGACGACGTGATTCAGTCTTTTCTTCTTTCGCTAAACGATTTTGTTTCTGCTCCAACCATGAAGAATAATTGCCTTTCCACGGAATACCTTCGCCTCTGTCCAATTCCAAAATCCAACCCGCTACGTTATCCAAAAAGTATCTATCGTGAGTTACGGCAATCACCGTTCCTTTGTATTGGCGTAAATGTTCTTCTAACCAAAGTACCGATTCCGCATCCAAGTGGTTGGTAGGTTCATCCAATAATAAAACGTCTGGTTCTTGCAATAATAAACGACAAAGAGCCACACGACGTTTTTCACCACCCGAAAGATTAGCAACATTTTGGTCGGATGGAGGACAACGCAAAGCATCCATTGCACGTTCCAAACGAGTATCCAATTCCCAAGCATTATGATGATCAAGTTTCTCCTGAACAGTTCCTTGACGTTCTAATAATTTATCAAAATCAGCATCTGGGTCGCCAAAAGCTTCGTTGATTTCGTCAAACTCTTTTAACAAGGCAACAATTTCAGAAACGCCTTCCTCTACAATTTCTTTTACCGTTTTAGTCGGGTCAAGTTCTGGTTCTTGTTCCAACATTCCCACAGAATACCCCTGTGAGAACACAATATCACCCGTATAGCTTTTGTCTTTACCCGCAATGATGCGTAAAAGTGACGACTTACCCGAACCGTTCAAACCCAACACACCAATTTTTGCTCCGTAGAAGAAAGAGAGGTAAATATTTTTTAAGATTTGTTTTTGAGGTGGAACGGTTTTAGAAACTCGCTCCATTGAAAATATTATGGTTTCTTGACTCATTTGATTTTAAATATTTGTGTAGTTCAAAGATAGTACAAACATTAATGTACCCCAAATTTTGTGAAGAATCTAAGCTGTTTTCCAAGATGATTCACTATTAGTGATATTAATAGTTTTGAGCTATCCTAACAGCGGTTGGCGGTTAATGATTTTAACGAATCAAAGAATACTAAATACTTCACCGTTTCTTTCCGTACCTTTGTAGTTAAATTAAGCGAATAAAATTTATGACTTTCGAGGATTTTGAACTCAATCGACAATTACTAAACGCCATCGAAGAAGCTGGTTATCAATCACCTACGCCAATTCAAGAACAAGCCATTCCATTAGTTTTGGGAGGGCATGATGTGTTGGGTATTGCACAGACGGGTACGGGCAAAACTGCCGCTTACCTCCTCCCTATTTTGATGAAGGTCAAATACGCACAAGGAACAGATATGCGAGTGTTGATTCTCGCTCCTACTCGTGAGTTGGTAATGCAAATTGATGAGGCAATTAAGGATTTAGCCAAATATACCGACCTCCGCCACGTGGCTTTGTACGGCGGTTTGGGTCCAAAAACACAAATTGAAACGCTCCAAAAAGGTATTGATATTATTGTAGCAACACCAGGGCGATTCATGGATATTTATCTAAAAGGAGAAATAGGTGTAAAAGAACTTAAAACCCTTATTTTGGACGAAGCCGATAAAATGATGGATATGGGTTTTATGCCTCAAATTCGGAAGATTTTGGAAGTAATTCCTTCTAAAAAACGTCAGAATTTGTTGTTTTCGGCAACTTTTCCTCCACGTGTTGAAAAACTTTCGTATGAGTTTTTGGAATTTCCGCATAAAGTTGAAGTTTCGCCCCAAGCAACCACCGCCAGTATGGTGAAACAAAGTTTGTATGAAGTACCAAATTTCATGACCAAAATTAATCTTTTGGGGATGCTCATGCGTGACCACGAACGATTTAATCGAACTATTATTTTTTGTAGAAGTAAGGAATACGCCGATAATATTTTTAAATTTTTAGGACGCAAAGTCGTTGGCGAAAATAAGATTCGGGTTATTCATGCAAACAAAGGGCAAAATACTCGTATCAACTCAATGGAGGATTTCAAAGAAGGCAATATTCAAGTATTGGTGGCAACTGATGTAGCTTCAAGAGGCATTGACATTCAAATGGTTAGCCACGTTGTAAATTTTGACGTTCCGTTAATTTACGAAGATTATGTTCATAGAATTGGACGGACTGGACGAGCAAATCAAACAGGAGAAGCCATCACTTTTATGACCGAAGCCGAGGAATATCACATCGGAAAAATTGAGAAAATCATCAAGATGACTATTCCACGTGAGCCACTTCCTGCTGACTTAGAAGTTTTACAAACGCCATTCGTCGAGAAGCAAATCATGCTCCGTGAAATTGACGAACAACGCAAACGTGAAGACCCTGATTTTAAAGGTGCATTCCACGAGAAAAAAGATTTCAAAGTAAAAGCAAAAGAGAAAGAGGTAAAAAATAAAAAACAGATTATTGCAGGCGGAAAAGAATCCAGAAAAGGAAACTTCGGAAAATCATCAAGCAGTAGCGGAGAAAGAAAAAACAGAGGTGCAAAAAAGGGTGGAAATAGTAGAAAGGGACGGCAATAAGTTTAGTGGTGATTTAGTTAATTTATTGTAGTGGCTAATAGCATTAGCCCAATCACGAATTAAAACAGGCTAATGCTATTAGCTACTACAAATTCTCATGACTATAAAAAATATATTTCTTTTCATCTGCTTATTTCCAAGCGTGATTTTCGCCCAAGACGTAAAGCAAAAAGAAGCGTTACAAGAAGTCATAAAAACGGAAAAAGCCTTTGCCCAAACGTCCATCGACAAAGGCACAAAAAATGCTTTTCTGGAATTTCTCTCAAAAGAATCAATCGTTTTTGAAAAAGGAATGCCCGTAAATGGTTTGGAACAATGGCAAAAAACGGATTTCAAAGGCATTATTACTTGGCAACCAAGCATTGCAGAAATTGCAGGCTCGATGGATATTGCTTATACCGTTGGCAATTGGCAATTTCATAATGAATCAGCAACTGATAAACCCGTTTCCTTCGGGAGTTTTGTTACACTTTGGAAAAAGCAATCGGATAATTCATGGAAAGTAGCACTTGATGCGGGTATTTCTCACCCCGAAATGAGTGCTGAAAATATCACAGAACTTTATCCAACATTTAAGCCAACCGAACTCAAAAATCAAATGGTCTTAGCCGAGCGAATGGTTTTTATGAATGACCATTTTTATTGGAAAAACGCCAAATCATCCCTCAATCCATTTGAGCCGCATCTTGCCCAAAACGTAAAGATTTACCGTAAAAATCAGAAGCCAATTATTGGAAAAGAGTTATCAAAAGCATTTTTAAAAAAGTCTTATGACAAAAACATTGTTTACACAGGGCTAAAAGCCATTTCTTCCAATGCAGGCGACTTAGTCTGCGTTTACGGTGTAATTTCAGGTGCGGGGAAATCTGGAAGTTATGTGAGAATTTGGAAGCAGGAGGCGAAGGATTCTTGGAAAATTGTGGTGGAAATGGTGGAAATGTAAAAACGATGCTTGATGTTTAATTTTCGATGTTCGCTAAAAGGAAACGGGCTAAAAAGGATGAAACCTTTTTAGCCCGTTTTTATTCTTATGAGTTTACGAATCACAACCCACTAAATTACGCTAATTCAGCAATAACAGTTTCTCCGCCCACGGGTCTATCTTCAAGATTTACTAAAATTTTGGCATCTAAAGGTAAATAAATATCAATTCTTGAACCAAATTTAATAAAACCGAACTCTTTTCCTTGTTCAACAGCTTGTCCTTCCTTCACGTACCAACAAATTCTACGAGCCAAAGCACCTGCAACCTGACGGAAAAGAACCTCTGTTCCATTGGCGTGTTTAGTCACAATGGTTGTTCTTTCATTATCTGTACTCGACTTTGGATGCCAAGCTACCAAGAACTTTCCTGGGTGATATTTGAAATAAGTAATAATTCCCGAAATTGGGTTAAAATTGATATGCACGTTAATTGGTGACATAAAAATGGATACCTGACGACGTGGTTCTTTAAAGTATTCAGTCTCTACAACTTCCTCAATTACAACCACTTTGCCATCGGCAGGGGCAATAATATGCTTTGGATTTTGAACCGTAGTACGCTTAGGCACACGGAAAAATTGAAGCACGATTATTGCTAAAATAATACTAAGAACTACGAAGATTTTACGAAGTATATCGTTGTCGGGAAAAAAATAAGCAATT
>JAAFIU010000107.1 GCA_013298805.1 Cytophagales bacterium | reverse complement strand
ATTCACTTTGACAACTAGGACACGATAACATAAAAAGTACAATTTTTAGTTAGTAATTCTTTTCCCCAAATTTAGAAAAAAATTACACTAAAAAACATAAAAGCATTACTTGTTTAACACTACCAAAAATTTTAGTTTAAAGACTTCAAAAATACAATACTTTATATCTCAAAACAGAAAGTTTAAACAGGTTCAAGTTTATAAGTTTTAACTGAATAAAGAATATTCCTTTTTTTACTCATAAACGCTAAACTCATAAACTTCTCTTATATTTTTTAAATAAGCTATTCAATTTCATCTGGATTACTCCTAAAATAGCTTCACGGAAAATATTGGCGGACATTTTCGATTGTCCTTCTGTTCGGTCGGTAAAAATGATGGGTACTTCAACAATTTTGAAACCGTACTTCCATGTTGTGAATTTCATTTCTACTTGGAAAGCATATCCAACAAATTTAATCGTGTCTAAATTAATGGTTTTCAGCACTTTAGCAGTGTAGCATTTAAAACCAGCCGTTACGTCCTTTATGGGGATTCCTGTAATAAATCTTACATAATATCCCGCAAAATAAGACATTAAAACACGGCTCATGGGCCAGTTTACCACATTTACGCCATTGATATATCTTGAACCAATTGCCATATCTGCTCCTTCATTGGCACAGGCATTGTATAATTTCACTAAATCATCTGGATTATGAGAAAAGTCAGCATCCATTTCAAAAATATACTCATAGTTCAAGCCCAAAGCATATTTAAAACCATGAATATAGGCTGTTCCCAAACCTAATTTGCCTTTACGTTCTTGTAAGTGCAAACGGTTTGTGCCAAATTCTGTTTGTAATTCTTTAACTTTTTTACCAGTTCCGTCAGGAGAACCATCATCCACAATCAATAAATCAAATGTAGATTCAAGGCTCATCACTTTACGGATAATGGCTTCAATATTTTCTATTTCATTATAAGTAGGAATAATGACGATGCGTGGGTTCATTTATTTTCGTTTTTGAAGATTGGCGGTTCATACCTTTCATTACAAAGTTACAAAAGCCAAGCCAATTTTTGGGATACATTATCGGTTAT
Organism: Cytophagales bacterium; assembly: GCA_013298805.1. GTDB lineage: Bacteria > Bacteroidota > Bacteroidia > Cytophagales > Spirosomataceae > Arcicella. The sequence goes on along the minus strand of JAAFIU010000107.1, from coordinate 12,780 downwards.
AGCATACACAATTTACGACATGGTCATTTACCATACCTGTTGCCTGCATAAATGCGTAGCAAATTGTAGTGCCAATAAACTTGAATCCACGTTTTTTGAGTGCTTTACTCATAACATCCGAAATCTCTGTACTTGCAGGCACATCTTTTAGGCTATCTCTTTGGTTTATAACAACTTGCCCCTCCACAAACTGCCAAATGTATTCCCTGAAACTACCGTATTCTTTTTGAATTTCAAGAAATAAACGGGCATTTATAATCGTTCCTTCTATCTTCAAACGATTTCTAATAATGCCTGTATCTTGCATGAGTTCTTCTACTTTATGAGCATCATATTTAACAATTTTTAAGGCATCAAAATTATCAAATGCTTTTCTAAAGTTCTCTCTTTTTCGCAAAATGGTTATCCAACTCAGTCCTGCTTGGAAACCTTCAAGGATTAAAAACTCAAATAATTTATCATCATCATAGAGCGGAACGCCCCATTCTTCATCGTGATATTGTATATAAAGCGGGTCATTGCCTGCCCATTGACAACGGGTTATAACTATATTTTCGAGATTCATGAAAGAGTTGTTATTTTTTACCTCAAATTTAACAGGTTTTAGTTGAGTCCGCTATCTATCCATTTTTTAATCATCAAAACCTCGCAATCAGTCATTGCATAGCCTTTGGGCATCCTTGGAGGATTCCCTCCAAACGGAATGATTTGGTCATAAAGTCCTCCGCTACCTGCCCAGAACTTTACATCGCTCAAATCTTCTAATTTTACTCCACCCGAATGTTCTTTATTACTATGACAGGATAGACAGTTTTTTATCAAAATAGCTTGTATGTCATTTTGGTAAGTAATTTGCGAAGTCGTTGAGGCTTTGCAAATTGGAGTGGTTTCTTGCTGGTTATTTTTACAAGCAATTAAACCTATGAATGCGAATGAAAGGGCTAATTTTTTCATGGTTGTTAGTTGTTTTAAATTTGATAGTTAATAGAAAAGCCGAGACTATAAATCTCGGCTTTTGCTTCATTACACCAATATGAAAATCCGTTTGGACTTTCTCCCTGCCGAGGCAGAGAGGAAATCTTTTTTTCGGTTTTCGATTTTCGATGTTCGGATAACATACATCGAAAATCTAACATCTAATAAGGTTTTATAACTTTCCATTCATTTGCTTTTTTGTCGTAAGCTAAATGTTCGTCAGGCCATTCTATGTATTGTTTCATAGGAATTTGTTTGTTTAAATTCCCGTTTTTAATAAGTTCTCTGAAAAGATATTCTCCACGTTCTTTCACAATTTTCTCTTCTAAGTGTGGAGTGTTTGCTACTTCTTCAAATTCGGTTGGCATTAATGAATTTGGAGCTAATTTGAATTTCCCGAGAACACCTCTACGATATATTGGGCTTGATGCCACAGGGCGAATCAGAAAAAAATAATTCCATCCATCGGGCGATTGATAATATTTCTGAACTGGAAAATTTAAAAGATTTTGAGCGTAGAAACCTCTGAACTGAGGCTGAAATTTTGTTTGTTTAGTTGCTTGAGGTGCAGGAATATAGAGATAAGTGATAATGTTGGTTAAGAGGGTATCTTGTTGACTTTCAGAAAAAAAATCACTAAAAGCGTTGTTTTTAGATTGACAGGAAATGAACGTTAATGTAATGAGTAAGCCTAAAAGTATATTTTTCATATTGGTAATTTTTGAGGGTATAGGTTTTAGATATTAGGTTTTAGTTTGAAAATTCTCGAATACTAAAACCTAATACCTAAACCTAAAACCTAATTTATTTTACGTAAACAACAGTTTGTGGAGCGAATTCCGACCAACCTGAAGTCCAGTCTGTATCTTTGAATGCACCGATATAGTCAGTTTTGTCAAAGAATGCAGGTAAAGTAGGAAGTGTTGCACCTAATAAATCTGCACCTGTTCCTAATGTAAATGTTGGTCTTCCAACTGCCCAAATGTTGTCATTCAAACCAGTTGTTTTACGGTTACTCAAGATTTTGTTACCTTTCAATCCTGAGAACCAATCCGTTGGTTTTTTAGTACCAATCAAGATAGCCGTTGCCGCAGTGTTAGCTTCGTTATCACGTACTGGCGTTCCTTTAGGGTTATATGCGATAGAACCACCTGTTCCCCAGAAGTTATCTCCCCAAGCATCAACACCAATCAATGCAACGTTTTGAAGGTCAATATCACCTTTATCAGCATTTACTTTAGCACTACCTAATTGTGAATCTACATAAACACCCCAAGGATAACCCGTGATGATTGTATTATAGATTTTTTGCTTGTTACTTCTTCTCAATTGAGCTCCGTGTTGGAACTGTGTACTAATGGCAACTTCACGGCTTGACTTAGCACCCATGATTGACATATTAGCAAAAATAGCTGATGTATAAGGCGTAGTTTCAGCACCTTGAGCGTTGTTATCACACTCAAAACCATTTGAACCTGATTGGTCAGCTTGAGTTACACCACGAATACCGATACCATATTGAACATATCCAGAGAATCCGTTATCTGTATCAAAATCATCATCCAATCCTTTGTAAGCAATTAAGTGTTTACAGTTTACAGTTCCACCGAACCATTCGAATGAGTCATCTAATCCGAAAGAAGCTTGAACGTAATCAACAGTTGTAGCTGAACCTACTGAACCGAAAGTCCATGAGTTAACTTCTTGGTTAGGGTTGATTGGAATACCTGCAAATTCAACACGAACGTATTTGAAAGAACCAGAGTTATCAGCTACGTCAGTTCCACCGTGGAATGCACCGTAACCACCTTCTAATTCACGGTCAGCTTCAGCTAAGTTGTTTGGAGCTTGTCCACAAATTACCAAACCTCCCCAGTCACCTGCTTCACGCTCACCAACTGCTCTTTCAGAAGTCATAACGATTGGCTTAGCAGCCGTACCGTTTGCGATGACTTGGCTACCACGTTGAACAATCAAAGTACCTTTTGAAGCACGGTCACCAATAATAAGTGTACCTGGTTCGATAGTTAATACTGTTTTCTTAGTGATTGTTCCTTTTACTGCTTCTTCTCCAACACGAACAAAACCTACTAATTTATAGATTTTATCGGCTGTCCAAGTAACATTACCTGCTGCAAGGCTACCTGCTGGTACTGTTACGATTGTTTTAGGAGGAGTTGCTGAAATCGTTACAGGAATCGTTGTCAAAGTTGAAGTTTGATTCTTGTTATCTACTACTTGAATAGTAAAGTTTACGATTGAACCTGCTGGCAAGTTTTCGATAGTATAGTCTTTTGAATAACTTAAAGTCGTTTGTCCCGTTCCAGTAATTGCATCAAATGCAGCACCGTTTTTCAATACATTTACTTGCTTAATTCCTTCTGGTGCGTCAATAGTTGCAGCAATTTTCACGATGCTACCAACTGTACCAGCCAAAGTTCCTGATGTTGTTACAGTTGGAGCAGGTCCAACTACATCGTCTTTCTTACACGCATTGAACATCAATGCCATTGAAAGTAATAAGGCAATTGCTTTAATCGCTTTCATGTTAGTTAACTTCATTGTTTTTTTGATTACGGTTTTAAAATTAATTTCTTACTATTTTTGGAATGTATAAACAACTCCTAATGAATACACGCTACCTGGAGAATATGACTGAATTGTTTGGTCAGTATCTTTATTATATGTTCCGTCTTGGTTTCCATCTTGTAAAATGAGAGCCTTCTGGTTTAGAATATCAGTAATACCACCTTTGATGATTAAATTTTTTGTAATTCCTTTCGAGAAGGTAAGGTCTAATATATTACGAGGCATTTCGTACCAGTCTGGATATAAAGAACCAAAGTTGTTACCTACGGCGTAAATACGCTTACCGATTACGTTATAAAGAAGGTTTACTTGTAATCTTGTTTTCTGATTATTGTAGTTTAAACCACCATTGATTACGTAAGGCGATTGACCTTGTAATGGACGATTATCTGATTGAGTAGCAGCAATTTCTGGCTTCAATTTCACACGACTATAAATCAATGAAGCATTGAATAAGATATTGATTTTATTAAGAAAGCTATTCGTTGTAACTGGTTCTAATGATTTACGAACTTCCAATTCAAGCCCTGCACTATAAGCAGATTGAGCATTGTCAAATGATACGTTAGGGTTTGAGCTACTTGTAAAAACTACCTCAATTGGCGTTGTAAAATCTTTATAGAAAGCTGCAATACTGATGATTTCAGAAGGTGTTGGATAGAATTCATAACGGAAATCATAATTATCAACTTTTGCATTTTGTAAGTTTGAATTACCCGTTACCACACGATTCAATACGAAGTCATAGAATGTAAATGGAGCAATTTCACGGAATTCAGGACGGTTAAGTGTTTTTCCGTAAGCCAATCTCAACAATGATTTTTCTGAGAAGTTATACGAAACGTTAATGGATGGCAATACACTCGTAACATCTATGTTTGGACTTACCGCTTTTCCGTCACGGTTATCATATCCATTCAATTTCTGAGTGTTACTTTCAACACGTACTCCAGCAATTACATTGAATTTCTTTGAGAATGAATAATTTCCAGAAGCATAAACAGCAAAGAGATTATTTTTGGCCGTATAAGCATCACTTTTATTGGTTTGCTCATCTATCTTCACACCGTTGGTTGTGTTGATGTTCTGTGCAGCAAAAATTTGGTCAATTGGTAAAGAACCAATGTTGAATAATGAACTATTTGACTGTACATAACCTAAGTTACGGGCATTGAAAGTACGATCTTTAGCTTCGTAATAAGCACCTGCTTTCAACTCAATTTCTTTAGAATTTTCAGCCGTTGTTCCTTTTTGAATCGTTAATTTTTGAACAAGATTTACACCACCAGTAATCGCTTTTTCATCAAGAATAATATTTGTTCTTCCTAAGTTAAACGTTTGAGCTGCTCCTTGTGGAACAACTAACGTTCCGTCAGAACTATATCTAAAACGCTTATAATCAGGAAGTTGATTGTATGATTGATTATAACCTGCAACCCAGTCAATTTTAGTTTTACCATCGTTGAAATTATGTCTTCCCAACAATTGACCAGTGTAAATACCACGATAATTTTGGTTGAAAGATTTAATCTGCCAGTTAGCTCCATTTTCAAAACCATTACGGTCGATGTACTGAGCATTACTTAACTGATTGTAAAGGTTTTTGAACTCAATTGTGTGATTATCGCTCAATTTAAACGCCCAGTTGTGCAAGAAACCTACACGAATAGCAGTGGTATATTGTTGGTCATTGAATACTGATAATTCATCTGCTTTGCCCGTTCTTTCAATGCTTGAATAACCAAAATCGTTTTGGAGTTTCGTGAAATTAGTACGAGTATTTGAGTAGTTTACTGCCGTTACGTTACCGATTTTTACGTTTCCTAAATTGGTTTTGAATGCACCCGTAATGGCTAAACGTTGGTCTGGAATAGCATTCGACTGAACGGGACTCCATGAGTTTTTCAATGATTGACCTACTTGCTGTAAACGTTGTGGATTAGTAAGAGCAATATTTTTAAGTTCGTCGGTTGAAGGGAAATTTTTTGGTAAATCACTAAAGCCTTCGTTAAAACCTGTCCAAGCTAAATTACTTGATTGTGGCGTAAAGAATGTTTTGTTGGTTGTTCCTTCACGGAAAGAAGTACCATAATCAATTGTCAAGCTATTTTGGTCAGGAATGGTCTTCGTAAAAATTTTCACTACACCACCTGCAAATTCACCAGGTAATTCAGCCGCAGGTGATTTGAAAACCAAAATACGGTCAATTTGATTAGAAGGGATAATATCGAAAGAAAATGAACGAACGTCAGATTCCATACTTGGCGTAAATGTATTGTTCAACATTACTGTGTTGTAACGCTCATTTAAACCACGAATGTTAATGAAACGGTCACCAAAAATAGTTACACCTGGAACACGTTTAACTACCTCAGCAGCATTACGGTCAAGGGTTTTACTAATTTGAGCAGCAGAAATACCACTGACAATTTGTTGAGCCGCTTTGATTTCAGAAATAACCGAGATTTCAGTATTTGTCAATTTCTGACCAATTACTTTAACTTCGTTAAGTGTTGAACCTTCTTCATCAAGCGAAGTATTGATTTCTGTAACTTGGTCTGCAAGGACTTTTACATTTTCAATAAATTTTGATTTATATCCTACAAATGAGATTCTTAATTTGTAAGTACCGACTGGTAAATGACTGAGAGAGAAAAAGCCGTTAATATCAGCGGCACCACCTTTATTATGTCCTTCAAGAAAGACTGTTGCTCCTACTAAATCTTCTTTCGATTTAGTGTCTTTAATTGTTCCTCTGATTGTACCCTCTTGGGCGAAAGCGAATGAAAGTGAAGCGAATAAGATTAAAATTGTACTAAATAATTTTTGCATCATCATATTGGGTTGTTTGATGCTACAAAATTAGAACCGCTATTTAACCCCAATGTTACGGGTGTATTATGCTTAGGTTATGCTTATGTTACCGTAATGTTAAGAAGTCGTAGATATGAGGTATGAATTATGAAATATGGGTGTGAGTTTTTAGTTATGAGTTTGAACTATCTACGACCTCATAATTCATACCTCTTTAAAGCCTATTCATCAAAATGATAATGAATGCCTAATGTAAAAGATGCTTTATTGGTGAATTGTCGGTAAATCGTTCCATCGGTTTGTTTCCACAAAAAATCTTCTCCAGGTTCTGATACTTTATAATAAGTACCTTCCCCAGAAATACTAAAACGGTCGCTTAACTGATAGGACAACCCCGTTTTGAGGGTCAACAAATAACCTGGAGTGGTATAAGTATCAGGAATTTCTTTTAAAGTATTTACTAAACCTGCCACGGGCGTAACAGTAAAAAAGCTCAAGCCAGCCCCAGCACCCAAATATGGTTTTAATCTCCCATCGGTAAGATGCCACTCAAAATCAAAAGTTATTGGTACTTGCGTGATGGGTACGTTAGTAGCTTTTGTTTGCCCCATAAAAGAGTTGTTCATCACTCTTACGCTCATGCCCATCGCAAAATGGTCAGTAGGGAAATATTTGAACGTTAATCCATTACTCATTCCTATTTGTTCGGAGGAAACACCTTTATTTACTCCAAACGGCATCAAAATACCACTTTGTAAACCCAAAGTAAAATGCCCAACTGTTTTTTGAGAAAACATGAGTGAAGAACTTGATAGAAGAATTAAAATAAAGAAGATACGGATTCTCAAAGACATACTTTCAGGTTTTGAATGGTTTTAGATTGCTAAATTAACAATTTTTAATGAAAGACTTTTCAAAATACATATTTCAACCTTAAAGTTACATTTCTCCCCATTTCATCAGTAAAATACCTAAACCGATTCAGATATTCTCGATACGCCAAATTAAAGGCATTACTAACGCTAAGTCCCAAACTAATTTTCTGAATTTTCATACTTGCATCCATTCGCCAAATACTGTACGCAGTTGGAGGCGATACAAAATCGCTATTCGTTTCTACACGGGTTTGTTGTGCAACTAACTGATTTCCAATACTTACAAAAGCCTCACGTTGCTTAAACGAATATTTCAAGGTACTCTCCAAACGGTCGGTAGGAATGTTCACCATAAAAGCATCATTCAAAATATCCTTTGCCCGAACCATTGAATATTTTTCATTGATGGATAACCGATTCGAAATCAAATAATTAATCGACAAATCTACCCCTGCAAAACGAGCATCAACTTGTGTATAATCAAAGGCAGGGAATGCTCCTCTAACAGTCAGTACCGTTTGTGGAACGCCATTTTCTATACGGGGTTTTAGATAAATAAAATCGTTGATATAATTTAGGTAAGCCGTTAATTCAATGGCGATTTTCTCTTTTTCAAAATTATTAGTTAACGAAAAATTATGGGCAACTTCTGGTTTTAGGTTGATATTCCCTTTTTCGTAAGCCGCCGCCCCGTGGTGAATTCCGTCCGAAAACAATTCGTTCATATTCGGAGAACGCCACGCATTGGCTACATTCAATTTAAAACTCAAAGCATCATTTAGCGTATAATTCGCCCCCAATGTTGCCGATAAATTGCTAAAATTGAAAGTATTATCAAAATATAATCCCGAAGAATTTAAACCAAAAGCCTGTGCATTTTTGAAATCATAACGAAGTCCCGTTTCAAATTCCCATTTTTGTCTTAGATAACGTTCAATCAAGAAAACACCACCGCTGACTACTTGATAATTAGGAATCAAAACGGTATTTATCAATGGCTGGCGAAGTTCGTAAGAAGAAGACAGGTTTTCTTGATATAAACCACTTAAACCTATCGAACCACTAATGTGTTTAAAAACTGCTTTATGGTCTAACAGTAATTCTCCTGTATAAGTGGTGAGTTTGAAATTGAGTGTGTTTAAGGTTCGATTTCCACGAGGAGCATCGTATTCCAAACGCCAATCATATTGCCGACTCAGCGTAAGCGTCCATTTACCAAGATTTTCGGTGATAGCAAAACTTTTGATTTTGAATAAATTATGAGCTAAATCTTGGTTCGGGCGATTAATGTCATAACTGGGTTCAGTGGGCGTATAAATTTCATTGGGTCTTGGGTTTTGAATGGCATTTTGCAAATCCGTTAAATTTCCAATGTGCGAACCCGTGAAAATGCCCAATTGCGTATCGAAGTAACTAAAAAATGATTCCGTGCCGAAATGTTGTTTTTTATAACCTACCGCAGCCGAGAAGTTTCGTTCTTGTACTCCCGTATTTGCCATGAAATAATCGGCCGTTTTGATGTCGCCTCCACGTTTGTATGTACCTTGCAATCGCCAGGCTAAACCTTGTATTTTAGGAATTCCACCTTCAATAATTCCTGAAAAAACACCCATTCTTCCATTTGACAAGCCAACGGCATTAATTTCCCCGTGAATATTTACGGAATCTGATAGCGGGTCTGGTTCAACCATAATAACCCCCGCAATGGCATCTGAGCCGTATCTTACGCCCGCAGCACCTTTCACAACGGTCAATTTTTTAGCGACAAACGGGTCAATTTCTGGGGCGTGTTCACTTCCCCATTGTTGTCCTTCTTGTCGGATTCCGTTATTCAAAATCAAAACCCGATTTGAGTGCATTCCGTGAATAATGGGTTTTGAAATAGAGCTACCTGTTTGCAAGGAAGTAACACCCGAAATGGCTTTGAGAGATTCGCCCAAGGTTTGTCCACGAGTCTGTTCCAGGGCTTGTCCGTCGAGTGTGGTTTTTGTTTGGGTTAACGTTTCAATCTTTTTTCCTGCTACCACAACTTCCTGTAAGTGTTCGTCTTTATCCTCCAAAGAGAAATCCTCGTTGTGTTCTTGTGTTAGGTTTACAATTACTTCAACTTTCTGAAAACCAACGGCTTGACAAATCAACGTATATTGCCCTTGGCATAGTTTTTTGAAGTTATATCTACCATTTCCATCGGCAAAAGTCGAAATATTTGTGCCTTTAATATAAATAACAGCTCCAACAACAGGCTGATGAATGTCTTTCTCATGTATTACGCCTTTTAAGGAGCATATACATGGTGCTTTTTGTGCGAAGGATGTCAACCAAGCACTCAAAAATAAAGTAATTATTGTAACAAATTTTTTCACGAATTGTAATAAATTTTTAGTCCGCAATTTACGCAGATTTTCACAAAAAAAATCTATTTATGCAATATTGTTGCAAATAAAAATTAACAAAATTGTGTTTATGAAAAACATAAATATATTAAACAATAAAAAACACTAACCTTATTCAACAAAAACATGAAAAACAAAAGAGAAATAACTTTCAAGCAAAAAAGCCCTTAAAACAAATAAAAAGACATTTTTTTAATCATTAGAATCATTTTCAGGAAGCTAGTGAAAATATTTTTCAAAATAATGACATTTTATACTTGTATTTTTGTTTAATAATATCATATATTTGTTAAACAAATTAACAACACCCCCAAAACAATGACAGCCTTAGAATTCACATATCATATAGGTACGGTTTCAAAATCATTAAAACCGTTTGCAATGAAGCTCACAAGAGATTATGAAGAAGCAAATGATTTGTTACAAGATACTTTACTCAAAGCGTTTACTAACCGAGATAAATACACAGAAGGGACAAATTTGAAGGCGTGGTTGTACACAATCATGAAGAATACGTTCATCACCAATTACCAAAGAATGGTGAGAAAAAATACCTTCATTGATACTTCTGATAACTTACACTTTATCAATTCAGTAGAAAGTAGTACGGATAATATGGCGATTAGCACTTTTGCGATGAACGATATCAACAAAGCCGTTGGCTTGTTGGACGAATCTTATAAAACACCCTTTATGATGTATTTTAGAGGATTCAAATACCATGAAATTGCCGAAAAATTGGATATTCCAATTGGAACGGTGAAAAATAGAATTCATATTGCAAGAAAAGAATTAAAGGATAAATTATATATGTATGAGTATTCCATTTAGTTGATTTATAAGGAGTTACATTTCATCAACAAACTCCAATCAGCTAATGCCAGTCTTAATTGATTAGTTTTTTGGTTAACAGAAGAAAGTTACAAATAGTCGGGCAATGCTCGGCTTTTTTGTTTTGTAGCTATGGGAAAAGGAATATTTACCTCTTTGTTCGATAGAAATTAATTTGTTTAAAGCCAAATGTTGAATACACTTTTGGTTTATAAGCTTACAAATCGTATTTTTATTAATTCATCATCAAACCGAAAAATAACCAATAATTTCATGAAAAAACAGCTTACAACACTCCTCCTTTCAACAACAATTTTCACTTCGGCATTTTCACAAAAGGTTATCCAACGTGACCCAATCATCGAAAATATGGTTTCGGAAGTGAATAGCGATAGCCTTAAATCTCACATTTTAAAATTAGTCAGTTTTGGTACTCGCAGCACTTTAAGCACAACAACTGACCCCAAAAGAGGAATCGGAGCGGCTCGTAATTGGGTTTTAAGTCGTTTTCAAGAATTTGCTAAACAGTCGGAAGGAAGAATGACGGCGAAAATTGACTCATGGACACTCAAACCCGACGGAAAAAGAGTAGATGCCGAGATAGAAATGGGCAATGTAATGGCAACGTTGAAAGGTACAGACCCAAATGACGACCGTATTTTCTTGGTTTCTGGACATATTGACAGCCGTGTTTCAAACGTAATGAACCGTACGGCTGATGCTCCAGGTGCAAATGATGATGGCTCAGGAACGGCAGCCGTGATTGAATTGGCGAGAGTGATGGCCAAAGCGAAATTTCCTGCAACAGTAATTTTCTTAGTTGTTAGTGGTGAAGAACAAGGGCTTTTGGGAGCAGAACATCTTGCTAATCAAGCCTTTGATGAAAAATGGAACATCGAAGGAATTTTGAACAATGATATTATGGGGTCAAATAATTCTAACGAAACCAATATTATCGACAATACCAGAATTCGTATTTTTAGTGAAGGTTTGCCATTTTTTGAATTGGATAAAAAAGCAACAAGCATCCGTAATTTTGGACAAGAAAATGATGGAAAAGCTCGTACTTTGGCACGTTACGCAAAAGAAGTTGGCGAGCGTTATGTTGATAATTTAGAGGTGGTAATGGTTTACAGAAATGACCGTTTCTTACGTGGGGGCGACCATACTCCATTCGTACAAAAAGGCTTTCCAGCTGTTAGAATCACGGAAATGAACGAAAATTACGAACATCAGCACCAAGATTTACGTACTGAAAAAGGCATTAAATACGGTGACGTGCCAGAAGCGATGGACTTTGAATATCTTCGTAAAAACACAGCCATGAACTTAGCAACACTTTCAAATTTAGCGAAAGCACCTGCAACGGTTCAGAACTTAACGATTGATACCAAAAATTTAACCAATTCAACAACTTTATTTTGGCAAGCACCCAAAACAGGCAAAGCAAAAGGCTATTACGTCTTGATGCGTGAAACTTACCAACCATTTTGGCAAAAGAAGATTTTCACGACAAAAAATGGAATTGTGCTTCCCTACTCAAAAGACCATTATTTCTTTGCTGTTCAAGCAGTTAGCGAAGACGGAAACGAAAGTTTACCAGTTTTACCAAAAGTAGGAATGTAAGACGGGAATTCCTTTCTGTGAAAAAATAGCCCATAAAATTCCCCATAAAACAGCACTTTTCCGTTGGAACGAATTTGTTACATTCTTTGACACAGAAGTTTAACTATCTAAAAATCAAAGACATGACAACTAAAAAAAATCATAAGACAGTCGCTCCAACCTTTATTGAACAAAACGGTGGAGAAATGCCTAATAAAATAATTGTTCAGCAGGAAGAAAAAACGTGGGATGGACCTTTAGGAGAAGCCCTCAGAAATGGAGGAACGGGTCAAGGTTATACACAACCAGAAGCAATTCCAAGACCAGAAACCATTGAAACGGGAAATCAAAAGCCTTTAAATGACCCTAATGAAGCCAAACCGCAAACGCAAGCACCGACGGTTATTCAGCAACCCGTAGCAGCTCATTTTGAAGAATTAAATTCGGAAGAAGCACAAGAAAAAAGCATTGAACACTCGGAAGAAAATAACGTTAGCCACAAAAGAGGCTACAACGAAACAAAAGAAGAGTAGAAATCTATCATAATCTCAACACATCGGAAAGAGCATTGGCAAATTTGTCTTTGCTCTTTTTATTTTAACTATTCCATGAAAAAACATTGATTTTCTTGATAAATATTGAACATTTAAAGGATTCGCTGTAACTTCATATCTAATTTTAAAACCAATGCCCGTCAT
>JAAFIU010000460.1 GCA_013298805.1 Cytophagales bacterium | reverse complement strand
TTTTAATATACAAGCAAGAGAATCTCTTTCATAGACAAATATGACAAAGAATATTGCCAATATAATTGAATAAAATAAAAGCCCAGTTCTATTCTCTGTTGATGTAATTCCCCATATCATTATAGTAAAATAAATGATACTGAATAAAATAATTGAATTGGGGATAAAAGTTTTTTTCATACTGTTCAAATCCTATGTTTCCTATCCTACCTATGTGGTTAAACTATGTGGTTGCATCTTCAGTTGACATTTGCTTATCATACAATTCCCGATAAACTCCGTTTGCCTCCATCAAATCGTCGTGCGTGCCTTGTTCAACAATTCGTCCATCGTCAAGCATGATGATTTTATCCGCTAATTTTGCCGAAGAAACTCGGTGCGAAATAATCACCGAAGTACGTCCTTGCATTATTCCCTGTAAATTATTCAAAATCTGATTTTCAGTTTTGGTATCTACTGCCGAAAGACAGTCGTCCAAAATCAAAATGCGTGGCTCACGGGCAATGGCACGAGCAATGGAAAGGCGTTGTTTCTGTCCTCCCGAAAGCGTAACGCCACGTTCCCCCAAAACCGTATCAAATCCTTCTGGAAAATCAATCACGTTATTATACAAATCCGCATCTTTTGCCGCTTGAATAATTTGCTCTTCGGTCATATTTTCACTGCCGAATTTCACATTATTTCTGATTGAATCCGAAAACAAGAAAACATCCTGCGGAACGTACCCAATTTGTGAGCGTAAATGATTGACATTCAAATTTTTGATGGGGTAATTGTCAACTTTTATTTCGCCGTCGGTAACGTCGTACATTCTACAAAGTAAATTGGCAACGGTACTTTTGCCAGAGCCAGTTGTTCCCAAAATTGCCACCGATTCGCCCGCAGAAACTTGCATTGAAAAATCCTTTAAAGCTACAATTCCAGAATCTGGATAAACAAAATTGACATTTTTTACGTCAATATCTCCTGCAATATCTTTCACGATATTTTCCTTCGATTTAATATCCGTTTTAATATTCAAAAACTCATTAATTCGTTGTTGTGATGCCGCCGCACGTTGAATTTGCGAAGCCGTCCAACCCAAAGCAATCATTGGCCAAGTGAGCATATAGACGTACATGATGAATTCCGTGATACTTCCAGGGGTTAGTCTTCCTGCCATCACTTCTAAACCACCTACGTACACCACAATTACTGAACTTAAACCCGCCAAAACCGAAACCAATGGTGAAAATAACGAATCAACTTTCACTAAATCCAATGACTTTTCACGGTAAACATTGGCTTGTTTTGTAAAAGCAATCGTTGAAGGTTCTTCTTGAACAAAGGCTTTCAAAACCCTAATTCCCGAAAATGCTTCTTGCGTAAAAGTGGAGATTTTAGATAAATTGGCTTGAATTTGCTCCGACTTTCGCATGATTATCGTATTCACAAAATAAATACTAAATGACAAAAACGGTACGGGCAAAAGCACAAACCAAGTCAGTTTTTGATTCACCGAAAGCATATACCAAATCACGAGAATAAACACGGTAATCAAGTTCAAACCGTACATGATGGCAGGCCCAACGTACATACGTACTTTATTGACATCTTCCGAAATCCGAGCCATTAAATCTCCCGTGTTATTTTTACGGTAAAAACTTAAAGGAAGGGTTTGGTAATGATAATAAATTTCGTTTTTCAAATCATATTCAATGTGTCGAGACATCACAATGAGTGTCTGACGAACTAAGAATAGGAAAAAACCTTTCAGTAAAGCCAACACCAAAATCATCAATCCGTAAAGCAGAATTGAAAAAGCGAAGAATTCGTAAATAGAAGATTGGAGTTTAAACCCGTCGAAAAGGAAATATAAATCAATGGTTTCTTTCACCAAATCAAGGGCGTACCGAACAATTTGGGCAGGCACAACCCCGAAAAGATTGGAAACAAACGTAAATAATGTACCCAAAATTAAGTACCATTTATATTTCAGAAAGTATTTGTTGAGATGCTTTAGGTATTTCATAT
>JAAFIU010000311.1 GCA_013298805.1 Cytophagales bacterium | reverse complement strand
TACGGAAACGCAATAAGATATAAATAAAGATGGCAATAAGAGCATAAAGAATTGAGATGAACGATTGCGTCAAAATATCATCGGCAATGGTTGCTCCTACTTTAGACTCAGAAACAATTACTGGTTTTGAATCTGCAAATTTTTGTAAACCTGCTTCAACCGCTGCACGAACTTTTTGGTTAGCAGCAGCACTTTCATCTTCTACTAAATAAGCCGTAGTGATTTTTAATTTTGTAGGGCCATTAAAAGTTTTAACCTCTACGCCTGTTCCTTCAAAACTATTTGCCAAAGCATCCTTAACGGCACCTGCTTCAATTGGTTTAGCAATTTCTACTACGTAAGAACGACCACCTTTGAAGTCAAGACCTAAATTGAAACCTCCTTGCATTGTCAATACAATAATACCAATGGCAATTAATGACCAAGAGAAAATATAAGAATATTTACGTTTGCCGATAAAGTCGAAGTTGAAGTTTTTGAATAAGTCTCTTGAAATAAAGGTTTCAAATGTCATTTCTTTTTCTTTCCCTGCTGCAATAGCACGTTTCGCCATCCATTCAATTAAGATATGCGAAATATAAACCGAAGTAAATACTGAAGTAACCAAACCAATACAAAGTGTTACCCCGAAACCTTTTACCGAACCCGAACCAAAGATAATTAAGATAATACCAATTAAAATTGTTGTAACGTTACCATCAATAATCGCAGAAAGGGCTTTTTCGTAACCAATTTTGATAGCATCTAACAAGCCTTTTCCTGCGTGTAATTCTTCACGAATACGCTCGTTGATAAGTACGTTTGCATCTACCGCCATACCTAATGTAAGCACGATACCTGCGATACCTGGTAATGTTAAAGCCGCTTGAATTTGAACTAATACTCCTGCAATGAAGAATACGTTGAACATCAAGGCTGCGTTTGCCATCCAACCTGGTGTACCGTAGTAACCAATCATAAACACAACTACCAAAATCAAACCTAATAACATTGATAAGTATCCTTGGTTGATGGCTTCTTGACCCAATGAAGGACCAACGAATGCGTCTTCTACAATACGAGTTGGAGCTGATAATTTACCTGATTTAATTACGTTTGCTAAATCTTTTGCTTGTTCAACTGTGAATGAACCAGAGATTGAAGAACGTCCACCTGCAATTTCTCCGTTGATATTTGGAGCAGAATAAATATAGTCATCCAATACGATAGCGATACGTTTTCCAACGTTAGCCGCTGTCATGTTTTTCCAAATTCTTGCACCAACACCGTTCATTGCCATTGTAACTTCTGGACGACCATTTTGGTCAAAATCTTGTCCTGCATCTGTAATTGTTTCACCGTCTAACACTGCTTTTTGACCTGGTAATTTCTTCAATGCTTCAAACTGAATGATTTCGTCACCATTTACCGCAGGAATACCGATAGCATTCCAGTAGAAAGAAATATTAGAAGGGAACATTAATTGCACTTCTGGACGACGGAGTAATTCATTTACACGAGCAGTATCTTTACGATAAACACCCCAAGTTCTTCCTTGATTATCTAAAGGCAAGAATAATTTTGTCAAAGCTGAACCTGCCGTTGTGTCTTTCTTCGCTGAATCTTTTTTCGCTGTTTTAGCTACACCAGATAACTGACCTGCCAAACTACCTGCTTTTGTAGTATCAGCTTTTCCTGTTGAGGTCGCTGTAATTTTCTTTGCTTTTTCTTCAGCCGCTAAATAGTCACCTAAAGCATTTAAGCCTTGTCCCCATTCGCTAATGTCAGAAACTTCAATAAATTCTAATTTTGAAGCAGCAGACAATAATTTTCTTGCACGTTCTGGATTATCAACTCCTGGTAATTCAACTTGAATACGGTTTGTACCTGGTAAACGTTGGATGTTTGGGTTGGCAACTCCTAATTTGTCAATACGAGTTTGGATTGTTTTGTAAACACGGTCAACCGCACCATCAATCTCATCGTTAATAACTTTCTTCACTTGAGAGTCACTTGAAGAGAAGTTTAATTTACCAACGTTTGTTGAGTTAGCGAAAATTGTTGCCAATTTTTGATTTGGAGCAATTTTAGCGAAAGCCTCAAAGAATAATTCGTTGAAAGGTTTTGTCGAATTTGCTTGTGCTTTTGTTGCCTCAGCCAATGCTTTCTCGAAATTTACATCATTACTTTTTCCAGATAATGCACGTAAAATTTCAACTGGAGAAACCTCCAAAACTGCGTGAAGACCACCTTCAAGGTCAAGACCTTTGTGAAGTGCATACGTGGTAACTTCTTGTAAAGTAAATCCTAAATATACAGGTTGTTTCCACAAAGAATCAATAAAGTGAACTCTTCTTGCGGGGTCATATTTACCCGCAACAGTTGCATATTTAGAAGCATCTTCACGGATTGCACCTGCTTTCCAAGTGAAAGAAAGGAAAAATAAACATAAGGCTGAAATAACTCCAGTCAGCCAGAGAATGGCATTTTTGTAACGCATGATTTGTAATTGGTTGTTTGTTATCGGGAATTAGTGAATGGTAGCTGGTTATTAGTCAAATAGTTTAAATATAACCTTCTGCAATAAAACCGATAAACTGAGAATTTATAAAAGTGAATAGTAAGTACAAGTCTGTACACAATGATTCCGAAGGGACATCAGTGATTGTTATTGGACGTATTGAATCAATCATTGTCTAATTGACCGATAACCAATAACTAATAAACCGATAAATAAATTACGGAGCGTTGGTAACGATAAAATGCTCGAAAAGAATTTCGAGATGAGGAAGTCTGAATGAAAGGCTTTTGATAGTCTGAATATGTTTTTCAGGCATCAAAAATGAAAATACTTGGGAATTGAAAATAAAATCTTGCGAAAAATCAATCGTCACTGGGGCAGATACTTGCATCACTGAAAGTTCTGAAATTGAGCAATTGTCAGATTTTTCAGAATGTTTAGTTTGCTCCGTTTTCGCCTTTTCTACTGCTTGCTGACGTGTTTGTGATGCCGAAAATGTTTTACCGAAAACAGTAAACATCAGCATCAGCGACATCAAAAAGACGCTAAATAGACGAGATATGTGTGAAGTTTTTTGCATTATGAACAACAAAAGTAGTATCTTTTTGATAGGTATGCCAAATTCTGTGCCAATTTTTTTGAGAGGTTGGCGATGAGTTATCAATTTGGAAGGATGATAATGCCAATTTTCCATCATTCATAACTCATCATTAAGCCTTACTTATCCACCCTCGCCTCAATAACCACTTGAATATCAGGCGAAATATTTGATAGGAAATCATAACCCGTCAGGCGTTCAATTTCATCAACCGAAACTCGGTATTTTTTCCAACTATCCGAACCAACGCTATTGTCATTCGGAATATTTACGGCAATTATTCGGGTATTTTCATTGATTCTCGCCGCATCATTTTGCCCAATTGGCAATACTATAATTATTTTCCAAAGCGATGCAGGTACGGTGATATTATCGTTTTTGCCGATTGTTTTGGCAAATCCATTTGCTCCTGTTCCTCCTTGCCCAATTGTTCCTGCAAATATGTAAACTTCATTGCCTTGTTGGGTCAAAATTCTACCGTATTCTTCTAATATTTTCCAAATTCCTCGGTTATGGTCGGGGGCTTGTGGAGTCATATTGGTCATAAAAAAAGTCTCTTGATTTTCCTCCAAAACCCCGTCACGGTCATCAGAAGGGCATAAATGTCCTTTGTCGAAACCCGTATTGGTATAATCTCTTGGTGTTACTTCGTACCAATTTTGCGGTAAACTTGGGTCGGGGCGAAAGTCATTTTGGCGGTCAATATCTCCTTTCCAAGCGGTACTCAAATGCCACGCAACCCAATTAGCAATGTTTTTATTTTTATTGTAAGACATGGCGAAGGCTTCTTTCACCATCAAATAATTGGTAGAATATGAGGCGTTTGAAGCCGCATTCGAAGGATTTCCCAAGGTCAAATGGTCATCTTTTGACGCTACCGTCGAGCCATTATCAACGGGTTTAGGTTTTGGGGTAGGCGTTGGGGAAGGAATTGACGTATTGTTCGATGAACCACCACCATAAGTAATAATGGAAATATCGTCAATATTCAAGCGGTTTGCCGAGCCATCCGTTTTACGAATTTCAATGCGTGAGGCTTGTTGAAGAGTAACATTAAAAACAGCATCTTGTAAAGATTTGTCGGTGGCAGTTACCGTAGAACCCACTTGTCGCCATGAATTACCCGAATTTGAAGAAACCCATAATTCAAAGGTGCTATTTTTATCTAATTGATAAACCCCGTACTTCAAACGAACCTGCTGAATTCCCGTCTGGCAGTCAAAAGTCATGGTAACTTTTGCCATTTCTTTCATTCTGATGGCCTTTGTGCCATTTTTCTGGTCGTTTTCAGCACCACCCATAACGGCATTGTCTAAATACCATTGCCCCGATGAAACATTGATATTTCCTGCTTCGTAACGACTTTTTGATGCACCATCAAAACCTTCGGGGAAATTTGCCGCTACTTTGGTTTGTGCATTGGTATTGGTTGTCGTTTTATTGGTATTCGTTGGCGGAACATATACGCTCACACACGACGAAAGCGATACTGAAACCGCAATAAAGAGAAATATTTTTTTGAACATGGGTGTGGTTTTAAAAATCTTTGCGAAGATACAGCGAATGAAATGGTTTTGATTTTTGAAAAATTAATTTTAGCTTTTTTTTGGGTACATTTGAAAAAAATAGACATCGAAGCTGTTTAAACTTTTGAAAAATATTCCCAAATAAGTGAGAATTTTGTGGTGCTAAATCATAAAATATCACAAAATGGGAATACTTAGTAAAAATACTATCGAAACGTGGATTTTGCCACATTT
>JAAFIU010000137.1 GCA_013298805.1 Cytophagales bacterium | reverse complement strand
AGCTCTGCAAGTTATTTCAGAGCATAAGGATAAACTAAGTCTAAAAAAAAGAAGAGTAAAAGCCGCTTTTGATGTTGAGTACCTAAAACAGTTAATTATTTAATTCTCGTGCGTTTGCCCTAATTTCTAACAACTAATTACAGATAACTAATAACTAATAACCATACTCAAAACAATTTTCAAATGTTAAAATCAATGACTGGTTTTGGTAAAGCTGTTTCAGAATCGAGCAGTTTAACCGTTACTGCCGAAGTAAAATCTCTAAACTCTAAATTTACTGATATTTATTGTAGAATCCCTAAAAGCCTGTCTTTCAGAGAAATAGAAATCAGAAATTTATTAACGCAAGCTCTTGAACGTGGTAAAATTGAGTTTAACCTTACCACCAATTATACCGATGTTGCCAGTTCTGGTACAAGTATCAATCGTCCATTAGTAAATGCCTACATGAAGGATTTGATAGAATCTTCTGAAGATTTTGCGGCAGATGACCCGATTGAATTATTCAAAATTGCCCTGACTTTACCCAATGCTTTCAATACCGAGGTGGCTTCGGAAGAGCAAGCAGAAGCAGAATGGCAACAAATTTTGAAAACCGTCAATCAAGCCATTGGCGAATGTACAAAATTTCGTTTGCGTGAAGGAGCAATCGTTTCGGCAAAATTCATAGAATATATTGATAAAATTGGCGAGTTTTTAACCGAAGCCGAGGCACAAGATAAAAACCGTATTCCTGCCGTGCGTGAGCGTTTGAGAAAATCAGTAACGGAGCTAATGGGAGATGAAGAATTTGATAAAAATCGCTTTGAGCAAGAATTGATTTATTACATCGAAAAATATGATATTTCGGAAGAAAAAGTACGTTTACGCACACATCTGAACTATTTTAAAGAAGTTTTGAAAGAAGGAAACGGTAAAAAATTAAACTTTCTTTCTCAAGAAATTGGTCGTGAAATCAACACAATTGGTTCAAAAGCAAACGACGTAATTCTTCAAAGAATTGTCGTAAATATGAAAGATGAATTAGAGAAAATCAAAGAGCAAACTTCTAACGTTCTTTAACAGGAGGAAAGGAGTAATGGAGAAAGGAAATTGGATAAAACAATCCAGCCTTTTCTCCATTTTCCCTTCCTCCGCATCACTCAATCTTAATCAATCGTTTGAACAAGGTATTTCCATTTTCTAAACCGATTGATAATAATAAAACGCCATTTCTGAGTCCTGTGGCATCAATTTCGAGGTTATTCAAACCATTCACTACATTATATGGAAAATTCTTCAATAACTGTCCTTCAATATCCACCAATTTTAACGTTACCGCTTGAGTTTTTAGTGAATATAAAGACAGTTTAAAAATGTCTTTGCTCGGATTGGGGTAAACGACTTCCAAATAATCTTGAAAACCTCTTTCTTCACAATTTTCTCCATCTGGACAATTTTGACCTAAACTACAAAGCAAAGTACGTTGTTCGGGAGAAAATACCTTCGTAATTGTACCCCCAAAACGAACATTTAATTGTTTGTTTTTCCCATTTTTGAAAGAATCTAAAGTGCTTTTGGGAATGGGAAAGCAGAAAGATTTATACAATAATTTATCGCTCTGATAATTAAAAGCTAAATCTGTCCGATAGCCCAAATTAGCGATGGTTGAGCCAATTTTTTGCTTATCTAAGTAAATATCAAGGGTCAAATTATCATCAAAATTTTGCGAATCAAACGCCCAACCTTTCACATTACAACACGAAACGGCTTCTACCCAACCTCTGTAAGTATTAGGAGCTATTTGACCCGCCACTTCATTGGGGTCATTGAAAGGTTTATCGGTGTCAATTGTACCGTTGCAAGCAATACACGCTTGCCCTTTCCCTTTTTGGACGATGTAAAAAACTTTTTTGACACCCTGCCCAGCCAAGATAACCTTTCCTTTTCGGGTTGATGTATCGGGGTTCTGTTCTACTCTTAGCCCAAACGAAGTACTCACTTCTCCTTCGGGGTCAGCAACAATCCATTTTGAATCCTTTGTGAGGGTGATTTTCACATTTGAATTAAGGACAATTCGATAGGAAGCCCCAGCCGAAGTAATAGTATTAATTGAATCTGGTGAAACGATTAAATAAGGTTGACCAATGCCTTTTTGGGCAATGGTGATACTTTTAATTAAATTACCTGCCGTTAATGTAACCTTTCCTTTACGTGTTCCAGTATCTCCATTAGCCGTAATTTTAAGGATAAAACTTCCATTATAACTTCCTGTATCGGTGCTGGTTATTAGCCAATTGACATTTTTAGAAATTTGCCATTTTGTATTGGATGAAACCGCAATTTTGTAATCAGTCGCTTTGGTTAAAACATTGGTTAATGAATCGGGTGAGATAATTAAACGATATTTTGCTCCACAAATACCCGAGCCTATACCTTCGCAAGCCAATACTTTCAAGTCTCCGCTATCTTCCAATAATGTGCTGGTGTTGGCAAAACGAGCATAAAACCTTTTCGCTTGTCCAGATTTATACCAAGCGGTATCGGGTAAAGAAAAACTAAAACCTCGAAAATTGGCTTTGGCATTATTGAAAGTCGTAACTAAATCTGGACGATTGCCAATATTAGCTTGAGTCGTTCCTATTTTAATACTATCTACATAAATATCAATTGTCTGTATTTCGTCTAAGTTTTTCGTATTGACAGCCCAACCCACAATTTTATCACAAGATAAACTTTCAATCATTCCTTTTAGATTATCACTGGCTTTTGGTTTTGAACCAACTTTCTGGCAATCAACAGAATACACTTCTTTAAAGTTTGGAATTGAACCACAAGCAGATAATTCTGAGGGCGATAATTTAAAGGGTTTTCCAGTTACAAAACTTTCATCCAAAATTACATTAACGGGTTTATCGCCATTTATTTTTTTCAGATTTGCCCAATCTCTATACGACCTACAATCGGTATTGGGATTCGTTTTTTGATAGGCACAACCACCATCTTCCAATAATTCATACACAGAACTAATGGTTGTACCACAGGTTTCTATTTTTTCAACTTGTTGATTTCCTTTGATATATTTATCAGTCATTCGTCTTAGTAAATCCTGATGAGCAGGATTATTCAAGACATCAAAATTAAACGCTCCCACCAATTTTGCTCCGTGTGTAAACGCTTCTATAAAATGAGCTTCTTGGAGGTCGGTTCGGTCTTTAAAAGATTCTACCTCCATCATAATCCACTTATCCTTAAAATTGCTCCGAGCCACATCCATAATAAAACGATGGTCTTGATAAGGATTACTATTCATTTTTACGCCATCGGTTACTTCGCCAATATCTTTAAATGCGAATGTTCCACGCTGTACCGTTGGTTGGTCATTGATTGAGCCATAATCATTAATTACTTTTAAACGGCTATTGAATGTTTTAACGGTTTTTGTAAAAATTGTACTATAATCTTTAAGCATTTTATGCCGATATATGTACCAATCATTACCCGCTTGTCCCAACAAAAAAACCGTCCAATTATACTGTCCATTGGGTTTGGGAGGTTCAAGAGTATTAAAATTGGCAAAGGTGTTGGCGTAACTTCCCCAAGCAGATTTCAATTTTGAAAAATCATTGACATATTTAACTTTCAACCACTCTCTAAAACCCAAAATCATAGACTGAGAATAATCAAAAAGAGCATTTACAACGCCATCTAAACCTTTGGTAGTGCTAAATGGAAAGCCGAATTCTTGTTCTGGCGTAATTACGGCTGAACAGTAAATAACATCGCCTGCATCAATGACGGCTTTATAATGTTGTAAAACTTGAAGGGTAAAATCTTTCATTTCTTGCACCGTCTTGGCAGACGACAAACTGGTTGTCATCATTTGCCCACAATCATCAATTTTATCACAGCCTTCATACCCAAATGACTGCTGATGAACCCTACCAACTCCCTTTGTATCAATGCCAAACATTCTCTCGGAAGCATCAAAACCTGTGCAAGTACCAACGTTATTATCAAATGGTTCGCCAACCGTTTTATTGTTGCACCAAGTGGCAAAAACAATTCTGAAACAAATTTTCATTCCTCTGCTACGGGCAGTGGCAATTTGGTCATCGTATTGTTGCCAAGGATTGGTCTGACTTACTTTTTGCCCCACAACAACGTCTTTTCTGATACTCACAATAAAGGCATTCATCCCTAAATCTGCCGCCTTCTGAATATCAACAATTTGGGGGCTACGATGGTCAAGATTTATTAATGAAAATGCCAAATATCTTGGATTATCTTGAGCAAAAAGTGTCTTGCTAAAAATGGATAGAAAGAGTAAAAAAGTAAGTTTTTTAATAGACATTATTGTACGTTGTGAAAATCAAAATCAATCATTTATATATCCCTAATCAAATCCATTAATTGGTCTGCTGAGAGTTTTCCGCTTCCTTCCGAACCTTCCAAAAGTCCATCGGCTAAATCTCGTTTTGTTTCGTGAAGTTTCAATATTTTTGATTCTACGGTATCTTCAGTTACTAAACGATAAACCGTCACGGGGCGTTGTTGTCCCATGCGGTGAGCCCTGTCAGTGGCTTGGTCTTCTACCGCTGGATTCCACCAAGGGTCAAGGTGAATGACGTAGTCGGCAGCGGTGAGGTTCAAACCTGTTCCTCCTGCTTTCAAACTTATCAAAAATACATCGCCTTTTCCTCGTTGAAAATCATCAATTCGTTCTTGCCTTTTTACGGCTGGCGTACTACCGTCGAGGTATTGATAAGAGATATTTTTGGAGATTAGATATTCTTCTACAATTGCCAAATGTTTTACAAACTGACTGAATACTAATGCTTTATGTTTGTTTTCGAGTAATTCTTCCATGACCTCACCAAACAATTCGAGTTTTGAACTACTCAATGGAATATCAGGATTGACCAATTTCGGATTACAACAAGCCAGTCTCAAACGGGTTAATTCTGCCAAAATCTTAAATCTTTTATCTTGAATTTCACCTGCATCCGAGGCAATTCTTTCAAGGGCATCCAAGCGTAATGATTCATAAAAAGAGCGTTCTTCGGCAGACATTTCTACGTTTAATACGATTTCAGTTTTGGCGGGAAGTTCGTCTAAAACTTGATTTTTGCGTCTTCTCAAAATAAACGGTTGAATGACTTTTTGCAAAGCTCTTCGTCTTTCCAAACTCTGATTTCGTTCAATCGGAATGGCAAAATGCTCATTAAAACGGTCGTGAGAACCCAAAAGTCCTGGATTAATAAAATTGAAAAGATTCCATAATTCTCCCAAATGGTTTTCTACGGGCGTTCCAGTAGTAATAATTTTGAAATCACCGTCCAATGCCATTACCGTTTTAGAACGCTTAGTTGTTCGGTTTTTAATGGCTTGAGCTTCGTCTAAAAGAATGGTGGCAAATTTGGTTTGCTTGAAAAGTTCTTCCTCCGTTTGAAGCAATCCGTAGCTGACAACCACAAGGTCGAATCCTTTGGCATTTTCTAACAATTCCTTGCGTTCAAGGCTTGTTCCGCCAAAAATCAAGAGGTTTAAAGTTGGAGCAAAACGGCGAGCTTCTTTTTCCCAATTTCGACAAACGCTCAAAGGAGCAACCACCAAAGCAGGACCTTTTTCGGCTCGTTGCAACAGTAAAGCAAGGGCTTGAATGGTTTTCCCGAGTCCCATATCATCGGCAAGACACGCCCCAACGCCCCAATTGGATAATTGCGAAAGCCATTGATAACCTTCCTCTTGGTATGGACGTAATTCTGCCTGAAATGTACTTGGAATTTCTGCTTTCACCGACCGCACATCTTTCAAACGCTTGATGTTGTCTTTCCATGCCTTATCCGCCTTAAAATTCTTGACTTCATCCGACAAATCTTCAAAAACACTGGATGCCAAAATATTACCTCGCATCTTATCATCCAAGACGGAACGCATCATTTGCAGGTGTTTTCTGAGCTTATCGGTAATGCTAATAAACTGACCGTCAGACATTTCAATAAAATTACTTTGCCCGTTAAGCTTTTGTAAAATATCACGCAAGGAAATCACCAAACCGTCATCAACCTTAGTTTCTCCCGAAACTTCAAACCAATTATTTTTACTTGTAATGTTGATATTGAGCGTTTCAGCGGTGATATTACCCATCAATTTGAGTTTTTGACCTTTTGGCCACTCAATCACTAATTTATTTTGCTGTTTTGGTTTTTCCAATTCAATCATCACCTGCAAACAATCATCGGGCGTATCCAAAAGCCATTCGTGATTTTCGTTTTCGGTCGCCACCAAATACGGACACATTTCTTCAACTTCTTTCAGGTTTTTCTTTTCCTTTTTAAAATCCCTCTTCGTCTGTGTACGCACTTCATTGACCATTGCCATCACATTTTCTGAGCCTTTGCCCGCTTTCATGTATGGAGCAGTAGAAGAGAATGGTTTTACGAAAAGTTCAAGGTGAAAACCTTCATTGATTGGCGTGATGAGAGCATATATTTTTGAGTCAGCCACAACCGTTGGCAAGTCGGTAAGTTGCTCGTCGAGTTCGCTTTGAATCGCCATTTTTTTAGCCAATGGACTCAAAGCTTTTAGCAAACTTTCCTTGCCAGAAGCTGGAATATTCAAGGACTTTCCAGAAAAACTTTGCTTAATTTTAACGTGTAAAGGCGTGATAGTTAAAATTTTATAACGAGTAGCGGTTTCTCTAACCAACATCAAACCAGCTTGATTAAAAGTTTCATCAAAAGTAATTTTCAACCCATTTTTGTCTTGTTTTACTTGTAAAGAAATTTCTCCTTTTACTAAACTTACGGGCAGGTTTGGCGGAGCCATCAAAAATAAAAGAGGATGGTCAACCAAAGCAGGCAACGTTTTTTCAAAGTCAAAATATAAATTAGTCGTTGAACCGTAATAGCCCCAACCACCACTTTGGGTTTCTTCAATAAGTCCTATTTGAACAGCTTTTTCATCCTGTGAAGTCAAGTATTTCAATTCCCCCGATTTCAACCTTTTCAAAGCAACATTTCGTCCTGCTGTCCAACCCGTTTTATTCATTTTTTGCTCAATTGGCTGAACCTCCTGAGCGTTAAAATCAATAAACCAAGCCAATCTTTGCGTTCCTTCAGCTACTTTTACCGCTAAATTTGTTCCTTCAATTTCTTCTCCTAATGCGGCTAAAATACTTAAACTTCGTTCCCAATCTTCAACCACAGGAATTATTCCACCCATTGGCATATTACCAATTTCTTTATTGAGTCTTTCTAATCGTTCTTCTCGATTATTATTCCAAAGGGATTCTTTTTTTCGAGAAATATTAAATAGGATTTCTCTTTCGATGAGTTTCAAACCTTTCTCTTCGGCGTTACGAAGAGAGGTAAAAACAAGATTTTCTTCAAAAGATGCCTTCGGAATATTGGAAGAGAAAATCAGTAGCCAAAAGGTTTGAAAAACCGAAAAAGTATTGATGTTTACCGATTGAAGTAAGCCCTTCGCACGGGCATCATTATTGGTTGCAAATGCGTATAATGAACCTAAAATCTGTACGTAATTCTGAATATCGAAGTTTTTATAAGCGTATTTCTCGTAGTCTTGATAGAAATTTAAAAAGCTACTTTCTTTTGTTTTGTAAAGTGCCAAACCATAACCCAACAATGACCATTCAATGAAATATCCCTTCTTTTTCTTAGTTTCTTTTTTCCATGCTTTCAAAGATTCTTCGTAAATTTTGATAGCCGAAGAATAATTGCCATTCATGGTTTCAATCAATCCCCAGAGGCTCAAAAGACGATAGTTAAGTTCTTTTTGGGCGTTAATAATGGATAAAGATTCCTTTAAATTTCCTTGTAAAAACAACTCAGTACACTGGTAATCAATGTATCTAACATCTTTAGGAAGTTTATTATCAAGCCAATGTTTTAAAAAAATCTGAACTGAATCTCCTCGAATAATGGCATCATTGGCGAGCATTATTAATACCTGACGAATAATTTCTGGTGGAAAAACACTAAGATTTTCTAAACTCAAGCCGAATTTAAAAACGACCGCTAAAATTTGTTTATAACTTTCTTTTATTTCCTCGGGGTCTAATTTTTCCATTAAATAAGAAAAATTCTGCCCGTAAATAGCCAATCTAAAATCTCTTGCTCTTCGATATTCAGACCGAGTATAATCCCATAGTTGGATTGGATAAAATGATTTAATTTTGCTACAAGCCGTGCCAAACCAATCTTCTTCCGAGGCTTTTTTAACCAAAAATTCTTTGAATGAAATATCTACGAAAAACAAATAATTGTTAATGGGTTGCTTAATTAAAATGCCATTATCAATATATTTCTGCCTTAATTTTGTACAAAGCGACCCGTTAAAAGTCTTTCCTTCGTTGGTAAGGCTCATTTTTGCTAAAAAGCTATCAAATTCTCCCGCATTGAGTTTTTCGTCCAGCATTGAATAATACTGTAAAATAAGTTGTTCGCTTGGGTTAAATTTGGCTAATAATTCTTGATATTCCATTGGTTAAAATTTATTGGGTATTGGTTACTTGATTACTTCATACTCACGAGCGTAACGCCTGCTCCGCCTCTGTCTGCGTGTTCGTCTTGGGTTTTGGCAACTTGCTTATAACCCCGTAAATGATTACGAATCAAGGTTCTGAGAATTCCATCGCCTTTGCCATGAATGATACGAAGTTCGTCATAACCAACCATGATGGCATCATTCATAAATCTGTCCACTTCCACTAAAGCTTCCTCTCCACGTCTTCCTCGAATATCTAAATTAAACGAAAAATTCATCATTTTATCGTTCATATCCACCCCAACTACTTTTGTTTTAGAACCTGTTTTTTGTTTGAATTCTTTACGAGAAATTTTCTCCAAACGATTCAGTTTTACCGTAGTTTTCAAATCTCCAATGGCAACTTCGGCATCTTTTCCACGCAATCCTAATACTTCTCCCAATGCTTCTTGTCCTTTAATTCTTACCAAAGAACCCACCGTAATTTCGCCTTGAATCACCTCAATAACGTCTTTTTCAGGTTGTTCTTTTTCTTCTTTTGGAGTAACCTGAGCTACAACTTTTTCCATTTTCAAGCCATCTTGAAAATCTTGTAAATCTTGTCTAATTTCCTTGGTTGAAAGTTTTTCTGCCCCTTGCTCACGAATTTCTTTAATGGTTGCCTCAATCTTTTGATTGGCATTTTTTACCAGTTCTTTCGCTTGCAATTTTGCCGTATTCAGAATCGTCTTTTTCTCATTGTCCAAATACGTTTTTAGCGTACCATACTGTTCCAACAACTGGTCAAGTTTGCGTTGTTTGGTTGCATTTTCGACATTTTTATCGGCAAAAACCTTCTTCTCAATTTCCAATTCTTTGAGTAATTTCTCAAAATTAACCTGCTGATTACCAATTCGTTGCTTCGATTTGTCAATAATTGCTTTGGGCAAACCAATTTTATAGGCAATCTCAATGGCAAATGAACTTCCAGGTTTTCCAATTTCTAATTCATACATCGGTTCAAGTAGCTCAGCATCGTAACGCATCGCTCCATTTACGAGTCCATTGGTTTTATCAGCAAAGGTTTTTAGGTTGGTGTAGTGCGTATTTATCGCTCCGTAAGCTCCCGATTTATTGAGGTCTTCCAAAATACTTTCGGCAATTGCACCGCCCAAACTTGGCTCTGTTCCCGTTCCAAATTCATCAATGAGAAATAAAGTTTTACGGTCGGAGTTAAGGAGAAAATATTTCATATTCGTCAAGTGAGACGAGTACGTACTGAGGTCATTTTCAAGACTTTGTTCGTCGCCAATGTCAATAAAAACATTTCGGAACATTCCAATCGTTGAATGCTCCGCCATTGGCACTAACAAACCACATTGATACATAAATTGGAGTAAACCAAGTGTTTTTAAAGTCACGGATTTACCACCCGCATTGGGTCCAGAAATCAATAGGATTCTATTTTCAGAATTGAGTGTAATGGTTAATGGCCTTACCGTTTTCCCTTGTTTTTTGAATGATAAAAATAACAAAGGGTGAACCGCATTTTTCCAATCAACTACCTGACTATTAATGCTTAATGGAGCAATTCCGTTGACTTCAATTGCCAATCTTGCCTTTGCACGGATAAAATCTACAATTCCCAAAAAGGTGTAAGCCTTCCGTAAAACGGGAACTTGTGGACGCATTTTGGTGGTTAATTCCATCAAAATTCTGACAATTTCACGCTTTTCTGCCGACTCTAATTCTCGAATTTCGTTATTAGCTTCCAAGACTTCAGTTGGTTCAAGAAAAACGGTTTTTCCGGTATCAGATTCATCATGAACAAAGCCTTTTATCTTTCTTTTATGTTCGGCCGCAATGGGAATTACCATTCTACCACCACGCAATGTCAATGAAAAGTCATCCGTAATCCAGCCATTTGAGCGTGCATTTTTAAGAATACTATCTAATTTCTTCCGTAAATCAACTTCCTGTACTTGTATTCTCTTACGAATGACCTGCAATTCAGCACTGGCATTATCTTTCAGTTTGCCTCTATCATCAATAATTTTATCGAAGGCATCAAGCAGAGAACGAATTTCTAATTTTGGATTTTGAATCTGAATTTTTGATTTTTCATCATCTTTTTTCTCTCTTTCGGCAAAAGCACTTCCGACCAATTCTCTTAAAGTTGGATAGCTTTCTGGCTCTTTATTATCAAAAAATCGTAAACATTCTTGAATGGTACGAAGAGAAAGTTTTACATTAAAAAACTCATCTTCCGTTAAAAAAGCCCCTTCGATTGAGGCTTTGGATAATTGATAATTAACGTCTAAAAAATTCTGCGAAGGGAAAGCCTGTGGTTCAAATTGAAGAATATTCTTCATTTCATCTACCTGACGAATCATTTTTTGGATTTGGTCATAATTATCCGAAAAGCGTATTTTTTCAACAAAAGAACGCCCCAAAGTACTGACACACAATTCATTGAGTCGTTCCCGAATTTTATCAAAACCTAATTTTTGTTCTATATTTTGTGGGTAAAGCATTATTTTTTTTTATGTATCACGATTCTCCTGAATCGTTTTTTTGTATTTTTAAAACGTTAAATTGGTGTGTTTAGTTTTTTATATGTTGTTGAAAAAATATATGACCGCTGTCATTGCGAACGTAGTGAAGCAATCTGGTAAGATTGATGACAAAGAGTTTAAGAGCCATTACCCGCAACAAATTGATTTGAGTTTAAAATCCTTTTCTCGTAAATTAACAGATTGCTTCGTTGCACTCGCAATGACAAAGCTTACACTTTCAAAATTCCATCTGTATCTGCCAGCAATTCCTGTATTTGCATAACTGCATCTTTATTCAAACGTCCATACAAATGTGGGAAATTTACGCCAAGCCCAAATAAATCTTCAAAAATCAATTCTGAAGTCAGTTTTGTGGTATCAACATGAAGTAAAAATACACGCTCAACTCCTTTAAAGTAATTCTCTAAAGTCCCATTAACTTGTTCAGCAGTAGATAAATGGATGAATTTTTCTTCTTGAAGCGTTTCTGACTCGTAATAATCTTTGTTGACGAAAGTTTCCCACCATTCGGGAAGCACTAAATGATAAATTGTTGTTTCCATGACCTAAATTTACGATATAATTGTT